>JANWZN010000242.1 GCA_025054575.1 Geminicoccaceae bacterium | reverse complement strand
CGGGGCCTTGACCCGGATCCAAGCCGGCTTGCGGGGCGGATTCGCGGGCGCGCCGGCGCGACGGTCGAGGATCGTGATCGCGCTCATGCGCCGGAAATGCGTACGCGCCCTCGCGCCGTCAAGCGGATGCGACAGCGGCACCCGCGCGGGCCTATAGCGCCGAGAGCCGTGCGTTGACGCAGATCGGGACCTAAGATAAACGGGCAATATCGCTACTAATGGTTGTGGACGTTTGCGATGGCCGAGGTGTTCGCACACGCTCGCGCCGATCGATTGGAACAGGATTGGCACGATCTCGCCGCGCATCTCGAAGAGACGGCGACGCGCGCGGCGGCGTTCGCGGAGGCGTTCGATTCCGCCGACTGGGCCGCGATCGCCGGTCTGTGGCACGATCTCGGCAAATACGATCCCGAATTCCAACGGTACTTGCGCCGTGTCGCCGGTCCCGATGCGCATCTGGAAGACGATGGTTCGGAGCGAACGAGGCGCGGGCCGGAACATTCGATCGCCGGTGCGCTTCTCGCGCTCGATCGGCTCGGCGAAGGTGCCGGCCGGGCGCTCGCCTTCGTCGTGGCCGGCCATCACGCCGGCCTGCCCGACTGGACCGGCGCGACGGGTGGCGCGCTCGAGCATCGGTTGAAACGAGCGCGCGAGCGCGACGTGCTCGGCCGAGTTCGGCGCGGCGGGGCGCCCGCCACCCTGCTCGATCGAGCACCGCCCGCGCCGGGGCGGATCTGTGAACGCGTCTGCCGACCGGAGCGGCAGGCCTTCTGGATCCGAATGTTGTTCTCGGCCCTGGTCGACGCCGACTTCTTGGACACCGAACGGTTCATGGACCCCGAGCGGGCGGCGGCACGGCCGAACGGCGTGTCGATCGAGGCGCTCAGGAGGATCCTCGATCGCTACCTCGAGGAGCTGAGCGCTCGCGCCCCGTCCACGCCGGTCAATCGGCTGCGCGCCGAGGTGCTGCGCGCCTGTCGTGACCGTGCGCGCGACACCCCGGGGCTCTTCACCCTAACCGTCCCGACCGGTGGCGGCAAGACCCTCTCCTCGCTCGCCTTCGCACTCGCCCACGCATGCGCCCACGGGCTGCGGCGCGTCGTTTACGCCATTCCGTACACGAGCATCATCGAGCAGACCGCCGACGTCTTCCGCGACGTCTTTCGCGATCGTCCCGAGGTGGTAGTCGAGCACCACAGCAATCTCGCCCCCGAGCGCGAGACCACCGCGACTCGCCTCGCCTCCGAGAATTGGGACGCGCCGATCGTCGTCACCACCACCGTGCAGCTCTTCGAATCACTCTTCGCGGCCAAGCCCTCGCGCTGCCGCAAGCTGCACAATCTCGCGCGCTCGGTCGTCGTCCTCGACGAGGCGCAACTGCTCCCGGTCGATCATCTGCGCCCGATCCTTTTCGCGCTCGACGAGCTCGTCGCGCGCTACGGCACGACCGTCGTGATCTCGACCGCCACCCAGCCGGCTCTTTCCTCGCGCGAGGGCTTCAAGGGTCTTTCCGCCCCCGCCCGCGAGCTCGCCCCCGATCCCGAGGCGCTGCGCCGCCGGATGCGGCGCACCCGGTTCGAGCTTCTCCAGGAGCTGCAACCGATCACCTGGCCGGATCTCGCCGCGCGTCTACGCGCCGAGCGACGCGTGCTCGCGATCGTCGACCGGCGCGACGCCGCGCGCGAGCTCGCCGCGCTCATGCCCGAAGACACTTTCCACCTCTCGGCGCTCATGTGTCCCGCGCACCGCTCGGCCGTGCTCGGTGCGATCCGCGGCGCCCTCGCCGAGCCGGAGCGCCCGGTGCGCGTCGTCTCCACGCAGCTCGTGGAAGCCGGGGTCGACCTCGACTTCCCGGTGGTCTTCCGCGCCGTCGCAGGGCTCGATTCGATCGCCCAGGCGGCCGGCCGCTGCAATCGCGAGGGCCGCCTCGCCGACTTCGGCCGGGTCGTGGTCTTCCGACCGCCGACCGAGCCGCCGCCCGGGATCCTCCGCATCGCCGCCGAGATCGGTCGCAAGCTCCTGACCGCCCTTCCCGATCCGCTCGCGCAGGAGGCCTTCGAGCGCTATTTCCGCGAGCTCTACTGGTCTCGGGGCGAGCGGCTCGACAGTGCGCAGCTGCTCACCGGCGAGAAGCTGCTCGCCCGGCCCGATCTCGCCTTCGCCTTCCGCACCGCCGCCGAGCGGTTCCGGATGATCCCGGACGAGCAGGTGCCGGTCCTCGTGCCCTGGGCGGAAGGACGCCACCTGGCCGGGGAGATCGCCGCTCGGGCAACGGCGGGAGCGGGGCTGCGCGCGCTCTTGCGCCGCGCGCAGCGTTTTCTCGTCGGCGTTTATCGGCGCACCGCGAGCGCGATGCTTCGCGCCGGAGCCGTGAGAGAACTCGTCCCCGGTCTTCTTCGGCTCGAAGACGCGCGGCTCTACGACGAACGCTTCGGCCTGAGGATCGATCGGCTGCGCGCGTACGAGCCTTCGGAGCTTCTCGTGTGAGCGAGGGGAGGGATCATGCAGGTCTCGCGACCGTTTCGACTTCTCGTGTGGGGGGACTACGCACTTTTCACGAGACCCGAGATGAAGGTCGAGCGGGTCTCGTACGAGATCATGACGCCTTCGGCTGCGCGCGGGATCCTCGAGGCGATCCTGTGGAAGCCGCAGATGCGCTGGATCGTCGAGCGCATCGACCGTCTCAAGCCGGTCCGCTTCCACGCGATCCGCCGCAACGAGGTCGCCTTCAAGGCTTCCTCCGATCGACCCGAGATCCGCGCCGACGATCCCGACGTCCGCCAGCAACGGGCGGCGTTGGTGCTCCGCGACGTGGCTTATCTCGTCCACGCCCGCATCGGACTCACCGAACGGGCCGGGCCCGAAGACAGCCTCACCAAATACGTGGTCATGTTCAAGCGGCGTGCGGAAGCGGGGCAATGCCACAAGCAACCGTGTCTCGGCTGTCGCGAATTTTCGGCGTTTTTCCGACTGCTCGCTGAAGACGAGCCCGATCCGCCCGCCGATACGAGCGGGAATTCGAGGCCGGGATGGATCTTCTACGACTGGGACTTCGCGAAAACGCCCCCGCAGCCGCGCTTTTTCGAA
>JANWZN010000241.1 GCA_025054575.1 Geminicoccaceae bacterium | reverse complement strand
GCCAACGCCCAGGGCGTGCCGGTGCCGCCCACCCAGCCGATCCTGCCGGGCGACATCGTCGAGGTGCAGGAGCGCTTCTTCTGAGCGAGGCCAGCCCCGCGGCCGAGAGAGAACACGGCCGGGAGGCTCGGCCGTGAACCCGGCGCTCGCTCGCTGGGGCGAGGCCGCACGGGTCTATCTCGAGCCCAGGATCCTGGGCATCCTGCTCTTGGGCTTCGCCTCCGGTCTGCCGCTCGCCTTGACCGGCGGTACCCTGACCATGCGCTTGGCCGAGGCCGGGGTCGAGGTCGCGGCGATCGGCTTCTTCGCCTGGGTCGGCCTCGCCTATGGCTGGAAGTTCCTCTGGTCGCCGGTGGTCGACCGGGTGCCGCTGCCGCTTCTGACCCGGTTTTTCGGCCGTCGCCGCGGCTGGCTCGTCCTCGTCCAGCTCCTGCTCGCGGGCGCCGTCCTGCTCTTGGGCCTGGCGGCACCCGAGGCCGGCCTCTTGCGGGTCGCGGCCTTGGCCGTGCTCGTGGCCTTCCTCTCCGCCACCCAGGACATCGTCATCGACGCCTTCCGGGTCGAGCTCGTGAGCCGGGATCGCCAGGGGGCGGCAGCGGCGATGCTGGTGATCGGCTATCGGCTCGCGATGTTCGCTTCCGGCGCCGGGGCGCTCGTGCTCGCCGAATGGTACGGCTGGGAGGTGGCCTATGGCGCCATGGCGGCCCTGCTCTTGGCCGCGATCGCGGTCACCCTGGCCCTGCCCGAGCCCGCGCTCGCGAGCGAGCCCACCCCGCCGCCGGGCCGCGGTGCGCTCGCCTTCCGCCTCGAGCAGGCGGTGGTCGCCCCCTTCGCCGAGTTCTTCGCTCGCAACGGCGTGGCGAGTGCGCTCCTGATCCTGCTCTTCGTCGTGCTCTACAAACTCGGCGATGCGTTGTTGGGGGCGCTCACGAGCCCGCTCTACGTGGGCCTCGGCTTCGCCAAGACCGAGGTCGCGGCGATCGTCAAGAGCTGGGGGCTCGTGGCCGTGCTCGTGGGCGGGGTCCTGGGCGGGCTCGTCGTCCGCCGCCTCGGGCTCTTGCCCGCACTCTGGGTCTGCGGCATCGGCCAGATGCTCTCGAACCTGATGTTCCTCCTCTTGTGGTGGGCCGGCCGCGACAACACGGTGCTGGCCCTCACGATCACGGTCGAGAATCTGGCGGGCGGGATGGGTACGACGGCGTTCGTCGCCTATCTGAGTGCCCTCTGTAACGTGACCTACACCGCCACCCAATATGCGCTCCTCTCCTCGCTCATGGCCCAGGCCCGCACCTTCCTCGCGGGCTTCGCCGGCCTCTTCCAGGCCTCGCTCGGCTGGCCGGGCTTCATCTTGCTGACCACGCTCGCGGCCCTGCCCGGCCTCGCGCTGATCCGCCTGCTCGATCGCCGCCTGCAAGAGGCCGAGCGGGCCGCGGCGCCGGCCGTGCTGCCCACCTGAGCCCGGGATCCGTGCGCCGAATGCGCCGCCCGCCGGCCGGCCGCGGGTGAGCCGCGCCCAACTCGGCCGCCTCGCCCTCGCGCTCGCGATCGGTGCCGCGGGCGGGCTCCTGTTCGAGCGCGCGGGCCTGCCGCTCGCCTGGTTGCTGGGACCGATGCTCGCGACCACGATCGCGAGCCTGGCCGGTGCGCCGATCGCCGTGCCGGCGGCGCTGCGGGGCCCGACCGTGGCGGTTCTGGGCGTGCTCTTGGGCAGCGGCTTCGACGAGGCGGTCGTCGAGCGCCTTCTTCGCTGGGCCCCGATCGTCGCGGCGCTGCCGCTCTACCTCGCGGTCGTGGTCGCGTGTGCGCTGGTCTATCTGCGGCGGATCGGCGGTCTCGAGCCGCGCACCGCCTGGTTCGCTGCGACCCCGGGCGGGCTCGGCGAGATGATCGTCCTGGGCGATCGAGCCGGCGGCGACATGCGGACGATCGCGCTCGTCCACAGCACCCGGATCCTGCTCGTCGTCTTCACGATCCCGTTCGCGCTCCGTGCCCAGGGCTTCGAGATCCCGAGCGTGCCGAGGGCCGCCCGGTTGCCCGCCGGGCCGCTCGACCTCGTGGCGATGGCGGCTTGCGGCGTCTTCGGCTATCTCGCGGGCCGGTTCGCCCGGCTGCCGGCCCCGGCGCTGCTCGGCCCGATGCTGGCGAGTGCCGCCGCGCATCTTTCGGGGCTCGTCCACGGCGCTCCGCCGCCCCTGATCGTAGCCGCCGCCCAGCTCGTCATCGGCACTCAGGTAGGGGCGCGGTTCGCGGGCTATCCGCCGCTGCGCGTTCTGCAGACGGTCGCTACGGGCTTCGCCCTCACCATGGTGATGCTGGGTCTGGTGCTGGCGTCCGCTTGGCTGCTCGCGCGGGCGAGCGGATTGCCGCTCCTCGTGCTCGTGCTCGCCCTCGCTCCGGGCGGGCTCGCCGAGATGAGCCTCCTGGCACTCGCACTCGGCCAGGATCCCGCACTCGTGGCGGCGGTCCACATCCTCCGCATCGCGCTTCTCGTGACCGCCGCCCCGCTTCTTTTCCGTTGGTACGAAAAGCGAGCGGCCAGTGGGGAACCCCCACCGGCCGCCCCTCGATCGAGCTGATCGGCCGATCTCGCTCCGGGCTCAGGTTCCGGGCTGCGGGCTCGGCGAGATCCCGGGGGCGGCGTCGCCGCTCTCCGGCCCCGCCGAGGTCGGCACCGAGCCGCGCCGGATGCCGCCCACGCCTGTGGAGCCCTCGACCGGGCGCCGGGCAGCAGTCACCGGTTCGCCGCGCATCACGGCTGCGATCTCTTCGCCCGTGAGCGTCTCGTGCTCGAGCAGCGCGCGGGCGAGCGCGTGCAAGAGGTCGAGCTTCTCGGTCAAGATCTCGCGTGCCTTGCCGTAGCCCGTTTCGACCAGGCGACGGATCTCGGAGTCGATCTGCTGCGCGGTCGCTTCCGAGACGTTCTTGATCTGGGTGAGCTGGGCACCGAGGAAGACTTCCTGTTGGTTCTCGGCGTAGCCCACGGGCCCGAGCTTGTCGCTCATGCCCCACTGCGTGACCATGTAGCGGGCGATCTTGGTCGCCTGCTGGATGTCGGAGGCGGCGCCGGCGGTCACTTTGTCGTAGCCGAAGATCA
>JANWZN010000240.1 GCA_025054575.1 Geminicoccaceae bacterium | reverse complement strand
GTCCCCGGCCTGCGCCGCGGCGCGGTCTCCGCACCGGTGCCGGTCTCCGCCCGCGCCGGAAAGAGCGCATAGGCTCCCGGTGTCGCCGGGCCTTCCTTGCCGCTGTAGAGCCTGACCGGAAGATCGTCCTTCGCCCCGGCGCGCTCGACCGAGACCCGAACCTCGACCGGCGATCGCCCGCCCCCCTCGTCCGCCGCCCGGCCGAAGAGCTCGCTCTCCTCCTGCCACAGCGCTTTCGAATCGTCGAAGCCATGGGCGTGCAGCGCCCGCCACCAGAACCGCAGCTGGCCGCGGATCGAGGGTACCCGCACCGGGTCGACATCGTCGATCGTGCGCGGGACCGCCGCCCCGCCGAGGACCGGCGTGACGAGCTCGAGCGGAACGCTCACCCTCTCGATCGACGGCCCGCGGCGCCCCAGACGCGCCCGCCGCTCGGGCAACGCGTCGCGCCGCGGGCAGACGCTTTGCGATGCGTTCACGTAACCTCCCTGGTCCTATGCAGGGTTGCTTAGCCACGCTCCGCCCGGTCGGCAACGGCGTTCGATCGCGGCGAGCGGCGCAGGATCGCCGGCACCCGCGGCGGGGTGGCGAGCACGAAACGGGGCAGCGCACCGACGCCCAGACTGCGGCCGAAGGTCGGATCGAGCCGAAAGATCCGAACGTCGTCCTGCTTGGGGTGGACGAGCCTTGCTAGGGCGCCCACGAGTTCCTCGATCGCCGCCCGATCGGCTTCGACCAGGAACACCGAATATTGCGTCGGAAGCCCCCGGCGCACCATGAAGCGATGGACGCGCCCGAGCCGCTTCGGGCTCGCGACGTCGTAGGCGACGAGCCAGATGCCCCGGCGCGCGCTCAAGGCCGCCTCCTCACGGCAGGGCTTCGCGCAGGCAACGGCGCAACAGGCCGACCGCCTCGGCGAAGGCCTTCTCGAGCCGCGGCAGCTGGGCCTCGAAAGCGCGCACGATGCGGGCCTGCCGGTCGCGCTCGCGGCGGTGCTTGTCGGCGTGGCGCGCCAGATAGCGGGCGAGGTGCCAGGCCACGGGCCAGAGCTCGAGCCCGAGGATCGCGCGCAGATCGGCAGCGAGATCGAGGTCGGGATCGGCTCCTTGGAACCGCGCGCCCGCGCCCTCCGCCAACAAGAGTTCGGCCACGAGCGCCCCGAGCGGGCCCTCGAAACGGCTCACGAGCTCGTCGGTCGAAAGCGGGGCGCCGACCGCGTCGATCAGGCGCGCTGCCGCCCGGGTCACGGTGCGGGTGCGCAGATCGGCGACCCTAATCGGCAGCGCCAGGGCGACGCGGATGCAGCCGGCGCGGAAGGCAGCGGCCCGCCAGCTCTCGCGCGCGCTCGCGAAGACGCCACAAGCGACGGCCTCGTCGACGAGCGCGGCGAGATCCTCGCGCCGGCGATGGAGCGGCAAGAGCTGGCCCAGGGTTCGGCCCTCGGGATCGAGGAAGCAGACCGGAACACCCGCGCGCAGGCAGGCCGGCAAGGTGTCGGCCGCGAAGGTCACCGCCCCGCGCACGGTGAGCCGTGCGAGGCGGGCGAGGGGCAGGCGCGTGTCGGCGGCCTCCGCACGGCGGATCCGCAAGGAGGGGCCGTCCAGCGTGACGAGCAGCGGGGACGCGACCCCGTCGAGATAGGCGGGGATCAGCATCCGAGCCACTCCGGCAAGGGTGCTCGGCGCAGCTCGCGGGCGAGGCCCGAAGCCATCTGACGCAGAAGCCGCGGCAGGGCGGCGAGCTCCTCCTCGTAGGCGGCGTAGAAGGTCTCCCGCGCGGCCTTGCTCATGAGGCAGCCCCCCTGGTCGGTGCGGAAACCCTCCGCGCGCAGCCGGCGCTCGGCGAAGAGGCGCCAGACGAGCTCGTCGATGTGCGAGCGCACGGGCTCGACGAGGTCGCAGGCCAATGCCGGACGGTCGAACGCCGGGGCGTGCAGGAAGCCCAGGAGCGGGTCGAGCCCGACCTGGGCCACCGCCCGTGCCGCCGCATGCGTGGCGAGCGTGTAGCCGAGCGAGAGCGCGGCATTCACGGGATCCTTGGGCGGCCGACGATTGCGCCCCTGCATGCCGAGCGCGGGCGGGAAGAGGGTCGCGAAGGCGTCGAAATAGGCCGCCGCGGCCGCCCCCTCGCAGCCCAGGAGAGCCGCGAGATCGGCCGAGCGCGCCTGCTCTTGGCGGGCGGCGATCGCGTCCCGTGCGGCCGCGAGGGGGCCGCGGCGATCGGGTCGCGCCTCGAGCGCACGCGCCAACAGCCGCATCTGGGCGTCGAGCTTGGCCAGCACGGTCGGGCGGGCGAGGGCGAGCCGGCGCTGGGGATCGCGCGCGGCCTCGAACTGGGCGAGCCGCAGCCGAACATCGGCGTGCGGGCGACCGAGCAGGGTCGCTTTGGGCTCGGCCCGCCGGCCGGAGAGCACGAGCAGCCCGACATCGGCCTCGTGGAGGGCGGCCAAGAGCCCGCTCGAGAGCTTGGCCTCGCCCTTGACGATCACCCGCTCGAGGCCGGCGAGCGGCACGCGCGCCGGGCGCTCGCCCGGCACGCGCACGAGCAGCGCCCCGGCATCGAGGGCGAGCTCGGCGTTCTTGCGGTCGAGATAGAGGGTGCGCACGGGCGCCGCTCCCGAATGATGCTCAGCCGACGAACAAGAAGCGCGGATCGCGCGGCTTCTGCGCGATGCCGAGGGTCCGCACGCCGGCCGACAGATCGGGCCGCAGGAGGAGAAGCGAATCCTCGCTGCGATCGATCTCGGCCGCGAGCTCGCGCTCGAGGCGCACGAGCTCGGCGAGGGTGAGCCAACACTCGTGGACGGACTTCTGACCGCCCGTGCTCCAGCTCTTGACGACCCGCAGCACGCGGGCGAGCCGGCGCGGGCAGCGGACGTCGTAGCAGACGAGATAGAGGAGACGCTTGCTCATCGGCCGGGACCGGTACGGCAACGGGCGAGATGATAGGGTGAACGGGACGCGGTTGCGCGGACGACAAGCTTGTCGGGGCCGGTAACGGAGCCGAGCGAGAAGGCGAAGGAGCCGGACGAGACGATTGGGGGGGGGGGGGGGGGGGGGGGGGGCGCCCCCCCCCCCCCCCCCCCCCCCCCCCGCCAGGGG
>JANWZN010000023.1 GCA_025054575.1 Geminicoccaceae bacterium | reverse complement strand
ACCCACCGCCGCCCGGACCACCCGGCCGAGGCCCGCGCGGGCCGCGCGGGCCGCCGCCCGGTCCGCCGGGGCCGCCACGCGCCTCGGCCAGCCGCACGGCGATGCTACGGCCGTTCATCTGGTAGCCGTCGAGCTCGCGGATCGCCGCTTCGGCCTGCTCGGGCGTGCCCATTTCGATGAAGCCGAAGCCGCGCGATTTGCCGGTCTCGCGATCGGTCGCGATCTTCGCGTAGACGACCTCGCCGTGGGCGCTGAAGAGGTCGGTGAGCTGCTCGACGGTGGTGGTGAAGGGGAAGTTGGCAACGAAGAGCTTACGTGACATCGACTGGGTCCAGGGTACGTTGGCGACGATGGAAGACAGCGCTCCGATCCGGTCCGATCCGATCCGCGATCCCGACGGGTTCCCTGGACCCGATGGTGACGACGTACCCTGACGACTGGCGAAGCGACGAACTCGCGCACACCGGACCGCAACAGGCCATCACGCCGACGCTCGAAACAGGGAAGTGGGGAAAGGGGCCGTCTCGATCCTCGACGGTTTCTGCTTCCGTGAAGATTATAGGCAAACCCGCTCGTTCGGGCGAGCGAAAAATCCGGGCCGGGCGCGAGGCTCAGCGGATGCGGGTCCGGGCGCGCGCGCGTGCCCGCGCGGCCGCACCGAAGGCGGCGAACAGGCGACGGGAGACCGGATCGTCGGCCGCCCGCCATTCCGGGTGCCACTGCACGCCGAGCGCGAAGGCGGCGCCGGCCACGCTCACCGCTTCGATCGTGCCGTCCTCGGCCACCGCCTCGACCACGAGGCCGGGGGCGAGCCGGTCGATCCCCTGCGCGTGCAGCGAGTTGACGAGCACGGTTCTGGTCTCGACCCCGAGGATCGCCTGCAAGCGGCCGCCGGGAACGAGCGTGACCGGGTGGCGGGGTTCGTAGCGCTCGGCATAGGGCCGGGTCTTGTCGGAGCGGTGGTCGGCGCGGCCGGGTACCTCGTGGAGATGCTGGTGCAGCGTGCCACCGAGCGCCACGTTGAGCTCTTGGATCCCGCGGCAGATCGCGAACAGCGGCACCTGGGCCGCGAGCGCGAGCCGGATCAGCGGCAGGGTCGTGGCATCGCGCCTCGGGTCGGCGAGATTGCCGGGCCGCGGCGGCGGCCCGTCGTAATGGCTCGGGCAGACGTTCGACGGGCTGCCGGTCAGCAGCACGCCGTCGAGCCGATCGAGGAGGGCCGGCAGCTCCGCCGCCCGTCCGATCGCCGGCACGATCACCGGCAGCGCGCCCGCGGCCGTGACCACCGCCTCGACGTAGCGATCCATCACCGAGTGGAAGGGCGCGTGCTCGCCCTGCTTCAAGCAGGCCGAGACCCCGATGACCGGACGGATGTCCGGCCCGTGGGCCGCGTCCTGCGGCCCGGGGGTGCTCCAAACGCGATCGCTGCCGCCCGTTCGCTCCATGCTTTCAGGACGCCTCGCCGTTCGCCTCGACCGTCTTGCCGATCGGGATCTTGCGCGGCCGCATCGCCTCGGGAACCACGCGCTCGAGGCGGATGTCGAGCAGGCCCTTGTCCAGGCTCGCGCCCACCACGCGGACGTGGTCGGCCAGCTGGAAGCGGTGCTCGAAGGCGCGCTGGGCGATCCCGCGGTGGAGATATTCGACGTCCTTCTCGGGCTCGCGGAGCTGGCCTTTGACGATCAGCAAGTTCTCGTGGACCGTGATGTCGAGATCCTGCTCGCCGAAACCGGCGACCGCCATCGTGATCCGGTAGCGATCCGGCCCCTGCTTGACGATGTTGTAGGGCGGGTAGCTCGTGTCGCGCTGTGCTTCGCGCAGCGCCGCATCGAACAGCTTGTCGAGCCGCTCGAAGCCGATGGTCGAGCGGAACAGCGGCGAGAGATCGAGATTGCGCATCCTTTTCAGTCCTCGTTCGAGCGACCGACCCGTGTTCCCACCTCGCAGCGACGGCGGGACGGGCGCGTTGACGGAGGCGGACCCCGCAGGCATCCGCCCCCGTCGATGTGGGGGAGGGCGCGCGGGGATCAAGGTCGCCGCCACGTCGGCTGCCGGCGCGCGCGCATGCTAGCGCCCGTTCCTGGAGAAAGCGTTAACGAGGGGGTGTCCCGCTCCCTTTCCGGCGCTGCGCGCTGTCGGCATCCCTCCTCCTTCCTCCTCCTTTCGGACGACAGAGCCTCGGATAAGATCGCACCGTCGAGGTCGGGAGGCCGGGCACCGTGCTGCGCTACGTGGTCCATCGCCTGTTCGTCATGGTGCCGACGCTCCTGGCGATCAGCATCATCACGTTCGTCATCATCCAGCTGCCGCCGGGCGATTTCCTCTCGGCCCACATCGCCGAGCTGCAGGCGCAGGGCGAAGGGGTTCAGCAGGAAAAAATCGAACATCTACGCCAGCTCTATGGCCTCGATCAGCCGATGTGGATCCAGTATCTGCGGTGGCTCTGGGGGCTGCTGCACGGCGATCTGGGTTGGTCGTTCGAATACGATCGGCCGGTCAGCGAGGTCATCGGTGATCGCGTCTTTTTGACCTTCATTGTCTCCTTCGCGACGGTGCTGTTCACTTGGTTGATCGCTTTTCCGATCGGTGTCTACAGTGCGACGCACCAGTACAGTTGGGCGGATCACGGCCTGACGTTCTTGGGCTTTCTCGGTCTCGCGACGCCGAATTTCTTGCTCGCCCTGGTCATGCTCTACTTCGCCAACGTCTGGTTCGGCACGTCGATCGGCGGTCTGGTCGATCCGCACTATCTCGACCAGCCGTTGAGCTGGGCCAAGTTCCTCTCGGTGCTCGAGCATCTGTGGATCCCGGTGGTCATCATCGGCACCTCCGGCACTGCCGGGATGATCCGGCGGCTGCGCGCCAACCTGTTGGACGAGCTGCAGAAACCCTACGTGGTCACGGCCCGGGCCAAGGGCTGCCCGCCGGGTCGGGCGCTGGTCAAATATCCGTTGCGCATGGCGCTCAACCCGTTCATCGCCGATATCGGCAGTCTCCTGCCGGAGTTCATTTCCGGCTCGGCCCTGGTCTCGGTGGTCTTGTCGCTGCCGACGACGGGACCGGTTTTGGTCCGAGCGCTGCAGACACAAGATATGTACTTGGCCGGATCTTTCTTGATGCTGGAGGCGTTCCTCGTGGTGATCGGCGTCTTGGTCTCCGATCTCCTGCTCGCCTGGCTCGATCCGCGCATCCGCTTCGGTGGGGGGCAGGCCCGGTGAACGAGGTGGGCATGCGGCAGGAACCGGTCGCCGACGAGCACTGGGTCGATCCCGCGCCGTTCGATCCCGAGGAACGCGAGGGGCCGCTCACGGCCGAGCAAATGCGGTTCTCGACCGCCTCGCAGTGGCAGCTCGTGTGGTGGCGCTTTCGCCGGCATCGGCTGGCGATGGCCTCGCTCTGGTTCTTGGCGCTCCTCTACGCGAGCACGCTCGTCACCGAGTTCCTGGCGCCCTACGGGCCGCACACGCGCCACGCCCAGTTCATCAACGCACCGCCGCAGCGGCTGCAGCTGTTCCACGAGGGCCGCTTCGTGGGGCCGTTCGTCTACGGCTACGGCTTCCGGCTCGACCGCGCCACGCTGCGCCGCGAGTACGCGCCGGATCCGGCCAAGATCCAGCCGCTGCGCTTCTTCTGCCGAGGCGAGCCATACCGGCTGCTCGGGCTCGTCCCGGGCGATCTCCACCTCGTCTGCCCGGCTGAACGCGGCACGCTCTTCCTCCTCGGCACGGACCGGCTCGGCCGCGACGTGCTCTCGCGCATCCTCTACGGCGCGCGGGTCTCCCTCACCGTCGGGCTGGTCGGCATCGCGGTGAGCTTCGTGCTCGGGATCGTGCTGGGCGGGATATCGGGTTATTACGGCGGCTGGACCGACAACGTCGTGCAACGCTCCATCGAGGTCATCCGCAGTTTCCCGACCATCCCGCTCTGGTTGTCGCTCTCGGCTGCGATGCCGGTGACATGGGATCCGTTGTGGGTTTATTTCGGTATCACGATCATTCTCGGATTGATCGACTGGACAGGTCTGGCCCGGGCGGTACGCTCTAAGATTCTGTCGCTGCGCGAGGAGGAATTCGCGCAAGCGGCCCGGCTCATGGGCGCGCGGCCGGCACGGATCATCGGCCGCCATCTCGTGCCGTCCTTCACGAGCCATCTGATCGCCTCGGCCACGCTCTCGATCCCGGGGATGATCCTGGGCGAGACCGCCCTCTCCTTTCTCGGGCTCGGCGTCCGGGCGCCCATGGTGAGCTGGGGCGTGCTGTTGAACGAGGCGCAGAACGTCAACGTGGTGGCCCTCTATCCCTGGCTCTTGTTCCCCGTGGTGCCGGTCGTGCTCGTGGTGCTGGCGTTCAATTTTCTCGGTGACGGCTTGCGCGACGCGGCCGATCCCTATGCCGGTCGGTGAGCCGAGGCCGGCTCGCGCGCGGTGTCCCGGGCGAAGCTCTCCCAGGCTCGCAAAAAGACGGCCTCGAGCGCGCGGGCGAAGCGGACGGCATCGAACAGCGGACCCATGGCGACGGCGTGGGCGAGGCGATCGCGCAGGCTGGCGAGCGCCGCGCGATCGGCCAGGAGCTCGACGGCGCGGCGGACGTACTGCGCGGGGTCGGAAGCGATCAGCTGTTGCAGGCCGAGGACGGTCGCGAAGCTGGCGCCGATCCGCCCATAAGCCTGCCCGCCGCGACAGGTCAGCACCGGTACGCCCGCCAGGAGGGCGTCCATCGCCGAGGTCGCCCCGCCGAAGGCGAAGGTGTCGAGATAGAGAAGCGCGTGGCGCTGGCGGGCGAGGTGTATGGCGCGGTCGGCGAGCCGTTCCGCGAACCGCAGCCGATCGGGGGCGACACCGCGGCACGCGGCCGCGGCGCGCAGCGGTTCGAGCGGTCGACCGTCGGGGGTCGGGCCGAGCCAGAGCGAGGCATCGGGAACGGCGCGCAGGATCGCGCACCAGGCATCGAGCACACGGGCGTCGATCTTGAGCGGATTGTTGAAGGCGCAGAGCACGGGGCCGTCCGCCGGGAGGTCGCAGGCGGCGCGCGACGGCGGTGCGGCGGCGACGGGCTGGCGATAGCCCTGTTGGAACGCGTCGGGCAATCGCACGAGTGGGCCGTGCAAGCCGGAAGGATGGTCGACGGGCACCATGGTCGCGTCGACCAAGGTGGCGTCGACGAAGGCGGCCGGCATGCCCGCGAGATGCATGATCCAATGAAGCTGGATGGGGGCCGGCCTTCGGGCCAGCACGCCCGGGCGACCGCCGGCGAGATAGCCGCCGAGATCGACCAGCACGTGCGGTCGATCGCGGGCGATCGGGGCTGCGACCGCGTCATCGTCGAGGCCGTGGAGATCCCGCCAATGGTCGGCGGCGGCGCGTAGCCGCGCGGGATAGGGTCCGGGATCGCGGCTGCGGTCGGCGGTCGACCAGAGGAAGAGCTCGAAGCGCTCGCGATCCATGGCCTCGAGGATCGGAGCCAGGAGGTGACCGGTCGGGTGCTCGCCGAGATTGGGGGAGAGGTAGCCGACCCTCATCCGTCGCGCAGGCTCCCGAACGAGCGCTCGTGGTCGCGGGCGCGGATGCGGGTCGATCCGTTGCGCCAGGAGGCGCAGGAACGCCCAGCGTCGCTCGTCGGTGCAGCCGGTGAACTGGAGGAGGGAAGGCGAGCCGCATCCCGGTGCCCGGGTCGAGCGTCCGGCGAAGGCTTTCGAACTCGACCGGATCGTCGAGCAGCGCGTGCAGCTCCGCGACGGCCTCCTCGCGCTGGTCGATCCGGCCGAGCTGACCCGAAAGCGAGAGGGTCGCCGCGAGCCAGGCGTCGATCGCGGGCCGTGGCCGCAATGGCCGCGCCTCTGCGAGCACATCGAGAGCGGCCTCCAGCCGGCCCGCTGCCTGGAGCGCGGCCGAAAGCGTGACCCGACAGCCGAGCTCGTCCGGCTGGAGGTCGACCGCGCGCTGGGCGCTCGCGATCGCGCGGTCCGGCCGACCGGCAGCGAGTGCCACCGCCGCGTGCTCGTGCCACGAGGGTCCGTGATCCGGGCGGCTGCCGAGCGCCGCCTCGAGGGCCTCGAGCGCCTCGGCCCAGCGGCCCTGCGCCCGGCGCAGGCGCCCGAGCTCCTCGAGCGCGGCCGCGTTGCGGGCGCGGGCTAGGCGACGGGCGAGGAGCTCCTCGGCGCGGTCGGTGTGCCCCTCCCGGCGTTCGAGCTTGGCGAGGAAGAGCAGCGCCTCGGGATCGTCCGGACAGGCCTCGAGCACGTGGCGCTAGAGCCGTGCGGCCTCTGCGGATTCGCCCGCATTGTGGAGCACCACGGCGCGCTGCATCAGCCGCGTGCGTGCGGTCGACAGGCCGGCCCGGGCGGCGCCGGCTGCCGGATCAGCGCGCAACGCGCGGGCGAAGAGCGACAGCGCTTCCTCGAGCCTGCCCAGGGCGAGGAGGAGGTTGCCGAGATTGGCGGCGACGGCGGGGTCGTCGGGCGCGAGCGCCAGGGCCCGCCGGTAGGCCGCCTCGGCGAGCGCGAGATCGCCCGCGGCGCGGGCTGCCATGCCGCGGACGGTGTGGGCGCGGTGGTCGCTGGGCGCGATGGCGATCGCGCGCTCGGCCCAGGGGATGGCCTCCTCGAGGGCACCCCGCTGCAAGGCAGCCGCCGCCGAGACGAGGAGGGCCAGAAGATCGTGGGGGTCGCGGTCGAGGAGAGCGCGGGCTTCGGCTTCGGCGGCGGCGTGCTCGCCCGCCTGCCAGCGTCGCAACGCTTCCCCGGCCGAGGGGCCCGCATCCTTGGGTTGAGAATTAGTCGTCATGGTTCGCGGCTTGGGACAATGCCGCGAACCGCCGGTCGACGACAAGAGCGCGGTTTCAGCCGGGAGCCAACCGGCGCAGCAGATCCTCGAGCTGCTCTAGGGTGGCGTAGCGGATCTCGAGGCGGCCGCCCTTGGCGCGCGGGTGGATCGCCACGGGCAGGCCGAGGCGCAGGGTGAGCCGCTCTTCCACCGCGAGCAGGTTCGGATCGCGCCGGCGGCCGGCCGGTCGGGTGCCGGCCGGCTTGGCAGCGGCGCGGACGAGCGCCTCCGTCTCGCGAACCGAAAGCTCGCGACGGACCACCTCCTGCGCGAGGGCGACGGGGTCGGCTGCCCCTAAAAGCGCTCGGGCATGGCCGGCGGTGAGCCGGCCGGCCTCGACGAGCGCGGCGACCGGCTCGGGAAGCGCGAGAAGTCGGAGCGTGTTGGCGACGTGGCTGCGGCTCTTGCCGACGATCGCCGCGATCTCCTCCTGATCGTGGCCGAACTCCTCGATCAGGCGGCGATAAGCACTCGCTTCCTCGAGCGGGCCGAGATCGGCACGCTGCAGATTTTCGACCAGGGCGAGCTCGAGGACCTCGCGATCGCCGAGCTCGCGGACGACGACGGGAAGCTCGTGCAACCCGGCGCGCTGGGCGGCCCGCCAACGGCGCTCGCCGGCGACGATCTCGTAGCCCGGAGCGCCGGCCGGCGCCGGCCGAACCAAGAGCGGCTGCAGGACTCCCCGATCGCGGATCGATCGGGCGAGCGCGTCGAGCTCTTCGGGGTCGAAGTTGCGGCGCGGCTGGAGCGGCGACGGCCGCAGGAACTCGATCGGGACGAGCTCGGTCGCCCGAGCCGGACCGGGTACGCCGGTCGAATCGAGGAGCTCGCGGTCGGCGCCGAGGAGGGCCGCCAGGCCCATGCCGAGGCTGCGCCGGCGCGCGTTTCGTTCCTCCTCGCTCATCGAGCCTCTCTCGTCAGGCCGGTCGCCCGCGTCGCAGGGCACGGGCACCGGGGGCTAGGCTGCAGGGGCGACGCGTCGGTCGACGCCGCGGCGGGTCACGCCGCGGGCGCGAGCTCGGCGCTGCGCCGGAGCATCTCGCGCGCGAGCTTGGCATAGGCGGTCGAGCCCGGACAACGGAGATCGTAGAGCAGGACCGGCAGGCCGTGGCTCGGCGCTTCCGAGACGCGGACGTTGCGCGGGATCACGGTCTCGAAGACGCGATCGCCGAGAAAGCTGCGGACATCGGTCTCGACCTGCTCGGAAAGGTTGTTGCGGCGGTCGAACATGGTCAGGACCACGCCCTCGACGCGCAGCACCGGGTTGTAGCTGCGACGGATACGCTCGACCGTCCGCAACAAGAGGCTAAGTCCTTCGAGCGCGAAGAACTCGCACTGGAGGGGGACGAGGACGGCGTGCGCCGCGACGAGGGCGTTGACCGTGAGCATCCCCAAGGAGGGCGGGCAGTCGACGAGGACGAACCGGTAATCTCCGGCAGGGCTCCGGAAGGCGTCCTTGAGCCGATAGGCCCGCCGGGGGTCGCCGACGAGCTCGACCTCGGCGGCGGACAGATCGACCGTGGCGGGCACGATCGCGAGGTTCGGGACCTTGGTGGCCATCACCGCGTCGGCGAGGCCGGCGCGCCCGACCAGCACGTCGTAGCTCGTGACCAGCCGGGCGCTGCGCTCGATCCCGAGCCCCGTCGAGGCGTTGCCCTGTGGATCGAGATCGACGATCAGGGTCGGTTGCCCGGCGGCGGCGAGGGCGGTCGCGAGGTTGATGGCGGTCGTCGTCTTGCCGACGCCGCCTTTCTGATTGGCGATGGCGAGGATGCGATCATGCGCCATGGTTGCGGTCCCGGCTCGGGTCGAGCGGTGCCAAGCCCTCGATCTCGAGGACGCGGCCCTCGGCCGAGGCGAGGCTCGGATGGAGCCGCGCCGTCATCTTCCAGTGTCGGGCGGCTGCGGTCAATTCGTGCTCGACCTCGCGACCCTTGAGAAACAGGAGGCGTGTCCTCGGCCCGCAGAAGCGGGCGGCGAGCGGCAGCAGTCGAACGAGCGGGGCGAGGGCGCGGGCGGTCACGACATCGGCCGGAAAGGGCGCCAGCTCTTCGGCGCGGCACGCGTGGACGACCAGTCCCGCAATCCCGAGGCGACCCTTGCAGTCGATCAGAAAGGCGGCCTTGCGGCGATCGGCCTCGACGAGATGGACCTCGGGGACGCCGAGGATGGCGAGGATCAGCCCCGGCAGGCCGGCGCCGCTGCCGAGATCGACCAGCGTGCGGATACCCTCCGGCAGGTAGCGGAGGAGCTGGGCGCAATCGAGCACGTGCCGGCGCCAAGGGTCGTCGAGGGTCGACGGGCCGACGAGGTTGATGCGCCGCTGCCAGAGCCGGAGCTGCGCGAGCCAGGCTTCGAGACGGGTCAGCGTTTCACGTGAAACAGGAACGAGCCTCGCGAAGCCGTCGGCGTCGAGCGGGGGCGTGCGGGTCATCGGGCGGGCGACGGCTGATGGGACCCGCCGATCGCGACAGGGCGGTCGACGGCAGAGCCGCTCGAAAGGCCGCAAACGGTCATGGACGGCCGCGCTTTTAGCGAAGAAAAGGGGGCGACGGGAGCCACCGCGTTCCTCGGAAAGCCGAGAGCCCGCGCGCCGCGAAGGTCTGGGTCGGGACCAGGGCATGGATCAGGTCGCCCGATTGGTATTCGAGCTCGCCGGGCTGCTCGCGCTGATCGCCCTTCTGCCGACGGCCGCGCGCGCGCTCCGAATGCCGAGCGCCGTGCTTCTCGCCCTCCTCGGTTTTCTGCTCGCGATGGCGGCCAGTGTCGAACGGCCGGGCGAGGCCCTGCTGCCCGACCCGCTGCTCGATTTCCTGCGCGGGTTCGGCGAGCTCACCGTCACGGCCGACCTGGTGCTGTGGGTGTTCTTGCCGATCCTGCTGTTCGAGACGGCCCTGGCGCTCGACGGGCGAGCCCTGCTCGAAGAGATCGGCCCCGTGCTGGTGCTGGCCGTCCTGGCGGTGCTGGTGTGCACGGTCCTGGCCGGACTGTCGGTCTGGGCGGTGAGCGGGTACGGGCTCGCGACCTGTTTTCTCGTGGCTGCGATCGTGGCCACGACCGATCCGAGTGCGGTCGTCTCGATCTTCCGCGAGGTGGGGGCGCCGCGCCGCCTGACGACGCTGGTCGAAGGCGAAAGCCTGCTCAACGACGCGGCCGCGATCGCCTTGTTCGGACTGATGCTCGCCGCTGTCCTTCGACCGACGAGCTTCGATCCGCTGGGAGCCGCCCTCGCCTTCGCTGCGAGCTTTCTGGGTGGCGGCTTGGTCGGCGCGCTGGCGGGCCGGATCGCCGCGAGCCTGTGCGGCCGGCTCGACCAGGGCGGACCCGCCGAGGTCACGGTGAGCCTAGCGCTCGCCTATTTGGCCTATGCCGTGAGCGACTTTTACCTTGGTGCCTCGGGCGTCGTGGCGGTGGTGGTGGCTGGCCTCGTGTTCGGCACGGTCGGGCGAAGCCGGCTCGGGACGCGCGAGTGGCAGGGTCTTCAGGCGATCTGGAGCCAGCTCGGTTTCTGGGCGACCTCGCTCCTGTTCGTACTCGCGGCGGCACTCGCGCCCGAGGCCCTGGGCAAGGCGCGCGGCGAGGATCTTCTGGCGCTGGGTGCCCTGCTCCTGGGGGCCTTCGCGGCACGCATCCTCATCCTGTTCGGCGTCGTCCCGATCGTGGCGCGGGCGAGCGGCCAGCCACCGGTCAGCCACGGCTACAAGATCGTGATCCTCTGGGGCGGACTGCGCGGGGCGGTGACCCTGGCGTTGGCCCTGGCCGTCACCGAGAATCGGCGGGTACCGGCCGAGATCCAGCATCTGGTTTCGGTGCTCGCCACCGGCTTCGTCTTTTTCACGCTCCTCGTGCAAGGCACGACGCTCCGAGCCCTGCTGCGCTGGCTCGGCCTCGATCGCCTGACACCGGTCGAGCGCCTGCTGCGGGAGCGGGTCTTGGAATTGAGCCGGACCGAGCTGCGCGATCGATTGTCGGTCGCGGCCATTCGCCACGGGCTCGAACTCGAACGCATGGCCGGGTTCGAGGCGGTGCTTCCGCCACCCGTCCCGGCGCGCGCCGACGTGGCGAGCGAGGCCGTGACCCGGGAGCAGCTGGTCGCCGCGCTTGCGACCGTGACGAGCCGCGAGTGCGAGCTCTACGTTGCGGAGCTGGCCGACCGCATGGTGTCGCGCGCGACGGGCTCGATCCTCGTGCGGCGCGCGGAGGAACTGCTCGATGCCCTGCGCAGCGAGGGCATTCACGGCTACCGGCACGCCGCACGTCGGCAGGACGAGCTCGATCCGGCGACGAGGCTCGCGGCGTGGCTCCACCTTCGCTTCGGACTCGCCCGCCCGCTCGCTCGCCAGCTCGGGCGTCGCCTCGAGAAGCTGCTGGTTCGTCGTCGGGTGCTCGAGGAGCTCTTGGGCTTCGTGCGGGGCCGCATACGACGCGTGTTCGGCGAGCGGATCGCGGCGACGGCGGAGCACGTGCTCGAAGAGCGGCTCGACGGGGTGGAGCGGCAGCTCGATGCGTTGCGGCTGCAGTTTCCCGAGCACTGGGAGTCGGCCGCGGCTCGCTACCTGGGACGGGTGGCGCTGCGTCTCGAGGAGGAGGATTACGAGCGGCTGCGGTCCGAGCGTCTTCTCTCGCCCGAGCTCTTTCGCCACCTCAACCTCGATCTGCGGGCGCGGCTGCGCGCGCTCGAGCGATCACCGCGGCTGGACCTCGGTCTCGACCCCGACCGCCTGATCGTCAAAGTACCCTTGCTGGCGGAGCTTTCGCCGACGCGGCGCGCCGAGCTGCGGCGCTTGTTGCGGCCTCGCCTGGCACTGCCCGGGGAGCGGATCGTGCGGCGTGGAGAGCGGGGCGACGCGATTTTCTTCATCGCCTCGGGTGCGGTCGAGGTGCAGCTCGACGAGGGACCCGTGCGGCTCGGAACCGGCGACGTCTTCGGCGAGATGGCGCTGATCTTCCAGCAGCCCCGCCGAGCCGACGTGGTCGCCTTGGGCTATTGCCGCCTGCTCGTGCTGCGCCGCGAAGCCTTTCGGCGGTTCCTGCGACGACATCCGGAACTCGTCGACACGCTCCGCCGGATCGCTCGAGCGCGGATGACCGAGGCTGACCAAAAGCCGGCTGCCTCGTCGGTCGCGGTGTCGGAGCGGTGACTCTTCGGGTCGCGACGGAGCCTCCGTTCGGGGAAGGGTACGAGGTCTCCCGAGAGCGGCAGACGAAACGGGCTGCGCGCCGTTTCACGTGAAACACGCGCCGGCTGCAGGCGCGGCACGACTTCCTAGCGGCTCGCACGCGGCCTACGCGTCGCGGCTGCC
Source organism: Geminicoccaceae bacterium (assembly GCA_025054575.1). GTDB lineage: Bacteria > Pseudomonadota > Alphaproteobacteria > Geminicoccales > Geminicoccaceae > JANXAZ01. The sequence continues at coordinate 18,866 of JANWZN010000023.1, read as the reverse complement.
GAGGATCCCGTTCGGTCCGCACCGATCGCGGCGCGCCGCTGGATTCGGCGGCGCTTTCAGCTCTTCTTCGCAGCGGCAGCCGACTTCGTACGGGCGAGACCGGCGGCGGACGCCGCCATCTGCGCCCACAGCTCCTGCCACTGCTCCAGATTGCGCAGGGAGAGGGGTAGCCATCGATCCAGCAGGGCCTTCGTGTCCATCGCCCGGATCGCTTCGAGCAGTCGCTCTTCGGCAGCACTCATGAGCTTGCGCTGCATCGGCGCCACGTCCGGCAAGCCGAGGAAGGCACGCGCCTCTTCGGCCGAGCAATCGATCTCGATGTGGATTTTCATGGGCGTCCCGCTGGCTGCCTCGCGCGGCAGGTCCAACTATAGGAGCGAGACAGCCGAACGTCAGGGGCTCGGTAGGCGAAGGGGGCGACGGTCGTGAACGCTCTTGCTCGGGCGACGAGTCCGTATCTGCTTCAGCATCGGGACAACCCGGTCGCGTGGCACGAGTGGAACGAGGAGAGCCTCGCGCTCGCCGTGGCGACGGACCGGCCGATCCTGTTGTCGGTCGGTTACGCCGCCTGCCACTGGTGCCACGTGATGGCCCACGAGAGCTTCGAAGACCCCGAAATCGCCGCGCTGATGAACCGCTGGTTCGTCAACATCAAGGTCGACCGCGAGGAGCGGCCCGACCTCGACGCCGTCTATCAGCACGCGCTGGCGCTGATGGGCGAGCAGGGTGGCTGGCCGCTCACCATGTTCCTGGCCCCCGACGGCACGCCCTTCTGGGGCGGAACCTATTTCCCGCCGGAGCCGCGCTGGGGACGGCCGTCGTTCCGCCAGGTCCTCGAGCACGTCGCCGCGACCTGGGAGCGCGATCGCGGCCGAATCGAGGCGAGCCGGGCAGCCCTCGCTCGTGCTCTCGCGGGGCTCGCCGCGAGCCGACCGGGCCCCGCGATCCGCGCAGAAGAGGCGCTCGATGCGGCCCGTGCGATCGCCGAGGAGCTCGACCCGGTTCACGGCGGCTTCGTGGGAGCGCCCAAGTTCCCGCATGCGCCCGCCTTGTCGTTCCTGTGGCAGGCAGCGCTCCTGACCGATGACGCGCGCATGCGTCATCGGCTCGTGCACACGCTCGCCCGGATCTCTCAAGGTGGAATCTACGATCACCTGGGCGGCGGGTTCGCCCGCTACAGCGTCGACGCCTTCTGGCTGGTCCCGCATTTCGAAAAAATGCTCTACGACAACGCTCAGTTGCTGGAGCTCTTGGGCGAAGCCTGGGCAGCGACGGCGGATCCTCTGTTCGCGGCCCGGGCGGTCGAGACGGTCGATTGGCTGGTCCGCGAGATGCGCGTCGACGGGGCGTTCGCGGCCTCGCTCGACGCCGACAGCGAGGGAGAAGAAGGCCGGTATTATCTGTGGGATCGCGGAGAAATCCTGGCCCTTCTGGGTCGAGATGCCGCCGACTTCGAGCTCGCCTATGGTGTCACCGCCAAAGGCAATTTCGAGGGCCGCAACATTCTCAATCGCCTGCACCAGCCGGGCCTCGCCGACCCGCGGACCGAGGCCGCGCTCGCCCGCTGCCGCCGCATTCTGCTCGAGGCGCGTTCGCGCCGCCCGGCCCCTGCCCGCGACGACAAGATCCTGGCGGACTGGAACGGGCTCGCCGTCACCGCGCTGTCGCGAAGCGGCTTCCGCTTCGGCCGGCAGGACTGGATCGAACTCGCGCGGGAGGTGTTCGGCGCCGTCGTCGAGCAGCTCGGCGCCGGCGACCGCCTGGTCCATGCCGCCCGCCAGGGACGCCGGCTGGACCGTGCGTTCCTCGACGATTACGCCCAGATGATCCGCGCCGCCCTGGCGCTCTTCGAGGTGACCGGCGAACCGGCCTATCTCGGGCATGCCGAAGCTTGGATGCGACGCGCGGAGCTCGACTTCGCCGACCGGGCGGGCGGGTTTTTTCTCGCACCCGAAAGCCGCGACCTGCTGGTCCGTCCGAAGCTCGCGCACGACGGCCCGACACCCTCGGCGGTCGGAACGCTGGCGCTCGAGAGCGCGCGCCAGTGGACCTTGACGGGAGACGAGCGGCACCGCGCCCGGGCCGAGGGGATCCTCGCGCAGATCGCCGCAGCGGTTCGTCAGCAACCCTTCGCGCACGCGACCGCGCTCGCGGCGGCACTGTTCCTCGAGAAGCCGATCCGGATCGTGATCGCTGGCCCGTCGGAGGATCCCTCGACGCGCGCCCTCCAGGCGGCCCTCGCGCAGCGGGCCGTGCCGAACCGCGTCATGCTGCTGGCAGCCGACCCGGCGTCACTGCCCGCCGGCCATCAAGTCGCACCGATGGCGACAGCGCGGCCGTTCGCGCAAGTCTGCCTCGGCACGCATTGCCTTGCGCCGGCATTCGAACCGGCCGATCTTCACGCCCGGCTCGCCGAGGCCATGACAAGTGGGCGGTGACGATCCGGCGACATCGGGGGAGGCCAGCGCATGGGTCTGCGAATCGTCGTAAGGCGGCACGGTGGTCCCGAGGTTCTCGAGACCGAGACCTTCGAGCCGGAACGCCCCGGCCCGGGCGAAGCGCTCGTCCGGCAAACCGCGATCGGTCTCAATTACATCGACACCTATTTTCGCACCGGCCTTTATCCGCCGCCCGGTGGCCTGCCCTACGTGCCCGGCAACGAGGCGGCGGGAGTGGTCGAGGCCATCGGCGAGGGCGTGAGCGAGGTGACCGTGGGCGATCGCGTCGCCTATGCCGCCGGCCCCGGCAGCTACACCACCCATCGCATCATCGCCGCGCGGCTTCTGGTTCCGCTCCCGCCCACAATCGGCGACGAACAGGCAGCGGCGATGCTGCTCAAGGGCATGACCGCGCAATATCTGCTGCGGCAGACCTATGTCGTGAAGCCGGGCGACACGGTCCTGATCCACGCCGCAGCCGGCGGGGTCGGCTTGATCGCGAGCCAGTGGGCGAAACATCTCGGCGCCACGGTCATCGGCACCGTCGGCAGCCCGGCCAAGACCGAGCTCGCGCAGACTCACGGCTGCGATCACGTCATCGTGCTCGACCGCGACGATCTCGTGGCGCGGGTGAGGGAGATCACCGGTGGCCGCGGCGTTCCGGTCGTCTACGACGGGATCGGCAAGACCACCTTCATGGCCTCGCTCGACTGCTTGCGCCCGCGCGGTCTGATGGTCAGCTTCGGCAACGCGAGCGGGCCGGTCGAGCCTGTCAACATCGGTGTCCTCGCGCAAAAAGGCTCGCTCTACCTGACCCGACCGACCCTCTACACCTACACCGCAACCCGCGAGGATCTGCTCGCTTGCGCGCACGACCTGTTCGACGTGGTCACGCGTGGTGCCGTGCGGATCGAGATCCATCAACGCTTCGCGCTGGCCGATGCGGTGGCGGCGCACCGGGCGCTCGAATCGCGGGCGACCACGGGATCGACCGTGCTGATACCCTAGACGACCGGCGAACGGGTTCCAGCCGGCCGGCGTGGCCGGGCAAGACACGATCACGCGACCGCTCGATCGTCGTCCTCGTCGCCGGCACGGTCGCTCGTGCTCCCGTCGGGATCTTTGAGGACGTAGCCCCGCCCCCAGACCGTCTCGATATAATGATCGCCGCCGGAGATCGCGGCGATCTTTTTCCGCAGTTTGCAGATGAAGACATCGATGATCTTGAGCTCGGGCTCGTCGATCCCCCCGTAAAGGTGATCGAGGAACATCTCCTTGGTCAGTGTAGTGCCTTTGCGAAGCGACAAGAGCTCGAGGATGCTGTACTCTTTGCCCGTGACGTGAAGCCGACGGCCGGCGACCTCGACCGAGCGCGCATCCATGTTGACGACGAGCTGGCCGGTCCGGATGATCGACTCCGAATGCCCCTTGGAGCGCCGAACGATCGCTTGGATCCGGGCGACCAGCTCCATCTTGTTGAAGGGCTTGGTGAGATAATCGTCGGCGCCGCCGGTGAGCCCCTTGACCTTGTCGAGCGGGTCCGAGCGACCGGACAAGATCAAGACCGGCGTGCGGACCCGACTGGCGCGGAGCCGTCGCACGACTTCGTACCCGTCGATGTCGGGCAGGCTCAGATCGAGCACGATGATGTCGAAATCGTAGAGCTTCGCCAGCTCGACACCCTCTTCGCCCCGCTCGGTGGGTTCGAAGACGATGTTCTCGCCTCTGAGCGCCGTCTCGATCAACTTCGTCGAGACGGGATCGTCCTCGATCACCAGTGCGCGCATGACCGCTCCTTTCCTGCCCCGGTCCAACCCGCACGTAACCTTAAGGGCCCGACCCTTAAGACTTCGTTAGCGGGTGCCGTGTTTTTCTTCGCCCCGTCGGAGCCCGGGTCTTCACCGCCCGGGCAGGCCCAGAGAGCCACCGGAGCGAGGATGCTACAACCGGAAAACGAAGTTTGTGTCCCTGACACGCGTCTTGGTTGTGTTGACGGCGCCGGGACTCGTGCAGCGCCGCCTGGGTCGTTCGAGCCGCGGCATCTCGCTACCCTGCGCGTGGAACTCGCGCGCGCCATGAGGCCCCGGCTGGGCGGCACGGTCGAGAGTTGCGCCGGTGCGCTCGTGCGGGCCCGGGGCCTGCTCGGAAGGGTCGGGATCGGCGACCTTTGCCGGATCGAGCCGCACGGCGATCCGACCGCAACCTCGCTGCCCCCGTTCGAGGCGGAGCGGGCGATCCTCGCCGAGGTCGTGGGGTTCGACGCCGACGGGGTCCGTCTCTTGCCCTACGAGGAACCGACCGGCATCGGCTATCGCGCGCGGGTGGCGGTCGACCCCGATCTCCCGGTGCTGGCGCCCGACCGCTCCTGGCTCGGTCGGGTGCTCGACCCGCTCGGCCGCCCGCTCGACGGCGGCGGGCCCCTCGCCCCCGGCCCGCGCTCCTGTCCGGTGATGGGCCGCGCACTCCCGGCACAGCATCGCGCTCTGTTGGGTCCGCGATTGGCGCTCGGCGTGCGGGCACTGGATCTCTTCACACCCTGCCGAGAGGGGCAGCGGCTCGGCATCTTCGCGGGTTCGGGCGTCGGCAAGTCGACCCTCCTCGCGATGATCGCTCGGCGGACCAGTGCCGACGCGTTGGTCATCGGCCTCGTGGGCGAGCGCGGCCGCGAACTGGGCGAACTGCTGGAGCACACGCTCGGGCCCGTCGGACGAGCCCGCAGCGTCGTCGTCGTCGCGACCTCCGATCAGCCGGCCATGATGCGGCGCCGCGCCGCTTACGTGGCGATGACGATCGCCGAGGCGCTGCGCGAAGAGGGTCTCTCGGTTCTTCTGCTGCTCGACAGCGTGACGCGGTTCGCGATGGCACTGCGCGAGATCTACCTCGCCGCTGGCGAGCCGCCGACCAGCAAGGGTTACCCCCCGAGCGCCTTCGCCGAGCTGCCGCGTCTGCTCGAGCGTGCCGGACCGGGCACCGGGCGGGGCAGCATCACGGCACTGGTCTCGGTGCTCGTCGAAGGCGACGACACCAACGATCCGATCGCCGATACGGTCCGCGGCATCCTCGACGGCCACGTCGTGCTCGACCGCAAGATCGCCGAGCAGGGGAGGTTTCCCGCGATCGATATCCTGCGCAGCGTCTCGCGCGCCGCCCCCGCCTGCTACGCGCCGGAGGAGCGCGCCTCGGTCGCGCGGGCGCGGGCCCTGATGGCCCGCTGGGCAGAGATGGCGGAACTGGTTCAGCTCGGTGCCTACCGGGGAGGCAGCGATCCCGAGCTCGACGCGGCCATTCGTCTGCGCCCGGCGCTCGAGCGCCTGCTCGCCCAGGCACCCGACGACCCGGTCAGCGAGGAATCGCCCTTCGCCGCACTCGGTCGGATCCTGGACGAGGTCGGCCCGAGCACGACCTGAACGTGGAGCCGCCCTTGCTCAAGCCCGCGCCGCTGCGTGTGCTGGCCAAGCTCGAGGAGCTCGCGGTGCTCCGCACGCGTCTGGCTCTGGCCGATATCGGCGCGCGCGAGCGCGCGGCCGCCCGCGAGCGCGCCGCCCTGCGCGCCGCGGTTCCGAACGAGATCGACGCGGCGAGCACCCTGCCCGGCGGGCCCGCGCCGCTCGGTGTGTGGCTCGCTGCGGCACGCACGCTGGAGCGACGGCTGGCGGCCGAGGCGATACGGCTCGAAACCGAACGGCGCGCCCTCGAACAGTCGTTGCGCGAACGCCATGCGGCGATGCGGCGCCTCGAGATCGCGAGCGAGCGCCTGGCGCGGCAGGAGGAGACGGCGCGTGCGGCGCGCGAGTGCAAAGCCGCGGACGAGCTCGCCGTGATCCGTCGCGCGCGGCTTAGAACTCCGGAGCGAGGGTGACGGTGAGGCCGTCGAGCCCGGCCGTTACCTTGATCTGGCACGACAAGCGCGAATTGTCCTGAACCTTGAACGCCTCGTCCAGCATCATCGTCTCGTCGGCGTGGGGCGGCTCGAGCCGACCGAGCCACGCGGGATCGACGTAAACGTGACAGGTGGCGCAGGCGCAACAGCCACCGCAGGCGGCCTCGATCGGAAGCCCGGCCTCGCGAATGACTTCCATCACCGACCAGCCGATCGGCGCATCCAGTTCGTGGCTGACGCCTTCGCGGTCGATCACACGGATGGTCGGCATATCAAAGAACGCCCAGTTTCTTCTGCAGGTCGGTGCTCGACGTCGTGTAGCGAAACACGAGTCGCTCCTCGGGACGACAATAACGGAACGCCTTTTGGCACATCAAGGCAGCTTCGTGGAAGCCCGAGAGGATGAGCTTGAGCTTTCCCGGATAGGTGCAGATGTCGCCGATCGCGAAGACTCCCGGCAGGTTCGTCTCGAATGCCTCGGTGTCGACTTTCACCAATCCTTTCTCGAGCGCGAGACCCCACTGCGCGAGCGGGCCGAGCTCCATCTTGAGGCCGTAGAAGGCGAGCAGCCGATCGCAGACGAGCCGCTCCTCGCGCCCGTCCTGGAGCTTGACGCGCACTGCCTCGAGCTCGCCGCCCTGGCCTTCGAGCGCGCTGATCTGCCCGATCACGAGCCGCAGGGCGCCCGTGGCCGCGAGCCTGCGCATCCGCTCGACGGAATCGGGAGCGGCGCGGAACTCGTCGCGGCGGTGGACGAGGGCGATCGTGGCCGCGATCGGCTGGAGTGCCAGGACCCAGTCGAGGGCAGAATCGCCGCCGCCGGCGACGACCAGCCGGCGGCCACGGAACGCCTCGCTTTCCCGCACGGCATAAAAGAGCGAGCGGCCTTCGAATTGTTCGGCCGCGGGCAACGGCAACCGGCGCGGCACGAAGCTGCCGGCGCCGGCCGCGATCGCCACCGCGGGCGCCTCGAGCCGTGTGCCGGCCGAGGTCGTGATCCGCCAAAGACCGTCCTCGGCGCGCTCCAGGCGCTCGGCCTGCTCGCGGAGGTGGAATTGCGGCTCGAACGGTCGGCACTGTTCGAGCAGCCGATCGATCAGCTCCTGACCGGTGCAGCGCGGCACGGCGGGAATGTCGTAGATCGGCTTGTCGGGATAGAGCTCCGCGCACTGGCCGCCGATCTTGTCGAGATTGTCGACGAGGTGGCAGCGAAGGCCGAGAAGCCCGGCCTCGAACACCGCGAAAAGTCCGACCGGCCCGGCACCGATGATCACCAAGTCGGTCCTGATGGTGCGCTCGCTCATCGTCGCCCGAGGTTGAACAAGGTCGCTCGACGTCTCGATCCGGCAGCGGGAGCCATCCAGCTGCGCGACGGTGCCGGGCCGGCGACCGGACGCCCCGCATCGTCGCGCGAGGTAGCAGCTCGCCCGCACCGCGACAAGGCGAGCCGCCGCGACCGCGTGTCTCGTCAGCCGCCCTCTCCGGTTCGCGAGCCCGAAACGGCGCGCAGTCGATCGCGAAGCGCGCGCACACCGTCGGCGAGGCGCGCGCGCAGATCGTCCGCCTCGACGACCAGGGTCAGCAAAAGCGGCCCCGCCCCGGCCAAGCTCGCCTTGTAGCGGCTCTCGCCTGCCATGAAGTCGTAGACGAGTGCACCGGTCCGAGCGTAGTGCTCGACCGCGAGCCAGTGACAGACGAGCCCGGGCTTGAGCTTGTTGTCGGGCTCGTAGACGAATCCACTGGTGTAATAACCGACCCAGCCGCGCCAGAGGAAGTTGTAAAGATATCCGATCGGTCGGTCCCCGGAAGAGATCCGCAACAGCTCGATGGTGCCCTCGGGCAGCGCGCGCGCGATCAGGGTGCGATGGAAGGCCTCGAAGCTCGCGCTCGCGAACGCGCCACCCGTGCGCGCGGCCGCGAATCGGGCCTCGTGCAGCACCGCGAGCGCCCGCAGCCAGCTCAGCGCCTGGTCGAGGTCGGCCGCCGGCTCGATCCCGAGTGGCCCCCGCTGTCGGTAGAGTTCGGCCGCGCGCTTGATCTGCCGCCGGGTGGAACCGCCGAGCCCCGCCAAATAGCCGCCCGACCGGCGGCGGACCGCCTCGAGATCGACACGCGCAGAACGGCTCTCGCCGTGTCGCCGGACACGCGCGCCGGTGGTGCGGACCGCCTCTTCGAACGCTTCGCCGACCATCGGCAGGACCAGCGTGCGGGCGCCCGGACCGGGGCGCGAGCGGTCGAAGAGACGGCGCACGAGCGCCGCGCGCGCCGCGCTCTCCCAGCCGCGGGCGGCGAGCACGTCGTTGTATTCGATCGCGATCCGATCGGCGTCGGGATCACCCGTGGCGTGCAGATGGAGGCTCGGCAGCACGAGCGGGCCGAACCGCCGTCGCCGCTCGCCGAGCAGCGCCAAGCCGACGAGCGCACCGTCGACGGTGATCCGTGCCAGCCAGCGAGGCCCGACGGCATGCTCGAGCCAGGTTCCGATCCACGGCCAGGAGAGGAAGAAGGACGCGTCGGCGCGCGCGAGGAGGCTGCGCCAAACCGGCTCCAGCGCCGCGGGCTCGGGTGCCGGCTCGAGCGCGACCTCGAGCCGAGCGAAGGCGGTACCACGGTCGGTCGTTTCCTCCTCCGCCAAGCCCTGCTCCCGCACGCTCGGTGTCCCCGGGCCCCGTCGAGCGGCGGGGTGTGATCCGGATCACTGCAACGTCGGCTCGCCCGTGAGAAGAGGCTCCCATATTCGCTCGCTCGATGGATCGCTTCGGCATTACCTGGCTTCGCGCGTGCGCATTCGGGATCGGACCTGGGGCGGCGACCGGGGCGAGTGCTGCGCAGCGGCTCGTCCCGGTTCGGCGTCGGCCGAAACCGGCATCGGCTCCGCGGTGCGTGTCTCACCGCGCGGACGGCGGCCGAGCGGCCGCTGCGGACAGCCGGCGCACCGCTTCCCGGCGGAAGATGTAGAGCCCGCTCGCGACGACGATCCCCGCACCGAGGAGCACGAGCGGGTCGGGGCGGTCCCCGAAGAGCAGGAGCCCGATGACGAGGCCGTAGATCATCTGCGCGTATTGGAACGGTGCGAGGACCGCCGCGGGTGCCTTCGCATAGGCCGTCACCAGCAGCATGAAGCCGGTGCCGGCGAAGGTTCCGGCGAGCGCGTGGAGGCCCAGGTCGGCAGGCTCGGGCGGGATCCAGACCCAAGGGAGCGCAACGCCGGTCGCCAGCACGCTCAAGCCGTTGCCCCAGATCGCGAACACCTCGGGCGGATCGACCCCGCGCATCTTGCGCAGCAACAACATGTTGACGGCGTGCACCAGGGCGCCGAACAGGGCTGCGAGCGCGGTCGCCTCGAGGACGGCCTCGCCCGGGCGCAGCATCACGACCACGCCCGAGAAGCCGAACAGAACCGCCGACCAACGCCGCCAACCGACGCGCTCGCCGAGCAGCGGTTGCGAAAGTGCTGTCATGAAGAGCGGGGCTGCGAACAGGATCGCGTAGACGTCGGCCAGGGGCATGCGCGGATAGCACCAGAAGATCGCGAGGCCGCCCGGCAGGCCGATCGACCAGCGAAGGAGATGCAGGCGCCATTGCGGGCTCAGAGCGCGGTGCAGCCGGCCGCGCCGTGCCGCGAGCGCGGCGACGGCCAAGAACGCGAACAAGCCGTTGAAGAACATCACCTGGACGACGTGGTAGCGCCCGCCCAGGATCTTGATCAGCGTGTCCATGAGCGTGAACAAGCCGTAGCTCGCGAGCGAGAGCACGATGCCGGCCGGCACCTCGGCCGAGCTTTCGCCTGAAGGGCGAACCGCCACGTCGCTCTCCTGACCGCGCGCCTTGCGCGGCGCCCGTTTTGGCCGCAAAAACGCATCGCGGGGGAGTGCTATTCATGAATGGCTGGGGGACGATATGGCCAATTACAAGGTCGTCGAGATCGAAGGGATCGGAGCGGCCTACGCCGCCAAGCTCGCGGCCGCCCAGATCACGACCACGGCCGACTTGTTGAAGGCCTGCGCCGATCCCAAGGGTCGCAAAGCACTCGCGCAGGCGACCGGGATCGACGAGCAGCGGCTCCTGAAATGGGCCAACATGGCCGACTTGATGCGCATCAAGGGTATCGGCAAACAATATGCCGAGCTCTTGGAGGCAGCGGGGGTGGATACCGTCAAGGAGCTCAAGCAGCGGGTGCCCGCGAACCTCGCCGCCAAGATGGCCGAGGTGAACGCGGCCCGGAAACTGACGCGCGCGGTGCCGGCCGCCAAGATGGTCGCCGGCTGGATCGATCAGGCCAAGGCGCTGCCTCCGGCTCTTTCGTACTGAGCCGGGCGTGAAGGAGGCACGCGGGTGGCGCTGGGCGATCTGTTGCGGCGACTGTTCGGCGGCGGCGGCGCGAGCGACGAGCCGGATCGTGCGGCGGCGGTCGAGTACCGGGGCTACCGGATCGTGCCGCTGGTGCGCCGCCAGGGCGGGCAGTTCCTCACCTGCGCGATGATCGAGAAGGAGTTCCCGGACGGGATCAAGTCGCACGAGTTGATCCGCGCCGACACCCACGGCTCCGCCGACGAGGCCAGCGCCTTCGCGGTCCGCAAGGCGCGCCAGGCGATCGACGAACAAGGCGATCGGCTGTTCCGCTGAGCCGAGCGACCTGTCGATGAAGCGGATTTAACCGGGCGTCGATCGCTCGGCCAGGGAGCGATCTTGCGCCCCCGACCGGACCGGTCCACCTCCGCGTCGGTGGAGCCAGCCTGGAGAGGCGCATGACCCCCGAAGACCGCGACGCGATCATCGGCTTCTTCGACCGGCTCAAAGGGCTCACCAGCGAGCGGGATCCGGAAGCCGAACGGCTCATCCACGAGCTGATGGAGCAGCATCCGCAGACCAAATATTACGTCACCCAGATGGCCTTCTTCCTGGAGCACGCCCAGGCCGAGGCACAGAACCGCATCCGTGAGCTCGAGCACGCGCTCGAACAGCAGCGGGCGGGTTCTGGCTTGTTCGGTGGCCTGTTCGGCGGCGGACGCGCGGCACCGCCTCCGGCACCGGTGCACGCACCCGGCTACCGACCCGGCATGTTCCAGCAGCCCGGCGGGTTCTTGGGCGGAGCGGCGGGGACCGTCGCCGCGGTGGCCGGAGGCTTCCTGCTCGGCTCGCTCCTCGGTTCGTTGTTGGCGCCGCCGGCCGAGGCCGCGGTCCCGCCCGCCGAAGAACCGGGCGAGGCCGAGGACGTCGAAGTGGACATGGGCGACGACAGTTGGTGATCCGTCGGGGTGGGGCGAGCGGGAACGATCCGCTCGCCCGCCTCTCTGGGCGATCCCCGTACCCGGTCGGCGGGGCCGACCAGATCGCCAGCACGCGCCTCGCTTGATCTGGATCAATCGCCGCCGGTTCGACTTCGGCTAGGTTGGCGCGCGTAGCGAGAGGAGGCCTCCATGTCGGCGACCGGGCTCGAGGTGTTCGACACCACCGTCCAGCAGACCAATCTGTGGCTTAAGGCGATCCAGGAGCGGCTCGGCAGCGACGATCGCCATTTCGCCTATCTGGCGCTGCGTGGAACGTTGCACGCGCTGCGCGACCGGTTGCCCCCGGAGCTCGCGGTCCATCTCGGGGCGCAATTGCCGATGCTGGTGCGCGGCTTCTATTACGAGGAGTGGCACCCCTCGGGCACGCCGACCCGCGAACGGCACCTCGACGAGTTCCTCGACAAGGTCGCGAAGGTGTTCGTCCGCGAGCCGCCAGCCGATGTCGAGGCGGTCGCCCGCGCGGTCCTCGAGGTGCTCGCAGCACGGCTCGATCCGGGTCAGGTGAGCAAGGTGATCCACGCCCTGCCGCCCGAGCTGCGCGCGCTGTTCCCCGACTGGGCGCGGCGCGCGGCGATGTAGGCCGGCGCTGTTCGAGCCGGGGAGAAGAGGATGAATGAGACATCGCCCGCGGCGGTGCTCGAGGAGGTGCGCGCGAGGCTGCGCAGCGTACCCGGCCTCGAGGCGGGCCACGGCGCGATCCGCTTGGCCTGGGCCGAGGGGACGCTCGAGGTCGAAGGCGAGGTCGACGGGGTCGCGACCAAGAAGCAGGCCTTGCGTGCCGCCGCTTCGGTGCCGGAGGTGAAGGCCGTGGTCGACCGGCTGCGGGTGCGGCCGGCGGAGCCGATGGGCGATCGCGCGATCCGCGATCACGTGGTCCACGCCTTCTTGGCCGAACCGGCCTTCGCCGAGCTCGCGCTGTTCGAGCGTCGCGGCGACCGGCTCGACCCGATCCGCGCCTCGCCGATCGACGTCCGCGGCCGGCTGGAGATCGAAGTCGCCGATGGCGTGGTGACGCTCGACGGCACGGTTCCGGGCCTCGACCACAAGCGGCTCGCGGGCCTCCTCGCCTGGTGGGTCCCGGGTGTGCGCGACGTCGTCAACGGCATCGCGGTCGATCCGCCCGAGGAAGACCAGGACGGGGCGATCGCCGATGCCTGCCGGATCGCGCTCGAGAAGGATCCGTTCATCGATGCGAGCCAGGTTCGCGTGACGGTTCGCGATCGACGGGTGACGCTCGACGGCGTGGTGCCGAGCGAGGATCAGCGACGGATGGCCGAAGCCGACGTGTGGGCGCTGTTCGGCGTCGACGAGGTCGACAACCGGATCCTCGTGCACCGCTGAGGCGCCCTTCGCCGGCGCGCCTCAGAGGCTCGACCAGAACGCCAGGAAGGAGTCGATCTCGGCGGGTGCGAGGCGCACGTCCGGCATGTCGGGATGGTTGGCCCGGATCCCCTCCTCGAGGAGCGGCATCAACGCCTCGCCACTGATCCGCCGCGCGAGGCGCGGGAAGGGTGGCGCGGCCGGATGCGGGCTCGGGCCCTCGCCCGCGAGCGCATGGCAGTGGCCGCAAACCGTGGCAGCGATCGTACGCCCGAGGGCGGGATCCGGCTCGCTATCGTCGGCGACCGGGAGCGAAGCCTGTCGGTCGGGCTCCGCCGGCGTCGGCACCGGCGCCACGGAGCATGCGCCGAGAACGAGCGGCAGCAGGAGAAGCCACGCGCCGATACGGATCATGCCGCGTCGAGCGCCTGGGCGAGGTCGGCCAGGATGTCGTCGATGTGCTCGATCCCGATCGACAGGCGCACATAGCCTTCGGAGACGCCGGTGGCGAGCTGTTCCTCCGGGCTCAATTGGCTGTGGGTCGTGGTCGCCGGGTGGATCGCCAGCGAGCGGGCGTCGCCGATGTTGGCGACATGGTAGAACATCTGCAGCGCGGCGATGAATTTGCGGCCGGCCTCGCGGCCGCCTTTGAGCTCCATACCAACGAGCGCGCCGTAGCCACCGCGCAGACAAGCGTCGGCGCGCCGGCGCAACTCGCCGGTTTGCAAGGAGGGATGGATCACCCGCTCGACCTTCGGATGCCGGGCGAGCCAGGCCGCCACCTTGGTCGCGTTCTCGCAATGCGCGCGCATGCGAAGCGGTAAGGTCTCGAGGCCCTGGATGAACATGAAGGCGTTGAAGGGCGACATCGCCGCTCCGACATCGCGTAGGAGCGTCACGCGCGCTTTGATGATGTAGGCGATGGGGCCCAACGGCTTGACCGCCTGGGTCCAGACCGCGCCGTGATAGGACGGGTCGGGCTGGTTGAGCATCGGGAAACGGTCGGCGTGCTTCTCCCAATCGAAATTGCCACCGTCGACGATGATCCCGCCGATCGAGGTGCCGTGACCGCCGATGTACTTCGTGGTCGAGTGCATGACGATAGCAGCACCGTGCTGCAACGGCTTGCAGATCACGGGTGCGGCCGTGTTGTCCATGATCAAGGGCACGCCGAGTTCGCGGCCGATCGCTGCGACTTCGGCTATCGGAAACACGTTGAGCTTGGGGTTCGGCAGGGTCTCGGCATAATAGCAGCGGGTTCGTGAATCGGTCGCACGGCGGAAGTTCTCCGGATCGGAGGGGTCGACGAAGCGGACCTCGATCCCCATGGTCTTCAACGTATTCTGGAAGAGGTTCCAGGTCCCGCCGTAGAGATCGGTCGAGGAGACGAAATTGTCGCCGGCATGGCAGATGTTCTGGACCGCGAAGAGCGAGGCCGCCTGCCCCGAGGAGAGCGCCAACGCTGCGGCGCCGCCCTCGAGCGCGGCGACGCGCTCTTCGAGGACCGCTTGGGTCGGGTTCATGATCCTCGTGTAGATGTTGCCGAGCTCGCGCAGCGCGAACAGGTTGGCGGCGTGCTCGGGCGAGTGGAACTGATACGAGGTCGTCTGATAGATCGGGACGGCCACCGCGGTCGTGGCCGGATCGCAGCGGTAGCCCGCGTGCAGAACGATCGTCTCGGGGTTCTTGCTCTTGGTCGGCATGGGCCTCTCCGCGATCCGGCCGGCGGAAGCTAGCCGGGCGGTCCGCCGGCGTCGAGTGCGACCGCTCTGGCGCCTCGGGACGCGGGCGTCTAGAAGGCGCGCCGATCGTTGGTGCAGACGAGGGAGAAGATGGCCGAGGCTGGAGGTATCGCTGCCGACCGGCTCAAGCAGATCGTCGAGAAGGTCGAGCGTTTGGAAGAAGAGAAGCGAGAGGTCGCCGAGCAGATCAAGGAAGTGATGGCCGAGGCGAAGGCCGAAGGCTTCGATCTTCGGACGCTGCGACAGGTTCTCAAGCTCAGGAAGATGAAGCCGCACGATCGGAGCGAGCAAGAGGAACTGCTGGAGCTCTACAAAGCAGCGCTCGGGATGGCCTGAGCCCGTATCGACGGAGAAACGATCGATGGACGATGAACGCGACGACCTCCAGCTCGAGGCCGACGGCGCCGGGCGGATCGCTGCGGATGTCGCGCACGCGGCGGCCGAGGCCGGCCGGATCTTGCTGGTCGACATCCGCACCCCTCAGGAGTGGCGATCGACCGGGGTACCGGCTGCTGCCGCGCTCGCTTGCCTGACCACCGGCCCGGGTGACATCCGGGCCGAGTTCGTCGACGAGATCGAGCGGCTCGCGGGCGGCGACAAGTTGCGACCGGTGGCGCTCGTCTGCCGAAGCGGTGCGCGCTCGGCGTTCGCCCGGCGCTTGCTGTTGGCTCGAGGTTTCGCCGCGGTGTTCGACGTGGCCGAGGGCATGGGCGGCAGCTCGTTCGGACGCGGCTGGCTCGCGCGTGGCCGGCCGGTCGCGCCCTGGCCGCGCGAGCCGGCCGCCGGCCCGCCCGTCACGTGATCGTCGCCGCGCGCGCGTACCAACGAACGCGAACAAGACGGCAGCAAGGGAGATCGCCCGTGTCGCTCACCCGTCGCTGGCTGCTCGCGAGCCTGATCGGCGCCGGCCTGCTGATCGGGCCGCTAGTTGCGAAGGCGGAGCCGTTCAGGCTCAAGATCCTGCAAGTCAACGACTGGGATCGCTTCGAGGAAAGTCGTGGCCGTGGCGGCTTCGCCAGGGTCGCAGCGCTGTTGAAGGCCGAGGGGGCCGAGCGAGAGGACGTCCTGGTGGTGCACGCGGGCGACGCGATCTCGCCGTCGCTGCTTTCCGGCTTCGACAAGGGTGCGCATATCGTCGATCTGTTGAACAAGCTCCCCTTGGACCTTTTCACACCGGGTAATCACGAGTTCGACTTCGGCAAGGAGGTCGCCAAGCAACGCTTCGCGGAAGCGCGTTTTCCGATCCTGTCCGCCAACATCACGGAGCCCGATGGCGGCGCATTCGCCGGCTTGGCGGCCTCGCGCATCGTCGAAGTCGGCGGCTTCAAACTCGGCTTCTTCGGGATGACGACGCCGCAGACCAAAGAGATCAGTTCGCCGGGCGATCTCGTCTTCCGGTCGCCGCTGGAGGTCGCCCCGGAGATGGCGAAAAAGTTGCGGGCGGAGGGTGCCGACCTCGTCGTCGCCGTGACGCACACGGGCTTCGAGGAGGACCTGGCCCTCTATCGGCAGGCCGCCGTCGATCTGATCCTGACCGGCCACGATCACGATCTGCGCATCATGTACAACGGCCGCGTGGCGATGGTGGAGAGCGCCTCGCAGGGCGAGGTCGTCACCGCGATCGAGCTCGCCCTCGATCGGGCCAAGGAAGGCGATCGGACCCGGGTGGTCTGGACGCCGTCCTTCCGGACCCTCGACACCGCCGCCTACGCACCCGATCCGGAGATGAAAGCGGTCACCGACCGGCTCGAGGCGAAGCTCGCGAGCGAGCTCGACGTCGTGATCGGCCGGACCGCGACGGCGCTCGACAGCCGGCGCGCGATCGTTCGCGGCGAGGAGGCGGCGATCGCGAACATGATCGCCGATGCGATGCGGCTCGCCGTGGACGCCGAGATCGCGATCACGAACGGCGGCGGCATTCGCGGCGACAAGCAATATCCCGCCGGCCAGACGCTCACCCGGCGCGACCTGCTCACCGAGCTGCCGTTCGGCAACAAGACCGTGAAGCTCGCGCTCAAGGGCAGCGACATCCTCGAGGCGCTGGAGAACGGTTTCAGTCAGGTCGAGCAGGGCGCCGGTCGCTTCCCGCAGGTCTCGGGCATGCGGGTGACCGTCGATCTGACCCGCCCCGCCGGGCAACGCGTGCTCGAGGTGTCGGTCGGCGGGGCGCCGCTCGACCGCGATCGGGTCTACACGGTGGCGACCAACGACTTCCTCGCGCGCGGCGGTGACGGCTATACCGTGTTCGCGCGGGCGAAGCCGCTGATCGACCCGGCGGCGGCGCTTTTGATGGCCTCGCAGGTGATCGACTATGTCGCGACCCGCGAGGAGGTCGCCCCGACCGTCGACGGTCGAATCGTCATCCGCCGCTGAGCGGTCGGACCACGGCTCGCCCCGGGGGAGTTGTCGCTCTTCAGTGTCTTTTAACCTTGCTGCCGCATCCTCTGCCTCGCCCGGCCGACCCGGTGACGACGGTCGGGCTCGAGGAGGCAGCGGATGCGGCGCCAGATCGTCATCAATTGAGGGATTTCGAGTTTCTTCGGCTGGGGCGTCTACGGCTTGAACCTCGCCCGCGAGTGGGTCGGCGATCGCGAGGTCGATCCCTTGGCTGCCTTGCCGGTGAGGGAGGACGACCTGACCGTCGATCCGCTCGTCCGTCGCGCCCTCGATCCCTTCCTGCGCCGGTCGGCGGCCTTCGAAGGACAGCTGGCGCGCAATGCCGGTCGCCAGGTGATCGCCGATGCCGCGGTGCTGCACGCGCTCGGCCACGAGATGGCCTCACCGCAGCCGCCCATGGCGTCCAGTTGAGCGGGCGGCCGACGATCGGGGTGACCTTCTTCGAGACCGCGATGCTCGCGCCCGAGGCTGTGGCCCGTGCCAAGCGCTTGGATCTGATCGTCGCGGGCTCGAGCTGGAACGCCCGCGTCCTGGAGGCGCACGGTATCGGCAACGTGCGGACGGTTCTCCAGGGCATCGACCCGGCTTTGTTCCATCCGGCACCGCGACGCGGCGTGTTCAAGGATCGCTTTCTCGTTTTCAGCGGCGGCAAGCTGGAATTGCGCAAAGGGCAGGACCTGGTGCTCGCGGCGTTCCGACGTTTCGCCGAACAGTGCCCGGAGGCCATGCTGGTCACGGCCTGGCACAGCCCTTGGCCTCAGCTGGCCCGTACGCTCGATGCTCGGGGATTGGCTGCTCCGGTCACGTTCCGTCCCGATGGTCGAGTCGACGTTCGGGCCTGGGCGGCGGCGAGCGGCGTGGCACCCGATCGGATTGTCGACCTCGGTCCGGTGCCGAACATGCTGCTCCCCGCTGTTCTGCGCGAAATCGACGTGGCCGTCTTTCCCAATCGCTGCGAGGGCGGCACCAATCTGGTAGCGATGGAATGCATGGCCTGCGGGGTGCCAGTGATCCTCTCCGCGAACACCGGCCATCTCGACTTGATCGTGGGAGACAGTTGCTATCCGCTCGAGCGGCAGCGGCCGATGAGCGGTCACGCCGGGCGCTACGCGGACGTCGCCGGCTGGGGCGAGAGCGACATCGACGAGATCGTCGCCGCACTCGAATGGGCCTACCGAGACCGCTCGGCCGCCGCTGCCCGAGGCGAGGCGGGCGCCCGCCTTGTCGGTCGCTTGACCTGGGAGCGGACGGCCTCGGCCATGAAGGCGATCGCACTCGGTCGGGAGAGTCCGTAAGAACGACGACCTTTGCCTCCCGCGGTGAGGAGACGACGCGGCTGCGACGCCCGGGGTCTAGTGGGTACAGCCGGCCTTGCGGCGGTCGACCTCCCGACGCGCTTCGCGTAGGACAGAGGTCCAATCACCGCGCCGCGGCTGCCGCAGCAGGCGGAAGGTGGGATACCAGGGACTGTCGGCTCGACCGCGCAGCCAACGCCAATCTGCGACCGCCGGGAGAAGGAGTAACGTCGGCCGGCCGAGGGCAACGGCCAAATGAGCGACGGCGGTATCCGTCGTTACGATCAGGTCGAGCCCCTGTAAGATCGCTGCCGTATCGAGGAAAGCATCGCCGCCCGCGTCCAGGTCGGTCCCTGCATGCTCCACGGTTACCGATAGACCGGCGAGGCGCCATCCCAGACCCGCGTCCGATCGCTCCAACGGATGAGCCTCCGGAAGACACAGGGCGATCAACCGGACATCAGGGGACGCCAACGCCGACGCCAGCTCTCCCGGCCCGCTCA
>JANWZN010000239.1 GCA_025054575.1 Geminicoccaceae bacterium | reverse complement strand
CGCAGCGAAGATCGCGCTCGTGACCGGGGCGGGCAGCGGGGTGGGCCGGGCGGCGGCGGTGGCGCTCGCCCGCGACGGGTGGGCGGTGGCGCTGGCCGGGCGCCGCGCGGCGCAGCTCGAGGAGACGGCGTCGCTGTTGCCGGCCGGGGCCGAGGCCCTGGTCCATCCGAGCGACGTGACCGATCCGGTGCAGGTCGAAGGCCTGTTCGCGGCAGTGAAGAACCGGTTCGGCCGGCTCGACTTCCTGTTCAACAATGCCGGGGTCGGGGCGCCGGCCGTACCGCTCGAAGATCTGCCCTTCGCCGAGTGGAAGAAGGTCGTCGACACCAACACCACCGGCATGTTCCTCTGTCTGCAACAGGCCTTTCGCATCATGAAGGAGCAGAGCCCGCGCGGCGGGCGGATCGTCAACAACGGCTCGATTTCGGCCTATGCGCCGCGGCCCAACTCGATCGCCTACACCGCGACCAAGCACAGCGTCACGGGCCTCACCCGCGCCGCTTCGCTCGACGGCCGCAAATACGACATCGCCGTGGGCCAGATCGACATCGGCAACGCCGAAACGCCGATGGCGGCACGGATGAAGGACGGGGTGCCGCAGGCCGACGGCTCGATCCGGCCCGAGCCCTTGATGCCGGTCGACCAGGTCGGCCGGGCGGTCGCCTTCATGGCGAGCATGCCGCTCGACTGCAACGTGCTGTTCATGACGATCATGGCGACCAAGATGCCGTTCGTCGGCCGCGGCTGAGCAGCCGGGCCCGTCCCGTCAGGCCGGCGCGCGCTCGCGCCCCTCGGGCCCGTCTTCGGGCGATGGCGGGCGGAAGCCGCAGCGGGCGAGGGCCTCGCGCATGTGCGGCGGCGGCGGTGCTTCGACCCGGATCGGCGGCTTGTTCTCCCGCAGCGGCAGGACGATCGCGCGGGCGTGCAGGTGCAGGGGCGGCAACGGCGTGGGCTGGCGATCGCGGCCGTAGATCGGATCGCCGAGCACGGGCCAGCCCGATGCCTCGGCATGGACCCGGAGTTGGTGGGTGCGGCCGGTCAAGGGCCGCAGTTCGAGCCAGGCGAGCCCGTCGGCGCGGCCGAGCACCCGCCAAGAGGTGATCGCCGGCTGGCCCGCCGGGTCGACCTTCATCCACCAGCCGCGCAGCGCCGAGCGCTTGGAAAGCGGCAGCTCGATCCTCCCTTCCTCCTCCTCGGGGCCGCCGATCACGACCGCCCAATAGGTCTTGGCGACGGCACCCGTGGCGAACAGCCGGCCGAGCCGGCGCAGGGCGGCGGGATGGCGGCCGAGCACGAGGCAGCCCGAGGTGTCGCGGTCGAGCCGGTGCGCGAGCGCCGGCCGCCGGGGATAGCCGAAGCGCAGCGCGTCGAGGAAGTGCTCGAGGTTGGGCCCGCCCTTGGGGCCGGCATGGACCGGCAGGCCCGCGGGCTTGTCGATCACGAGGACGAGCCCGTCGCGGTAGAGCAGCCGCGCTGCGAGATCGACCTCCAGCGCCGCGGGCGCCGGGGCCGGGGCCGGAGCGGGATCGCGGGCCGCGGATCGCGGCCGCGGCGGGGGCGGGAAAGGCTGGCGCACGGCGGGACTCGGACCGGATCGACGAGCCGACGGCCTCGCAGAAAGGGATTCAGCCCGCGAGCTTCAAGAGCACGATCCCGGCCACGACGAGACCGGCCGCGGCGATCCGCCGCTCGCCGAAGGGCTCGCCCAGATGGCGGCTGCCGATCCAGGCCGCAAGCAGGACAGAAGTCTCGCGCAGGGCCGAAACGAGCGCCATGGGCGTCGTGGCCATCGCCCAGACGACCATGGCGTAGGCCGCGAAGGAGAAGAGACCGCCCAGAATCGCGGGCCACAGGCCGGGGGTGGCGAGCCCGGCGAGCCGTCGCCGCTCGAGCCAGAGCACGGCCAGACCGAAGGGCAGGCCGTCGAGCGCGAACAGCCAGAGGATGTAGCCCCAGGGTTCGCCCGCGGCGCGCACGCCGCGGCCGTCGCAGAGCGTGTAGAGGGCGATCGTGAGCCCGCAGAGGCCCGCCCAGAGGAGGCTCGCGCGCTGCGCCCGGGCCACCCGGCCGAGCCCCACGAGCAGCAGGATGCCGGCCGAGACCAGAGCGACCGCCAGGAGCTCCCCGGCGGCGAGCCGCTCGCCCGCGAGGAAGAAGCCCGCGAGTGCTACGAGCGGCGGGGCGAGGCCGCGGGCCACCGGATAGGCGAGGCTGAGATCGCCCCGGCGATAGGCGAGGCAGAGAAAACTGTCATAGGCGATGTGGATCGCGACCGAGCCCAAGAGCCACGGCCAGGCCGCGGCCGGGGGCGGCGGGACGAACGGCAGGAGCGGCAGGCAGACCGCGGACCCGGTCAAGATCACGAGGGCCAGGCGCAAGAACGGATCGCCACCCTGCTTGACGAGCGCGTTCCAGGCGGCGTGCAGCCCGGCTGCGGCGAGGACGACCGCGAAGACGAGCGGACTCACGGCCGAGCCGCACCGGCCGGGCGCAGGGCGTGGTCGATCCTCGCCGCAACGCGCGCCCCGGGCCCGGGCGGTTGGCCGCCGCGGCCGCTTTGCCCTATCTGGGCCGTGAACAGCAGCGCACCGGAGCGCCCGTCCATGTTCGTGGCGATGAACCGCTTCAAGATCCGCCGTGGCGAGGAGGCGGCGTTCGAGGAGGTCTGGCGGCAGCGCGAGAGCCACCTCGACCGCGTCCCGGGCTTCGTCTCCTTCCACCTCCTGCGCGGCCCGTCCAGCGAAGAGCACACGCTCTACGCCTCGCATTCGGTATGGCAGTCGCGCGCCGCCTTCGAGGCTTGGACCCGCTCGGACGCGTTCCGCGCCGCGCACCGGGGCGCGGGCGAGCACAAGGGGCTCTATCTCGGCCCGCCCCAGCTCGAGACCTTCGAGGCGGTCGAGGGCGTGCGCTGAGCCGGGCGGCCGGCTGCGGCCACGAGCCAACCGTGCCGGGTGCGGCCGGGAGCCGGGCGGGCGGGGGCGGCCGCGAGGGGCACGGGCGGCCTCCGCCGGGCTCCGCGAACAGCGACCCGGGCGCGGCGGATGGAGGAGTCGACGCTATGCGCGTCCGAGGCCGGCCGCAGCAGCTCCCCGGCGCCCGGTGGATGGACCGCGGCCGCCGGGCCCGCGGCCCCG
>JANWZN010000238.1 GCA_025054575.1 Geminicoccaceae bacterium | reverse complement strand
CCTCCATGGCACCGGTCGACAGGCGGTGGCCGGCGACGTTGATGACGTCGTCGATGCGGCTCATGATGAAAAGATAGCCGTCCTCGTCGACGAAGCCGGCGTCGCCGGTGAGATAGTAGCCCGGGTAGCGCGACAGATAGGACTGAACGAAGCGCTCGTCGGCCTTCCAGAGGGTCGGCAGGCAGGAGGGCGGAAGCGGCAGCTTGACGCAGATCGCCCCGAGGCGACCGGGTTCGACTTCGCGCCCTTCCTCGTCGAGCACGCGGACGTCGTAGCCCGGCATCGGGACGGTGGGCGAGCCGGGTTTGACCGGCAGCCGCTCGATGCCGAGCGGGTTGGCGCAGATCGCCCAGCCGGTCTCGGTCTGCCACCAATGGTCGATGACCGGCACGCCGAGCTGGGCCTCGGCCCAGAGCAGCGTGTCCGGATCGCAGCGCTCGCCGGCGAGGAAGAGGGCGCGAAAGCGCGAGAGGTCGTAGCGCTTCAGATGGGCACCTTCGGGGTCCTCCTTTCGGATGGCACGAAACGCCGTGGGCGCCGTGAACAGCACCTTGACGTCGTGCTGCGCGATGACCCGCCAGAAGGCCCCCGGGTCGGGCGTGCCGACCGGCTTGCCCTCGTAGACGACGGTCGTGTTGCCGTTGAGCAGCGGCGCGTAGCAGATGTAACTGTGGCCGACGACCCAGCCGACGTCGGAAGCCGCCCAATAGACCTCGCCCGGTTGGACGCCGTAGATGTTCCGCATGCTCCACAGCAACGCGACCGCGTGCCCGCCATTGTCGCGGACGATGCCCTTGGGCTGCCCGGTCGTGCCAGAAGTATAGAGGATGTAGAGCGGATCGGTCGCCTCGACCGGCACGCAGTCGACGGCGTGGGCGCCGGCCATCGCCTCCTGCCAGTCGAGGTCGCGGCCAGGCGAGAGCTCGGCGCGCAGCTGCGGGCGCTGTAGGACGACGCAGTGCCGGGGCTTGTGCCCGGCCTGCTCGATCGCCGCGTCGACAAGCGGCTTGTAAGGCACGAGCCGGCCGGGCTCGATGCCGCAGGAAGCGGAGACCACGAGCACGGGCTTGGCATCGTCGATCCGCTTGGCGAGCTCGTGGCTCGCGAAGCCGCCGAAGACGACCGAGTGGATCGCCCCGATCCGCGCGCAGGCGAGCATGGCGACGATCGCCTCGGGCACCATCGGCATGTAGACGATCACCCGATCGCCCTTGCGCACGCCGAGGCGCACGAGGGCGCCCGCGAAGCGCGCCACCTGGTCCTGCAGCTCGGCGTAGGTGAGCGTCCGGATCGTGCCCGTGACCGGGCTGTCGTGGATCAGCGCCGGCTGGGCGCCGCGGCCGGCAGCGACGTGGCGGTCGACGGCGTTCCAGCAGGTGTTGAGCAGACCACCCGGAAACCACCGATAGAACGGCGGGCGCGAGGAATCGAGCACGCGGTCCCAGCGGCGGTCCCAGTGCAGCGCCTCGGCCGCCTCGGCCCAGAAGCCCTCGGGATCCTCGAGGCTGCGCCGCCAGATCGCGCGGTAGATGCTCATGGCCGGTCCCCCCTTCGCCCGCGGATCCGGGGAGGATAGCCCCGTGCGGCGCCTCCGCAACGCGGCGCGATGACCGGAGCCGGCCCGGCGGCCGGCTCCGGTGCGGAGCCGCGCTCAGTCGCGCCGCGGCCCGCGGTCGTGATCGCGCCCGCGCATCCGCTCCCGCATGCGCTCGCGCTCGGCCGGCGTCAGCGGCGCGAGATAGCCGTCGCCGTCGCGGTCCATCCGGGCGAACATGCGATCGCTCGGCCGCTGCAGCTCGGCGGCGGTGACCACGCCGTCGCCGTCGGCGTCCAGGAACTGGAAGGCGCGGATCCGCATCGGCCGGGTCGTCTCGAGCCACAAGGTCTCGAACTCCGCCTGGTCCAAGCGGCCGTCGCCGTTGCGGTCGGCGCTCTTCAGCCGGTCGGCCCGGAACGCTTCCATCTCGGCGCGCGAGACGCGCCCGTCGCCGTCGGCATCGAGCTGGTCGAACATCATCGTCCCCATCATCCCCGGCCCGCCGCCGAACGGCCCCGTGCCGCGGCCGTGCCAGCCGTCGGCCCAGACGAGGCCGGCCCAGGTCACGGCGCCCAAGGCGACGACGGCTCCGCCCAGCAGCAGCAGCTTGCGGCCCCGGCCGCCCGGCCGGCCCTGCCCGGTGATGTTCCGATCGTCCTGCGACATCTGACGGTCCTCTGTTGGTCGGTACGTCGACCTCGAACCATCCCCTTGTCGCGAGAAATTGTCGAGGGACCGTCCGAGTGGTCGCCGCTTCTCGCGGATCCCGGGCCTGGCGACCGGCTGTTACAGCTCGGGGGCTGCCGATCGACGCTTGATCCGGCAGAATTGGGCCATGGAGAGCGACGCGCACGTCCTCGTGGTGGACGACCACCGCGACATCCGCGAGCCGCTCGCGCGCTATCTCGGCAAGCACGGTTTCCGAGTGAGCACGGCCGAGAACGCGCAGGCGGCCCGACGCGTGCTGCAGACCGCCGCGATCGACCTCGTCGTGCTCGACATCATGATGCCCGGCGAGGACGGCCTCTCGCTGTGTCGCCAGCTGCGCGCCCAGGGCGACGTGCCGATCGTGCTGTTGACCGCGCTCGGCGAGGAGACCGATCGGATCGTCGGGCTCGAGATGGGGGCCGACGACTATGTCGCGAAACCCTTCAACCCGCGCGAACTCCTGGCCCGGATCAAGGCGGTGCTGCGCCGCGCCCGGGCGCTGCCGCCGCGGCGCGGCCGGCCGGCCGGCGAGCGCATCCGCTTCGACCGCTGGGTCTTGGACGTCGGTCGGCGCGAGCTCCTGGGCGAGGACGGGGTCGCGGTGCCGCTCAGCACCGGCGAGTTCTTGCTGCTCTCTGCTTTCCTCGACCATCCGCGGATGGTGCTCTCGCGCGACCAGCTGCTCGATCTGACCCGCGGCCGCGAGGCGACGCCCTTCGACCGCGCGATCGACAACCAGGTCCTGCGCTTGCGGCGGAAGATCGAGCGCGACGCGAAGCGCCCGGAGCTCATCCGTACCCATTGGGGCGGCGGCTACAGCTTCGAGGCGGAGGTGACCCGCGCATGATCCGGCTCTGGCCGCGCACGCTCGCCGGCCGGCTCGTGGCTCTCGTGCTCCTGGCCGTGCTGAGTGCCCAGGCGATCGCCTTC
>JANWZN010000237.1 GCA_025054575.1 Geminicoccaceae bacterium | reverse complement strand
CTCGCTCGGCTCGAGGCGCGCCGCGAGGCGGCGCTCTTGGCGCCGATCCTCGAGGAGCCGGGAATTCTCGGCGAGCGTGGTACCGTCGCCACGGTCGAAGAGGAGCTGGCCGAGCTCGAACTCGAGGATCCGGCACTCGACCGGCTGCGCCAGGAGACGCTCGCCTTGTGGTCGGAGCGTCATCGTCTTGACGCCGAAGAGCTCGCTGCCCATCTCGCACGATGCGGTCTGGCCGAACCGGTGGCACGGGTGCGGTCGGCGAGCGGGACCGGGGGAGCGGCCGGCGGGGACGAGGAGGGGGTGTCGCCACTGGAGCGGTGGCGGGCCATGGCGCCTCGTCGACGTCGTCGTCTCGATCGGGAACGCGAGCTCGAGGCACTCGCGTCGGGCGCGCGCGATGCGTTCGCCGGGCGGCCGCTCGGCGGGCTGGACCGGCTGTTGAACGAACGGGACGAGGATGGCGCGTCCGAGCCAGTGGAGCCCCACGCCGGTCGAGCTCCCCGCTGACCGCAGCAGAGCGGATGAACCGATTCGCCGTCCGACCTCCCGCATCGCCCTGGTCTGCCCAACCCGATCCGCCCCCCGCCAGCGCCCCAGGAGATCGCTCGCATGGCCAAGAGCCAGCCGGCGCCCGTGACCGCCGCCCTCAAGTCGCGGCCGCCCGCCAAGCCCCGCCCCGACGACGCCTTCGATACCCTGCTCGCGCGTGCCCCCGCCCTGCGCAAGCTGATCGCTCAGGCCAAGGAGAAGGGTTCGCTCACGATCGATCAGCTCAACGCCGCATTGCCGAGCGACTTCCCGCCCGAGCACGTGGACGAGCTCGTAGCCGGCCTCGAGTCCCGCGGCATCGGGGTCGTGCGGGACGACACCATGCCCGAGACCGAGGCCGAAGCCCCGGTCGCTCCCCCGGCCGAGGAGGAGCCGGCCGAGCCGCCCGCGGAGGAAGAGGCCGAGGACGGCGAAGAGAGTGCCGCCCCGCTCGACGAAGAGCTCGGCCGGACCGACGATCCGGTGCGCATGTATCTGCGCGAGATGGGCTCGATCGGGCTCTTGTCGCGCGAAGGCGAGATCGAGATCGCCAAGCGCATCGAGGCCGGCCGCAACATGGTCCTCGAGGCGCTCTGCGAGAGCCCGCTCACGATGCGGGCGGTGATCGGCTGGCGCGATGCGATCCGCGACGGCCGTGCCCTGTTGCGCGACATCGTCGACCTCGAGGCGACCATGGGCGGCGGGCCGGGCGGGCCCGAGGGTGTCGGGTTCGCCGGCGCCGCTCCGCCGCACGCGTCGATCGCACCGATGGCGGAAGAGGCGGGGCCGGCCCGGCCGGTGGCCGCGGCACCGGCGAGCGCACAGGCCGCCGCGCCGGCGGTCCGCTCGGCCAAGGCCACGGCACCGCTCGCGGATCGCGCCGAGGATGACGAGGAGGGCGAGGACGAGCTCGACCAGGAGGAGCGCGACGAGCGGGCCGGTGCGGAGGACGCCGAGCGCGGCGAGGCGAGTGCCGAGGGCGAGGGGCGACCGGCCGTCGAGGAGGACGAGTTCGACGAGGACAGCTACTCGCTGGCCGCGCTCGAGAACAAGCTCAAGGAGCCGGTCCTCCAGACCTTCGACCGGATCGCCGAGGCCTATCGCGAGCTCCGCGCGCTGCAGGAGAAGCGGCTGGCTGCCGTCCAGGCGCAGAAGAAGCCCAATCCCAAGCTCGACGCCAAGTACGAAGAGGCGCGCGCCAAGGTCGTCGAGCTGATGGCGCACGTCCATCTGAACCAGAGCCGCGTCGAGGCGCTGGTCGAGCAGTTGTTCGACATGAACAAGCTGCTGCAGAGCCTCGAGGGCAAGCTGCTCCGGCTGGCGATGTCGTGCCGGGTGTCGCGCGAGAGCTTCCTCGCCCAGTATATGGGCCACGAGCTCGACACCGATTGGCTCGACCGGGTCGCCAAGCTCAAGGAGAAGGGTTGGGCCGACTTCGTCGCCAAGCACCGCGACGAGATCGAGCAGCTGCGCGCCGACATCGCC
This sequence comes from Geminicoccaceae bacterium, assembly GCA_025054575.1. Taxonomy (GTDB): domain Bacteria; phylum Pseudomonadota; class Alphaproteobacteria; order Geminicoccales; family Geminicoccaceae; genus JANXAZ01. Next base: position 1,205 of record JANWZN010000237.1, on the reverse strand, counting down.
GGCATCGCGGAGGAGACCGGCCTGCAGATCTCGGAATTCCGCCGGATCGTCTCGAAGGTGCAGAAAGGCGAGAAGGAGGCCAGCCAAGCCAAGAAGGAGATGGTCGAGGCCAACCTCCGGCTGGTGATCTCGATCGCCAAAAAGTACACCAATCGCGGCCTGCAGTTCCTCGATCTGATCCAGGAGGGCAACATCGGCCTGATGAAGGCGGTCGACAAGTTCGAGTACCGCCGCGGCTACAAGTTCTCGACCTACGCCACCTGGTGGATCCGGCAGGCGATCACCCGGTCGATCGCCGATCAGGCGCGCACGATCCGCATCCCGGTCCACATGATCGAGACGATCAACAAGCTCGTGCGCGCCTCGCGGCAGATGCTGCACGAGTACGGCCGCGAGCCCACACCGGAGGAGCTCGCGCAGAAGCTCAACATGCCCTTGGACAAGGTGCGCAAGGTCCTCAAGATCGCCAAAGAGCCGATCTCGCTCGAAACGCCGATCGGCGACGAGGAGGACAGCCATCTGGGCGATTTCATCGAGGACAAGAACGCGGTGCAGCCCTTCGAGGCCGCCAACCTCGCGAATTTGCGCGATGCCACGACCCGCGTGCTCGCCACCTTGACGGCGCGCGAGGAGCGCGTGCTGCGGATGCGCTTCGGCATCGGCATGAACACCGACCACACGCTCGAGGAGGTCGGTCAGCAGTTCAGCGTGACCCGCGAGCGGATCCGCCAGATCGAGGCCAAGGCGCTGCGCAAGCTCAAGCATCCGAGCCGCTCGCGCAAGCTGCGGAGCTTCCTCGACACCTGAGCCGAGGCTTGCGTGCCGGCGGCCATGGGTTAGCGTCGCCGGCCGTGGGCCCGTAGCTCAGCGGTCAGAGCTGGCCGCTCATAACGGTCTGGTCGCAGGTTCGAATCCTGCCGGGCCCACCACTGCGTCCGCGTTTTCGGCGAGCAGGGCGGCGGCCAGCGGCAGCGGCGCGATCCGCTCCTCGAGCCGGGCGTAGACGGCGCACAGCAGGAAGCTCACCTGGTTCTGCACCACTTCGCGGTCGCTGCGATTGTCGCTCTTGAGCGGCAAGAGGTCGAAGATCAGGCGGCCGGTGGCCGGGCCGAGCTCGCGCACGGGCCGCGGCGGCGCCGCCGAGGCGGCCGCCAGCCGCCGGCCGATCTCGGCTTCGCTCGCCTCCAGATCGAGCGGGATCTCGG
>JANWZN010000236.1 GCA_025054575.1 Geminicoccaceae bacterium | reverse complement strand
GCAGGCGGGGCCACGCGCGCCGTGCCGCCGCGGGAGGTCGGCCCGAGCCGGGGCGATCACGCCGCCCCGCAGCACGAGAGCTTCCTCCTCGCCCCGGCACCGGCGCGGCCCCCCGCGCCCGCGGGAGCGGACGCCGAGGAGGCGCGCAGGGCCTTTCTCGAAGGCGCGGGGCTCGCCGCCCACGAGCTGCCGGCGAGCGACCCCGAGCGCTTCCTGCGCGAGGCCGGTGCCGTCTTCGCGGCGATGGCCGACGGGTTGCGCCTCCTGCTCGCCACGCGCGCGCTGGTCAAGGCCCACGCCCGGCTCGAGCGGACGATGATCGGTGCCGCGCTCAACAACCCGCTCAAATACGCCCGCTCGCGGGCGGGCGCGGTCGAGGCCCTCTTGGCCCCGCCGGAGCCCGGCGACTTGCCGGCGCCGGCCGCGATCGAGGCCGCGGTGCGCGATCTGCAGGCGCACGAGGCGGGGCTGCTCGAGGCGGTCGAGGCGGCGCTCGCGGGCCTCCTGGCACGGCTCGATCCGGCCGTCCTCGAGGAGCGGCTCGGCCGGGAATCGGCCTTGAAGGTTCTGCTGGAGGGCGGCCGGCGGGCGCGGCTCTGGCAGCTCTACCGCGAGCGCTGGGAAGAGCTCGCCGAGCAGGCCCGCCGCCGCTTCATGGGCGATCTCGACGACGCCTTCCGGGCCGCCTACGAGCGTCGGCTCAGGGGCGCGCGGAGGGCCCCGAGGAGGGCGAGCCGCGATGACCCGCGCCACGCGCCTCGTGCTTTTCCTCCTGGCGCTCGGGCCGGCCGGCTGCGGCGGCGGGCCGCCGCCTCCGCCGCCGCCCACGGTCGTGAGCCTGACCTTGAAGGCGAGCCCCGACGTGAACCCGGACGCCGCGGGGACGGCCAAGCCCGTGCGGGTCCGCATCCTCCAACTCGCCACTGGCCACGGCCTCCCGCAGCTCGACTTCCACGCGCTGGACAAGGACCCGGAAAAGGCGCTCGGCCGCGACCTCAAGGGGATGGAGGAGCTCGTGCTGGCCCCGGGCGGAACCCGGGTCTGGCGGGCCGAGCTGCCGGAGGAGGTCGGGGTGGTGGGCGTGGTGGCCGCCTATCAGCGGACCGGGGCGGTCGACTGGCGGGCCTGGAGGGAGGTACCGCGCAACGCCACGACCCGGCTCGAGGCGCGGCTCGACGCCAAGGGCGTGAAGCTTGCGGAGGCTTCGCCTTGAGCAGCCGGGCCCGGCTCGTCTGGTCGGAGGGGATGTTCCTCCGGACCCAGCATTTCCAGCAGCTGGACCGCTGGATCGAGAGCCAGCTCGCGCTGGCGGTCGCCGGGCTCTCCGGCCTCGCCTGGGGCCTGCGGCGGCTCGAGCTCGACGAGGGCCTTCTCGTCCAGGGCCGGGTCGGGCTCAGGGCGGCGGCCGGGATCCTGCCCGACGGCACGCCCTTCGCGATCCCCGACCGCGACCCGCAGCCCGAGCCCTTGGCCCTGCCGCGGGCCGACCGGCCGACCGTGGTCCATCTGGCGCTGCCGCTTCGGGTCGAGGGCGGCCAGGAGGTCGAGCCCGAGGGCGGGGCGGAGGCGGGCCTGCGCCTGCGCGGCCGCACGGTCGAGGTGCGGGACGCCAATCTCGGCCACGAGGAGCGGGCGAGCATCGAGATCGCCGAGCCGCGCTTCCGGCTGATCGCGGAGGGCGGGGCGCTCGACGGCCACGCCACCCTGGCGCTCGCGCGGGTGGTGCAGGTCGAGGCCACGGGGGCGCTGGCCCTCGACCGGGACTTCGTCCCGCCCTGCCTGGCGATCGCCGCGAGCCCCGTGCTCCTGTCCTTCCTCGAGGAACTCGCCGGAAAGCTCGAGACCATCGCGGCCGAGCGGGCAGCCTTCGTCGGCGGCAAGCGGCTCGCCGGAGCGGGCGACATCGCGGATTTCCTCGTCCTCCTCCTCTGCAACCGGAGCCTGCCGCTCGTGCGGCATCTCGCCGAGCAGCGGATCCTGCACGGCGAGGCGCTCTACGCCTGGCTCGCGGGGCTTTTGGGGGAGGCCGCGAGCTTCGTGGCCGGCGAGCTGCGGCCGGCGCGCCTGCCACCCTATCGCCACGGCGAGCCCGAGCCCGCCTTCCAGGCGCTCTTCCAGGAGCTGCGTCGGGTCCTGCTCGAGCTCGCCCGGCCGGAGCGCAAGGCGGTCCAGATCCGCTTGAAGGCCTTCCCGAGCGGGGTACGGGCGGCGGAGGTGCAGGACCGGGCGCTCTATGCCGAGGCGAGCTTCGTGCTCGCCTTCAACGCGCCCGCCCCGGCCGAGACGATCCGCCAGCGGCTGCCCGGTCAGATCAAGATCGGCCCGGCCGAGGAGCTGCAGGCGATCGTACGGGCAGCCGTGCCGGGCATCCCCATCCGCCATCTGCCGACCGTGCCGCGCGAGATCCCGCTCCATCGCGGCATGGTCTATTTCGAGCTCGACCGGGCCAACGACTTTTGGCGGCGGCTCTCCGCCTCGGCCGGGCTCGCGCTCCACGTCACGGGCGAGCTGCGCGAGGGCATGGAGCTCGAGCTCTGGGCGATCCGGGACTGAGGCGGGGCCGGGGCGATGGGCAGCGACGATCCCTTCGGCCTCGGCGACGACGAACGCACCAGGCTCGTCCCGACCCCCGGTGGCCGAGGACCGCGACCCGCCCCCGCCGCCCGGCCGGCCGCGCCGGCGAGCGGGGCGCCCTTGCCCGAGGGCACGCCCGGCCGTGGTCCGCTCGTCCAGGCGGCGCACGGGCTCCTCCTGCTCGCCCCGCGGCTCGCCACCCGGACCCCGCCCGGCGATCCCGCAGAGCTGCGGGTGCGGCTCGAGAGGGAGCTCGAAGGCTATCGCGAGCGGGCGCTCGCGCTCGGCGCCGATCCGCGCCAGGTCGAGGCTGGGCACTACGCGCTCTGCGCGCTGCTCGACGACACGATCCTCAACACGCCCTGGGGCGCGCACGGCGGCTGGAAGAGCGACAGCCTGGCCGGCACGCTCCACCACGACGTGGCGGCCGGCGAGCGGTTCTTCGCGCTGCTCGACAGGGCGGGCCGCGAGCAGGGCCGCGGCCGGCCGCTGCTCGAGCTTCTGGCCGCCTGCCTGGCCATGGGCTTCGAGGGCCGCTACCGGCTCGCTCCCGGCGGGGCGGCCGAGCTCGCCCGGATCCGTGGCGAGCTCTACGCGCGCCTCGCGGCCGAGGCGGGCGGGATCGAGCGCGAGTTGAGCCCGGCTTGGAAGGGGGCCGCGGCGCGCCATCTGCCGCTCGCCGAGCGGCTGCCGCTC
>JANWZN010000235.1 GCA_025054575.1 Geminicoccaceae bacterium | reverse complement strand
TCGGCAGAACCTGATCCCCCGCGACGCCTTCCCGTTCACCGCCGCCTCGGGCCTCACCTACGACAGCGGCGATTTCGCGGGCGTCCTCGACCGCGCGCTCGAGGCGGCCGATTGGGCCGGCTTCCCGGCCCGTCGCAGCGAGAGCGCGCGGCGCGGCAAGCTGCGCGGCCGGGGCTTGTGCGCCTACCTCGAGGTCACGGCCCCGCCGGGCAAGGAGCACGGCGGCATCCGCTTCGCCGAAGACGGCCGGGTGATCCTGGTCTCGGGCACGCTCGATTACGGCCAGGGCCACCGCACGGCCTTCGCCCAGATCCTGCACGAGAAGCTCGGCGTCCCCTTCGACCGCATCGAGCTCCTCCAGGGCGACAGCGACCAGCTCCTGCGCGGCGGCGGCACCGGCGGCTCGCGCTCGCTCATGGTCGCCTCCAAAGCCACCCTCGAAGCGAGCGAGCAGGTGATCGCCAAGGGCAAGGCACTCGCAGCCGAACTGCTCGAGGCGGCCGAGGCCGACATCCTGTTCGCAGCCGGTACCTTCACGGTAGCCGGCACCGACCGGCGGATCGGGCTTCTGGATCTCGCCGCCCGGGCCCGCGAGCTCGGCCGGTCGCTCGATACCGATCTCGTGAGCGACGATCCGCCCTCGGCCTTCCCCAACGGCTGCCACGTGGCCGAGGTCGAGATCGATCCCGAGACCGGCGTCGTGGCGCTCGTCCGCTACACCGCGGTCGACGATTTCGGCACGCTCGTCAATCCGCTCCTGGTCGAGGGCCAGGTCCATGGCGGGATCGTCCAGGGAATCGGCCAAGCACTTCTCGAGCGGGTCGTCCACGACGCGTCCGGCCAGCTCCTCTCCGGCAGCTTCATGGACTACGCCCTGCCGCGCGCGGCCGATGTGCCGGACTTCGCGCTCGGCTTCCACAACGTCCCGGCCACCACCAACCCGCTCGGTGTGAAGGGCTGCGGCGAGGCCGGGGTCACGGCGGCACCGGCTGCGATCGTCAACGCCGTCCTCGACGCCTTGGCAGCCCATGGCGTCCACCACCTCGACATGCCGCTGACCCCGGAGCGCGTCTGGCGCAGCTTGCGCACGGCAGCGAGCCCACGGCGCACGGGCTGAGCCGGGCCCGAACCGCGAGCGGACCCGAGCCGGCCGCCTCGCGCGGGCGGCCACCCCGAGGAAACCACCGTGCGCGCGCCGACGACCCGCCGGCAGCCTCGACTGAGTCGCCGTCGCCTGCTCGCGCGCACGCTGTCCGCGCGCGCTGGCTTCTCGATCGCCTCGGGGATCGCCGCCCCGGCGATCCTCCGCGCCGCGCCCCCGTCCTTGCGGTGGTATTTGCCGAACCCGGAAGGCCTCGGCGGCCGGCGCACCCTGGTCGAGCCCGACGTCGAGCCGTCGGACGGCGGCAAGCGCGAGATCCGATCCGGCGATCGGCCGGCCTCGACCGGGACGGGCTCGCGCGCGCACGCCTGCAGCGCGGGGCGTTCGCCCGGGACGGCCGCTCGCTCGTGATCCGGCGGAGCTGGATCGCGGGCGAGTTCGGACCGGCCACCGCCTTCGACGTCGCCTCGGTGTCGAAATCCGTGACCGCCCTGGCGTTGGCCCGCCTCTGCTCGAGCTCTCGGGCGGGCTGCGCCCGTGGCGCGAGCTCTCGCTGCGCACCCCCGTGAGCGAGCTCCCGCCGACCTCGTTCGCGGCCCGCGATCCGGGCAAGCGCCGCATCCGGCTCCAGCATCTCTCGAGCACGACCTCGGGCCTCGAGCCCGACGACGATCCCTACCGTCCCGATTACGGGCCCGAGCGCGTGCTCGATCGGCCGGTGGTGGCGGAGCCCGGCGCGCAATGGGCCTATGGCTCGGCCAGCGTCGACCTCTCGGCGATCGCGCTCGAGAACGCGACCGGTCGCCCGCTCTCGGCGTTCTTCAACGAGTAGATCGCCGCTCGGATCGGCATGGCGCCGACACGGTGGGAGACTTGCAGCGGGCGCGATCGCGCCTGCCGTGCCGCTAGCACGAGCGCCCGCGAGTTGGCCCGGCTCGGCTGGCTGCTGCTGCGCGAGGGCCGCCGGGGCCGCGCCGGCCGGGTCGAGACGGTGCTCGGGCGCGAGCTCGCGCGATACCCGACCCGACCGTCGGCGCTGGCCCGGCGCGCCCGCTTCGCGCCGACGCCCGACACCCCGTTCGCGATCGAGCCCGGCTCGCCGGCGGCCTTCGGCCATCGCTTGTGGACCGACGCCACCGGGACGATGCCGGGTGCCGCCGTGCCACGCGATGCTTTCTGCGGCCACGGCGTTCGCGAACCGCTCCTGGTCGTGATTCCCTCGCTCGAGCGCGTCCTCGTGCGCGCCGGCTCGGGGCCCGACCTGCTTCCTGACTTCCGCCGCGAGCTCGTGGCCCGGATCACGGCCGCCCTCCTCGCCTGATCGGAGCGCGGGGCCGCGGGCGCGACCCGCGGCGCGTGGCCTCAGCGCACGGCCGAAAAGCGCGTGGGCTCGAGGATCTGGTTCTCGACCCGGGCCAGGATCGGTCCGTCCTTCTCGCTCGCTGCCCGCTTCTCGAGCCATTCCGGATCGCTCATGAAGGCGGTCCATTTGCGCTCGCGCTCGGCCAGGCTCTCCCAGGCGAGCAGATAATAGAGCGTCTGGTTCGACTCCCCGATCACCGTCGTCCAGAAGCCGGCCTGACGGATGCCGTGCTTGTCCCACAGCTTCAACGTCACGGTCTCGAACCGCTCGAGCAGCTTCGGCAGGCGACCCGGCAGGCAATGATAGACCCTGAGCTCGTAGAGCATGCCTCCTCCCCGATCGCGTCGTCCCCGACCTGCCGCGGCCGGGGCGATCCGTCGAGCGCGGATCGCGCATGACCGCTCGCCGCGGTTGACGGGCCCCGCGCCCTGCGACAATGCCGAGAGCACCGACCGGACCCGGGAGAAGGACATGGCCGAGCAGCGTTTCGATCTCGTGGTCGTGGGCGGCGGGCCGGGCGGCTACGTGGCGGCCATTCGCGCTGCCCAGCTCGGCATGAAGACGGCGCTGGTCGAGCGCGAGCATCTGGGCGGGATCTGCCTCAACTGGGGCTGCATCCCGACCAAGGCGCTGTTGCGCTCGGCGGAAGTGCTGGAGCTCATGCGCCACGGTAAAGCCTTCGGCCTCGCCTGCGACAACCCGCGCTTCGACCTCGAGGCCGTGGTGAAGCGGTCGCGCGCCGTAGCCGGCCCGCTCTCGCGCGGGGTCGCGCACCTCCTCAAGAAGAACAAGGTGACGGTCGTGGACGGCCACGGCCGGCTCGCCGGCAAGGGCCGGCTCGCGGTCGCCCTCGCCAAGGGCGGCGAGAGCCTCCTCGGGGCGCCGCACATCGTGCTGGCCACGGGCGCCCGGGCCCGCCAGCTGCCCGGCCTCGAGGCCGAC
>JANWZN010000234.1 GCA_025054575.1 Geminicoccaceae bacterium | reverse complement strand
GAGCGGGAGCAGAGCCGCCGCGCCCAGAAGCGCGCGTCGGCGAAGGGTCGAGAGCTCGCGCATCGGGTCCTCACACCACGCTCAGATGGGAATGGCCGAAGAGCGGCAGATCGAGCCGCGAGCGCTCGAGCACCGGCACGTGCTCGCCGCGGCGCAGGACCAAGAGCCCGCGCCAGTGGCCGCTCACCACGTAGTGGCGGCCGTCGGGCAGGAGGCCCACCCCGCGCGGCCGGGCGAGCCCGATCGCGACCACGCCCAGAAGGCCCAGATGCGCCACGAGCGAGACGATCAGCGCCCGGCGCACCGGAGCATCCTCGACACCGGCGGGCGAGGACCGCGGCTCATCGACCTTGCCCCCGGCCGAGCTCGGCGGTGGTGCGCGGCGCCTCGGTCACCAGCGCCACCTTGCCGATCCCGGCCTGGTTGATGGTGCTCACCACCGCCATCACCCGGCCGTAGTCGACGTTCTTGTCGCCGCGGACGAAGACCCGCAGCTCCGGATTGCGCGCCTTGACCGCGGCCAGCCGCGGCCCGAGCTCGTCGAGTGCGATCGCGCTCTCCTGCAACCAGATCGTCGAATCGGCCTTGATCGTCACGGTCAAGGGCTCGTCCTGGCCCGGCAGCGGCGCGCTGCGCGCTTGCGGCAGGTCGACCGAGACCCCGGTGGTCAAGAGCGGGGCCGTCACCATGAAGACGATCAAGAGCACGAGCATGACGTCGACGAACGGCGTCACGTTGATCTCGGAGAGCGACCGTCGGCGGCGGCGAGCGCGCCGGCCCCCGGTCTTCGGCAGCGGGCCCGCCGCCACCGGCTCAGGCCCCGGCGCGCGCGTCGAGCTCGCGCGCGACCACCACCCCGAACTCCTCGGCGAAGCTCTCGAGCCGGTCGGCGTAGGCGTCGAGATCGTGGGAGAGCTTGTTGTAGGCGACCACCGCCGGGATCGCCGCCAACAGCCCGAGCGCGGTGGCCAAGAGCGCTTCGGCGATGCCCGGTGCGACGACCGCGAGCGTGGTGTTCTTGGTCGCGGCGATCGCCTGGAAGCTGTTCATGATCCCCCAGACCGTGCCGAACAGGCCCACGAAGGGTGCCGTCGAGCCGATCGTCGCGAGCGAGGGCAGATGCCGCTCGAGCCGTTGCAGCTCGCGATCGAGGGTGAGGCGCATTACCCGGCCGACCCGGCTCAAGAGGCCCTCCTGGCGCGCGGGATCGACGGGCCGCGGCGTCTCGCGCCACTCTTCCATGGCGGTCGCGAACATGAGCGCCATCGGATGGTCGGGCTCGCGGGCGAGCCGGCGATAGAGATCGTCCAAGGGCGCGCCCGACCAGAACGCCCGCTCGAAGAGCGCGGCCTTGCGCTTCAAGCGGCCGAGCCGCACCGCCTTGTCGATGATCACGGCCCAGCACCAGACCGAGGCCAGGAGCAAGATCGCCATCACCGTCTTGACCACGGCGTCGGCCTGCACGACCAGGGCGAAGAGGCTCGGGCCGGAAGCCAAGGCATCGACGCCGACCGTCGTGATCGCGTCCGGATTCATCGCAAGACCGCTCTCGATCGCCGCGCTCCGAGCCGTGGGCAAAACCGGATCGCGCGCGGCGTTGTGGTTGGCTCGTCCGTCTCGGCCCGCCGCTCCGCGCCGCTGCTTCCGGCAATCCGCCGGCCGGGGAGACGCCCGCCGCTCGGGGGATCGCCGTCGCTCGGGCGGTCGCGGAACACGCAGGACCCTCACAACGAAGTGTAGTCCAAGCCCCCGGGGGGCTCAAGCACGAGGCGAGCAGCCGGGCAGCCCGGCGCTCGGCGCGGCCGCTTCGGCGAGCGCCGCGCGCAGCGGCGCCGGCAGCCGCGAGGGCCGCCCGTCGGTGCCGAGGAAGACGATCTCGACCTCGAGCCGGGCGAGCGTGTCGGGACCGCGCCGAATCGTCTGGACGAGCGCGAGCCGCGCCCCGCTCGTCCGCACGGGCTCGGTCTCGACCTCGAGCCGATCGTCGAGGCGGGCGGGGGCGCGATAGTCGATCGCGAGCCGGCGCACGGCGAGCAGCCCGCCGAAGCGCGCCCTCAGGCCGCGGTGATCGAAGCCCAGCGCGCGCAACAGTTCGGTCCGCGCGCGCTCGGCGAAACGCAGATAAGACGCGTGATAGACCACCCCGCCGGCATCGGTGTCCTCGTAATAGACGCGGACTTCGAACCGGTGGGGGCCGCCCGCGGCACCCTCGCTCACGCCTCGGGATCCGCGAACAGGGCCGGCTGCTCGCTCGCCGGCCGCGGGGCGGCGAGCCCCAGATGCCGCCAGGCCGGCAAGGTGAGGACGCGGCCGCGCGGGGTGCGTTGGACCAGGCCCTGCTGGAGGAGGAAGGGCTCGACCGTCTCCTCGAGCGTGTCGCGCTGCTCGGAAAGGGCGGCAGCGAGCGTTTCGATGCCGACCGGGCCACCGCCATAGGCCTCGGCGATCAGCCGCAGATAGCGCCGATCGAGCCCGTCGAGGCCGAGGGCGTCGACCTCGAGCCGGGCGAGCGCCCGGTCGGCCGTCGCCCGGTCGACCGGGCTCTTGCCTTCGACCGTCGCGAAGTCGCGCACCCGCCGCAATAAGCGCGTCGCCACCCGCGGGGTGCCGCGGGCGCGGCGGGCGATCTCGGCCGCCGCCTCGGGCTCGAGCTCGAGCTTCAAGAGGGCCGCGCCGCGGCGGACGATCGCCTCGAGCTCGTCTTGCGCGTAGAACTCGAGCCGGCAGTGGATGCCGAAGCGGTCGCGCAGGGGTGTGGTCAAGAGGCCGGTGCGGGTGGTGGCACCCACGAGCGTGAAGGGGACGAGATCGATCCGCACCGAACGCGCGGCCGGCCCTTCGCCGATCATGAGATCGAGGACGCCGTCCTCCATCGCCGGATAGAGGATCTCCTCGACCTGCGGTTGCAGCCGGTGGATCTCGTCGATGAACAACACGTCGCGCGGCTGCAGGTTCGTCAGCAGGGCCGCGAGATCGCCCGCGCGGGCGACGATCGGCCCGCTCGTCAGGCGAAAGCCGACGCCGAGCTCGGCGGCCACGATCTGGGCGAGGGTGGTCTTGCCGAGCCCCGGCGGCCCCGCGAGCAGGAGATGATCGAGCGCCTCGCCGCGCGCCCGCGCCGCCACGATGAAGACCGCGAGATTGTCCTTGAGCCGGGCTTGGCCGATGAACTCGCAAAGCCGGCGCGGCCGCAGGCTCTGGTCGAGGTCCTCGGGCGCGGCCTCGGGGCTCACGATGCGCGCGTTCACCCGCCTGTTCCCCGATCCGCGACAACCGCCCGGAGCCGCCGGCCGGAGTCGCGCGAGCGATCGCCCCTGCTCACGTCGCGAGCTCCTTCAGACTCTCGCGCACGAGCGCCTCGAGCCCGGCGCCCTCGCCGAGCCGCGCGCGCGCCCGGGCGAGCGCGGCCGCGGCCTCGGATCGCTGGAAGCCCAGCTTGAGGAGTGCTTGGAGGGCGTCTTCCTCGGGGCCGAGCGCGAGCGTGGCGGCCGGTGCCGGCGCTGGC
>JANWZN010000233.1 GCA_025054575.1 Geminicoccaceae bacterium | reverse complement strand
TCCCCGGAGCCGGGACGGCGCGACGATAGGCGGGCGCACGGCCGGCACAAGGGGCGGGCGGCGCGCAGACCTCGGGCAGGGGCGAGCCGGGTCGTGCCGCGGTCGAAGCGGGCGCGCTCAGCGGCCGCGGGCGGCGAAGCGGACCGCTTCTTCGGCCGCGCGCACGAGAGCTCGGGCCTTGTTGATGGTCTCTTGATATTCGGCGGCGGGGTCGCTGTCGTGGACGATGCCGGCCCCGGCCTGGACGATCATCTGGCCGTCTTTGACGAGTGCCGTTCGCAGCCCGATGCAGGTGTCCATCGAGCCGTCGGCTGCGAAATAGCCGATCGTGCCGGCATAAAAGCCGCGCCGGACCGGCTCCAGCTCCTCGATGATCTCCATCGCCCGGACCTTGGGCGCACCCGAGACGGTGCCCGCCGGGAAGCCCGCCACGAGCGCGTCGAGCGCGTCGAGCCCGGGCCGCAGCATGCCCTCGACGTTGGAGGAGATGTGCATGACGTGGCTGTAGCGCTCGACCACCATCTGCTCGGTGACCTGCACCGTGCCGACCTCGGCCACCCGGCCGACATCGTTGCGGCCGAGGTCCAAGAGCATGAGATGCTCGGCCCGCTCCTTGGGATCGGCCAGCATCTCCGCCGCCAGGGCCTCGTCCTCCTCGCGCGTGATCCCGCGCCGGCGGGTGCCGGCCAAGGGCCGGATCGTGACCTTGCCCTCGCGCAGCCGGACCAGGATCTCCGGGCTCGAGCCCACCAGCGTGAAGCCGTCGAGGTCGAGGTAGAAGAGGAAGGGCGAAGGGTTGAGCCGGCGCAAGGCGCGATAGAGCGAGAGCGGCGGCAGCTCGAAGGGAACCGCGAAGCGCTGCGAGATCACGATCTGGAAGGCGTCGCCCGCGGCGATGTACTCCTTGCAGCGGCGGACCATCGCCTCGAAGGCCTCGCGCGAGATCATCGGTACGGGCTCGACCGAGAGCGGACTCTTGCGCGGCGGCTCGTGGCGGACGCCGCGATCGAAGTCCTCGACCGTCTCGGCGAGCCGCTCTTGCGCGAGATCCCAGGCGCGCACGGCCGACAGGCCCGGTTGCGGCCAGACCGGGGTCACGAGGGTCACCGAATCGGCGAGATTGTCGAACACCGCGACGATCGTCGGTCGCAAGAAGATCGCATCCGGCAGGCCCAAGGGATCGGGCGCGCGCTCGGGCAGCCGCTCCATGAGCCGGACCATGTCGTAGGCCATGAAGCCGAACAGACCGGCGGCCGGCGGCGGCAGGCCCGGCGGCATGGCGATCCGCGACTGATTGATGAGCGCGCGCAAGGAGGCCAAGGAGGGCAGGGGCTCGGGGGTGAAGGCCTCGCGCTCGATGCGGGCGCGGCGGTTGATCTCGGCCCGCTCGCCGCGGCAGCGCCAGACGAGATCGGGCTTCATGCCGATGATCGAGTAGCGGCCGCGCACCGCCCCGCCTTCCACGCTCTCGAGCAAGAAGCTCCAGGGCCTGCCGTCGGCGAGCTTGAGCAGGGCCGAGACCGGGGTTTCGAGATCGGCCACGAGCGTGGTCCAGACGACCTGCGGTCGGCCGGCTTCGTAGGCCTCGAGGAAGGTCGTGCGATCCGGTTCGGCGAGCACGTGGGTCAGCGTCCGAGTTGGTCCTGCAGCCGGGCGAGTGCTCGTTGATCGATCTCGACCGGGTAGCGTTTGCGCAGCGCCCGCTCGTAGCCCACGAGCATGGCCTCGGCCAGGGCCGCCTGCAGCTCCTGGCGCACCGGTGCCGGATCGCCGCCGCCCTCGGCCGGGATCGACTCCTCGGCCACCACCACGGCGAAGCCGTCCGGGGTGGGTGCCGGCTCGGGCGCGGGCTTGCCGAGCGGGGCCGTGAAGAGCGCGCGGACGACCTCGGGGCCGAGCTTGGGCTCGGAATCGACCCGCCGCAACGGCCCGATCGTGTGCAGGACGAGCGTGGAATCCTCCCGCGCGAGATCGGCCGGCGTGGCCCCCGCCTCGAGCCGGGCCAACAGCGCCCGGGCGCGCTCGCGGGCGAGCCGGCGCTGCTCGGCGAAGCGCCAGCCGATCTCGGCGGCGGTGCGGACCTCGGCCAGGCTCTGCGCCCGTGCGGGCGTCACCGCCTCGACCCGGGCCACGAAGTAGCGATCGTCCTTGCCGTGGACGAGAAGCGAGCTCTGGCCGGGGCCGAGCCGCGCGATCTCCTCAAGCATCTCCTTGGAGAGGGCGGGCTCGGCAATCGGCAGGCCCTTCTCGTCGCGGCCGGTGGCGTCCACGGCCGGCAGTCGATAGTGGCGCGCACCCACCTGCCGGGCCGCGGCCTCGAGCGGCTCGCCGGCGGCGAGCGCGTCGTCGAGCCGGTCGGCCACCGCCGGCAGCCGCTCGGCCGCGGCGCGGCGGGCGAGGTCCTTGGCGAGCTCGTCGCGGACCTCGGCCAAGGGCTTGACGGTCTCGGGCTCGCTCTTCTCGAGGCGCAAAAGGTGCCAGCCGAAGGGGCTCTGGACCGGGGCGCTGACCTCGCCCGGGGAAAGCGCGAAGAGCGCGCGGTCGAGCTCCTCGGGCAACAGCCGTTCGGCGACCGGACCCAGGGAGGAGAAGGTGAGGCCGCGATCGGCGAGCGTGCTCGCGACCTCGGCCATGCTCTTGCCTTCGCCCAGAAGCCGCGCCGCCTCCTCGATGACCGCCCGATCGCTCGCCAGGAGCTGGCCGGCCGTGCGCTGCGCGGGCGTGGTATAGGCGGGCTTGCGGCGCTCGTATTCGGCGCGGATCTCCTCTTCGCTCGGTGCGAACTCCTCGAGCAGATCGTCGGCCGAGAGGACGACGAGCTCGACCGTCTTGAGCTCGGGCACGGTGAAGGCGGCTCGGTTCTGCTCGAGCCAGGCCTCGAGCGCGGCTTCCTCGGGGGCGGGCACCGCGATGCTCGCGGTGGGCACGACGAGGGCGGCACCGCGGCGGCGCTCGCCGCGGTGGCGCGCCAGCTCGCGCGCCAGGACCTCGCTCGCGACGACGGCACCGCTCGTTGCATCGACCAGGCGGCTGCGCAGGATCTCGCCCTCGAGCTCGCGAGCATAGCTCGCCTCGCTCATGCCGAGCTCGCGCAAGATCCAGTCGAAGCGCTGGCGGTCGAAGCCGTCCGGCCCCTGGAAGGCCGGCTGCTCGCGGACGATGCGGGCGAGCGTGGCGGGATCGACCTCGAGGCCGAGATCGCGGGCGTGGCTATCGACGAGCTTGCGGACGACGAGCCGGGAGAGCGCCTGGCGCAAGAGGCCGTCCATCACCGCGGGCGTGCGCTCGAGCTGGCCGCCCAGCTGCTCGCGCAGCGTGCGGAAGCCGCGCTCGGTCTCGCGCAAGAGCTCCTCGGGTGCGATCTCGACCCCACCGACCCGGGCGACCGCCTCGGGGGTGGTGCGGCCGACGAAGATGTCGCCGATACCCCAGACCGCGAAGCTCAGGATCAAGAGCACGAGGAAGGCTTTGACCACCCAGCTGGTGGCGCGCCGGCGCATCGCGTCGAGCATGGCGGGAGCCGTTTCCGGAACCGTCGGGTCCGTCCACTTAGGCGATCGCACCGGGCGCCGGCAACCTCCGGCCACGGGTTGCGGCCGCTGCGAG
>JANWZN010000232.1 GCA_025054575.1 Geminicoccaceae bacterium | reverse complement strand
CCGGGTCGGGGGATGGTCAACGCGTCCCGTTGGTGGGTTACGGCGCGATCTCGGCCGCGTGGGCGCCCCGCCACGGTTGCCCGAGGGGGCCGCGGGTGCGGCCGGGGCCCGTCCCCGGGGTGCGATCGAGGGCTCTGAGCCCGCCGTCTGCTAAGGGCTTGCCATCAGCTGCAGCTGGCCGGATCTGAGAGACAGTCAGCGATCTGTTGGAACGTTTCCGTGAGACTCGTGCCGAGCGTGGACAGAACCGCGATGATCGCGACCGAGATCAGCGCCGCGATCAGGCCGTACTCGATCGCGGTGGCGCCCTGTTCATCCTTCAAAAAGGCGCGGAGGAAGGACATGACCCGATACTCCCAGCGAGAAGGAAGGCCCCATCGCCGGGCAGTCTGACCCGCATCCCTTAAGAAAACGTGAAGCGCGCGGCGCCCGGTTCAGATGCGGCATCGGGATATGCACCGGCGCCGGCCGCGGCCCGCGGAAGGTCGCACCCCCGCCGGGATTGCGCACTGCAGCATCCCTAGCCTAGAAGCCTCGGGGCCGAACCGAGCCCTCGAGGGGAGACCGTCCCGTGACCGACATCGTCATCGTCGCCGCCGCCCGCACGCCGATCGGCTCGTTCAACGGCGCGTTCGCGAGCCTGCCCGCGCACGCCCTCGGCAAGGTCGCAATCCAGGCCGCGCTCGAGCGCGCGAAGGTCGAGCCGGGTGAGGTCTCGGAAGTGATCATGGGCCAGATCCTGACGGCGGGACAGGGCCAGAACCCGGCCCGGCAGGCCTCGATCCACGCCGGCATTCCGGCCGAGGTCCCGGCCTACGGCGTCAACATCCTCTGCGGCTCGGGCCTCAAATCCGTGGCGCTCGCCTACCAAGCGATCCAGAACGGCGACTCCACGATCGTCGTGGCCGGTGGCCAGGAGAGCATGAGCCGGGCTCCGCACGTGGCGCATTTGCGCGAAGGCACCAAAATGGGCTCGGTCGAGTTCCTCGACACGATGCTCAAAGACGGGCTGTGGGACGCGTTCCACGGCTATCACATGGGCAACACGGCCGAGAACGTGGCCCAGAAGTGGCAGATCACGCGCGAGGATCAGGATCGCTTCGCGGTCGCCTCGCAGAACAAGGCCGAGGCAGCGATCAAGGCCGGCAAGTTCAAAGACGAGATCGTCCCGGTCACGGTGCCGAGTCGCAAGGGCGACGTCGTCGTCGAGAACGACGAGTATCCGCGCTTCGGCACCACCCTCGAGGCGGTGCAGAAGCTCAAGCCCGCCTTCGCCAAGGACGGCTCGGTCACGGCCGGCAACGCTTCGGGCATCAACGACGGTGCCGCGGCGCTCGTGGTGATGACGGCCAAGGAGGCGGCGCGCCGCGGCCTCGAGCCTCTGGCCCGCATCGTGTCCTGGGCGCAGGCCGGCGTCGATCCGGCGATCATGGGAACGGGGACCGATCCCGGCCTCGCGCAAAGCGCTCGAAAAAGCCGGCTGGAAGGTCGACGAGCTCGATCTGATCGAGGCCAACGAGGCGTTCGCCGCACAGGCGATCGCGGTCAATCTCGACCTCGGTTGGGACACCCAGAAGGTCAACGTCAACGGCGGGGCGATCGCGCTGGGCCATCCGATCGGCGCCTCGGGTGCGCGCATCCTCACCACGCTCCTGCACGAGATGAAGCGGCGCGACGCCAAAAAGGGCCTCGCCACCTTGTGCATCGGCGGCGGCATGGGCATCGCCATGTGCGTCGCTCGGGACTGAGCACGGTTCGGTCCGGCAGGATCCGACGGTGGGGCCTTGCGCCCCGCCTGCGGACGCACGAGAAGCGTCGAAACCGAGACGATCGGGGAGGAGAACGCGATGGCGCGCGTGGCACTCGTGACCGGTGGAACCCGGGGCATCGGGGCAGCGATCTCGTTGGCGCTCAAGGCGGCGGGGCATCGCGTGGTGGCCACCTATGCCGGCAACGACGAGGCCGCCCAGCGGTTCCGCGCGGAGAGCGGCATTCCGGTCTACAAATGGAGCGTGGCCGATTACGATGCCTGCGTCGCCGGGGTGAAGACGGTCGAGGCCGAGGTCGGGCCGATCGACATTCTCGTCAACAACGCCGGCATCACGCGCGACGCCTGGTTCCACAAGATGACGAAACAGCAGTGGGACGAGGTGATCCGCACCAATCTCGACGGCATCTTCAACATGACCCATCCGGTCTGGCCGGGCATGCGCGAGCGCAAATACGGCCGGGTCGTCGTGATCTCCTCGGTCAACGGCCAGAAAGGTCAGTTCGGGCAAGCCAACTATTCGGCCGCCAAAGCCGGCGATCTCGGCTTCGTCAAAGCCCTCGCGCAGGAGGGTGCGAAGCTCGGGATCACCGTCAACGCGGTCTGCCCCGGCTACATCGACACCGACATGGTGCGGGTGGTCGATCCGAGGATCGTCGCCGAGAAGATCGTGCCGCAGATCCCCGTGGGCCGGCTGGGCACCGCCGAGGAGATCGCCCGCTGCGTGGTGTTCCTGGTGAGCGAGGAGGCCGGCTTCATCACCGGCTCGACGCTTTCGGCCAATGGCGGGATGTACATGATCTGAGGCCGGGGACCGCGCCGCTTCAGGCGGCGCGGCGGAGCGCCGGCTCGGCCTCGCGCACGCAGCGCTCGAGGGTTCGCGGAGCATCGGCCGGTCGGGTGAGCCTTCCGCACACCGAGGCTACCGCCAGGGCGTGCGGTTCGCCACCGAGCACGGCCGGCCGGGCCAAGATCTCGCGAAGACGTGCCGCGAGCGGCTCTGGCTCCGGTTCGTGCGAGGGCGGCAGCACGACGCAGAAGACGCCCTCGCCCAGATGCGCCGCGAGGTCTTCGGCGCGGGTCTCGCGCGCAAGACGCTCGCCGGCCGTGGCCAACAGGCGCTCGACGATCAGATGGCCCAGCCTTGCTGCGAGCTGCTCGAGCCCGCCCAGCCGGACCACGACGCAGGCTCGCTCGCGACCCGCGGGATAGGCCTCGCGCCGGTTGAGATAATCGAGCAGCATCGCCCGGCTCCACAGACCGGAGCCGGGATCGACCGCCGGCCCCCCGGCCGCTCGTCGGCGCTGGAGCGAAAGGCCGCGGCGGGCACGGAGGAGCTTCAGCCAGAAGCCGAGCCGCAGCCGAAGCTCTTCCGGTGTGTCGCCGGCCGCGATGCGATCGCCGAACCCGAGCTGACGCGCGTCCAAAGCAGCGATCGTGTCCTCCGGGGCGGCGAGCAGGCAGCCGACACGCGCCCGACGGGCGGCCCGCACCAGCTCCTCGACGGCCGCGGCCTCGGGACCCGGTCCCCGGTCGCTAGCGTACAGGACCAACAGCGGTGGATCCTCGACGAGCCGTGCCGCCGCTGTTCGTGGCGACCGGACGAATACGACCCGGCGCAGCGGCAACGCGTCGGCCAACTTGACCTGGATCGGCGAGGGCGCGCCCACGAGGACCACGTCGCCATCGAGCGGATCGCTCGCCGCCGTGGGGGCCGGCCGCGCCTGCTCGGGCCACCGCGCACAGACCTGTTCGCGCAGCCGCAGCTCGCGGGCCAAAAGCGTATAGCCGGCGTGCAGCTCGAGGCGGAGCCGGAGTTCGTCCTCGGCGAGCGGGAAGGCGATCCCGTC
>JANWZN010000231.1 GCA_025054575.1 Geminicoccaceae bacterium | reverse complement strand
CGAACGCCTGCACGGTCGCGAGCTTGGCGTTGAAGGCGCGCGCGAGCGCATCGCGCGCGGCGCGCCGGCTCGCCGGCAGGGGCTCGAGCGCGTCGAGCTCGAGCGAGGAGACCCGCTCGACCGCCGCGGTCACCCGCGCGACCGGCCGGGCAAGCAGGCGGCCGAGCAGGATCGCCAAGGCGACCGCGACGATCGCCACCAGGATCGCGGCGAGCGCGAACAGCCGCATCGGCAGCAGCAGGGGGTGGATCAGGACCTCGGGCTCGACCAGGCCGATGGTCCAGGGCACCGGGCCGAACCCCTCGAGCTCCTTGAAGACGACGAAGTCGCTGCCGCCGTCGGGCCGGCCGACCCGGACCACCTCGAGACCGCGCGCCGGACCGGAGGCGAAGCCGCTCACCGGCTCGCCCGCGCCGATCCCGCCGAGCGTCGGATCGGGGAACCGCTCGACCGGCACGAGCGGCTCGTCGCGGGAGGCCGTGCCGCCCTTGCGCAGGAGCGGGTGGGCGAGCACCCGATCGCGGCCCCAGAGCAGGAAGGGCCGGGTCTCGCCGTTGCCGGCGAGCTGCTCGACCAGCGCCGACAGCCGCCCGACGGTGATCCCGGCACTGACCACGGCGACCAGCTCGCCGCCGCGCCGCACCGGGTGGAGCGCCATCACGATCGCATCGCCGAGCCGGCCGCCGAAGGTCGGCTCGGCCCACACCACGCCCGGCGCGCCGGCCGCGAGGGCGATCCGATGCTCGAGCTGCGGGTCGCGGCCGGCCGACTCGAGCGGCAGGAAGCTCGCGAGCTTGCCGTCGGGCCGGCGCAGCACCGCCCGCACCCGCCGATCGGCCGTGGTGGTGACGCCGATCCCGGTGAGTTCGCCGTGGCCGAGCAGGAGCGCCCGCAGGATCGCGTCGAGCCCGGCCTCGTCGGTCGGGTCGAGCCGCTCCTCCTCGATCAGGGCGGCGAGCGCGCGGACGTCGCGCTCGGCCTGTTCGAGCTGCTCGAGAAGCCCGCGCTCGAGCCGCTCGATCGATTGCACGGCGCGCTGGCTCAAGAGCTCGAGCGTCAAGTCGCGGCTCACGAGCCAACCCACGGCCGCCGCCGCGGCGATGCCGAGCAGCACGATCCCGCCCAAGGCGGCGGCCAACAGCGTGCTCAAGGCGATCGGCCGTTTCACCCTCGCTCCGCTCGTCCCGTACCGGCCGGCATCGCGGCCGCGCCCGCCCCTTTCCGGAGGCCGGCGCGTTGTCGCTCGCGGCCGGCGCCCTTATATCCTGGCCACGGCCGCCCCGTCTGCCCCGTCTCTCCCGGAAGATCCCATGGACCTGCGGAACATCGCGATCATCGCGCACGTCGACCACGGCAAGACGACCCTGGTCGATCGCCTGTTGCAGCAGTCGGGTACCTTCCGCGACAACCAGCAGATCCCCGATCAGGCCCTCGATTCCAACGAGCTCGAGCGCGAGCGCGGGATCACGATTCTCGCCAAGTGCACCTCCATCGTCTGGAACGACACTCGGATCAACATCGTCGACACGCCGGGCCACGCCGATTTCGGCGGGGAGGTCGAGCGCATCTTGGGCATGGTCGATTCCTGCCTGTTGCTCGTCGACGCCGCCGAAGGCCCGATGCCGCAGACCAAGTTCGTCCTCGGCAAGGCCTTGCAGCGCGGGCTGCGGCCGATCGTCGTCATCAACAAGGTCGACAAGCCCGACCAGCGCGCGGAAGAGGTCCTCAACGAGGTCTTCGACCTGTTCGCGGCTCTCGACGCCGACGAGCGCCAGCTCGACTTCCCCCACCTCTTCGCCTCGGCCAAGCAGGGCTGGGCGGTCGAGCGGCTCGAGGATCCGCGGATCGACATGAGCCCTCTGTTCGAGCGGATCGTCGCGCACACCCCGCCGCCCGCGGTCGACCCCGACGGGCCCTTCCGCCTCCTGGTCTCGATCCTCGAGGCCGATCCCTATCTCGGCCGGATCTTGACCGGGCGGATCGCGAGCGGGCGGATCCGCCCGGGCGCCACGCTCAAGGCGATCGCCCGCGACGGCCGGCCGCTCGAGACGGCGCGGGTGACCAAGCTCTTGGCCTTTCGCGGCCTCTCCCGCCAGCCGATCGAGGAGGGGGTGGCGGGCGACATCGTGGCGGTAGCCGGCCTGCAGAAGGCCACGGTCGCGGACACGGTCTGCGACCCGGCGGTCGAGGCCCCCTTGCCGGCGCAGCCGATCGACCCGCCCGTCATCACCATGACCTTCCGGGTCAACGACGGGCCTTATGCCGGCCAGGACGGGACCAAGGTCACCTCGCGCCAGATCTGGGATCGCCTTTTGCGCGAGGCCGAGGGCAACGTCGCCATCCGGGTCAAGCCCAGTGCCGAGAAGGACGCCTTCGAGGTCGAGGGCCGCGGCGAGTTGCAGATGGCGATCCTGATCGAGCAGATGCGGCGCGAGGGCTACGAGCTCTGCGTCGGCCGCCCGCGCGTCTTGGTGCGCGAAGACCCGGAGACGGGGCGCCGGCTCGAGCCCGTGGAAGAGGTCGTCATCGACCTCGACGAAGAGTTCGCGGGCGTGGTCGTCGAGAAGCTGTCCAAGCGCAAGGCCGAGCTCCTCGAGATGAAGCCCGCCGGTGCCGGTAAGCTCCGGCTCGTCTTCAAGGCCCCGGCGCGCGCCTTGATCGGCTATCACGGCGAGTTCTTGACCGACACCCGCGGCACCGGGGTGATCAACCGCACCTTCGCCGGCTTCGAGCCCTGGAAGGGGCCGATCCAGCAGCGCCACACGGGGGTCCTGATCTCGACCGAGCAGGGCGAGGCGGTGGCCTATGCGCTCTGGTACCTGCAGGAGCGCGGGCCGCTCTTCGTCTCGCCGGGCGAGAAGGTCTATGGCGGCATGATCATCGGCGAGCACACCCGCGACAACGACCTCGAGGTCAACCCGTTGCGCGAGAAGAAGCTCACCAACATCCGAGCCGCCGGCAAGGACGACAACGTGCTCTTGACCCCGCCCGTGACGATGACGCTCGAAAAGGCGATCGCCTACATCGCCGAGGACGAGCTCGTCGAGGTGACGCCCAAGGCGATCCGCTTGCGCAAGCGGCTCTTGGATCCGCACGCCCGCCGGCGCGCCGCCCGCCAGCAAGAGGTCGCCTGAGCGGCGCGCGCCAGCGCCCTTCGCCCGCGCGTTCGCTCGCCCCGATTCGCGGCTGGCCCGGCTCCGCGCCGGCTCCGCCGCCCCCCGCTCCGCCGCCCCCCGCTCCGCCGCCTTGCTCCGGGCCCGGCGCGATGGATCGCGCGCTCAGGCGTCCTCGAGCGCGAGCCGGGTCCGCCAGCGGCCGTCGTCCTCGCGGCAGGCGATCGCCAGCCGGCGCAGCTCCTGGCTCCGCTCGCGCAGCGTCATCTCGTACTCGCGGCACCAGCGTCCCTCGGCGCTGCGGAAGGTCCGCACCGGCACGACCTCGCCCTCGAGGCTGCCGCCGCGATCGGCGAAGCGGAGCGCGCTGCCGCTCGGATGGCGCTCGAGCGCTTCGGCCACGGCGCTCTCGACCGGTGCGTCGCGCTCGGCCTCGGGCAAGAGCCGCCCGCCGCCGAAGCCGAGGACGAGGCCGGCGATCCCGGCGGCCAGGGCCGCCCGCGGCCAGCG
>JANWZN010000230.1 GCA_025054575.1 Geminicoccaceae bacterium | reverse complement strand
ACCAGTATCAGCCCATGGCGGTGCTGGCCGGTCTCGTGCTGCTGCCGGACGGGGCCCGCACCGACGGCCGAGGCGGCAAGTCCAGCCTCGAGCACTTCTTGCACATCTGTCGCACACGAACGGGCCGGGCCCGGACGGACGCCGACCACGACCGGTTCGAGGTCCTGTTCGTCGGCACCTACGGCCTCGAACGCGCCGAGCCCGGATCGCTCGAACTCCACGACGCCGCGGAGTACCGAGCCGGAGGCGAGCTCCCGGGATCGAAGAGCTGGGAGGATTTCTTGGAAGCGATCCGCACCGCCTACGAACAGCGCCACAAGGTTCGCCTTCGTCGATAGACCGGCGCTTGCGACGGGCTCGATTGGGGCCCATCTCTCGGCCAACCCCCTCCCTCGGAGCACGCCTTGATCGATCCCGCCGTCGCGGCGGAGGCGGCGCGACGCCGCACCTTCGCCATCATCTCCCATCCCGACGCCGGCAAGACCACGCTCACCGAAAAGCTCCTGCTCCTGGGCGGCGCCATCCACCTCGCGGGCGAGGTCAAGGCCAAAGGCGAACGCCGCCGCGCCCGCTCCGACTGGATGGCGATCGAGCAGCAGCGCGGGATTTCGGTCACGACATCCGCCATGACCTTCGAGCACGCGGGGTGTGTGTTGAACCTCCTCGACACCCCGGGCCACGAGGACTTCTCGGAGGACACCTACCGCACGCTGACCGCGGTCGACTCGGCGATCATGGTGCTCGATGCCGCCAAGGGCATCGAGGCGCAGACCTTGAAGCTCTTCGAGGTCTGTCGGCTGCGCGACGTGCCGATCGTCACTTTCGTCAACAAGCTCGACCGCGAATCGCTCGACCCCTTCGCGCTGCTCGACGAGATCCACGACCGGCTGGCGCTGGACGTGGCGCCGATGCTGTGGCCCTTGGGCATGGGCCAGAACTTCCGCGGCTGTGCCGTGCGCGGCACGCGCGAGCTCCTCTTGTTCGATCCGGACGCCGGGGCGGTCCCCGAGCGACGGCTCGAGCGCGGCGAGGCCCTGCTCCTCGAACGGGTCCCGGCCGAGCAGCTCCAGCTCCTCGACGAGCAGATGGAGCTGGTCGAGGGTGCCCTGCCGAGCTTTCAGGAGAAGGCCTATCGCGAGGGACATCTCACCCCGGTCTTCTTCGGCAGTGCCTTGAAGACCTTCGGCGTGCGGGCACTCCTCGACTTCCTCGCGGCGCACGCGCCGGCACCGCGGCCGCAGCCCGCAGCCGAGCGCGCGGTCGAGCCGGGCGAGCCGCACGTGACGGGCTTCGTCTTCAAGGTCCAGGCGAACATGGACCCCAAGCACCGCGACCGCGTGGCCTTCGTGCGGCTCTGCTCGGGCCGCTTCACCCGCGGCATGAAGCTCGTGGCGACGCGGGACAGGAAACCGGTCGGCACGGCCGCCCCGATCTTCTTCCTCGCTCGCGAGCGAGCACTCGTCGAGGAGGCCTATGCGGGGGACATCGTGGGGCTCCCCAACCACGGCCAGCTCCGGGTCGGCGATACGTTGAGCGAGGGCGAGCCGCTGCGCTTCACGGGGCTGCCCGACTTCGCGCCCGAGCTCTTGATGCGGGTCCGGCTCGGCGATCCCTTGCGCGCCAAGCATCTGAAAAAGGCGCTCGAGGACATGGCGGAAGAGGGCGTGGTCCGCGTCTTCCGCCCCGAGATCGGGGCCGAGTGGATCGTGGGCGTGATCGGTCGGCTGCAGCTCGATGTGCTGAAGACCCGGCTTTCGGCCGAATACGATCTGCCGATCGACTTCGAGGCGGCACCCTACGTCACGGCGCGCTGGTGCGCGGCCGAGGACAGGAAGGAGCTCGAGCGGCTCGTGCTCGCCAAGAAGAGCTCGATCGCCCGCGACCGCGACGGCGAGCCGGTCTATCTCGCGAGGAACGCCTGGGATCTCCATCGCGTCCAGGAGGATTTCCCGAAGGTCCGCTTCACCGCCACGCGCGAGCGGCACTGAGCCCGCGGCGAAAAGAGCCGCGTGTGGCGCGCGCGCCTTGCCCCGCGGCCCGGCCGGGGCCATTTGACCGGCATGGACCGGAACACGCGCCTGCACGAGCGGATCACGATCGCGAGCGGCTCGCCCTGGAGCCTCTTGCGGCTCTTGGGCTGGCGCGAGCTCGTCGCGCTGGCGGCCGCACTCGCGCTCGCCGTCGTCTTCGCCGTGCTCGCGGGCGTCCTCTTCCTCCTGATCTTTCCGGTAGCGCTCGCGGCCGGGCTCGTCCCGCCGCCCAGGAAAGCCGCCAAGCTCGAGCTCGAGCCCGAGCTCGCGGTGGCCGAAGCCTTCCGCCGGATCGGCCGCGCCTGTCTCGGTCACTGGCTCGCCAACGAGGTGCCGGCCGCCGACGGCCGCGACGTCGAGGGCGTGCACCAGCTGCGGGTGGCGCTGCGCCGCTTGCGCTCCGCCTTCTCGATCTTCCGTTCCGTGCTGCCGGAGGCCGATCGCGAGCGGTTCGTGGGCGAGCTGCGCTGGCTCTTGGGCGAGCTCGGCCCGGCCCGCGACCGCGACGTGCTGGCCCACGATCTTCTGCCGCCGCTGCGCGGTTCGGGCGTGCTCGAAGGCGAGCTCGCCGCCCTCGACGACGCCCTCGGGCGCGGCCGCCCGGCGCTCTACGAGCGGGTGCGGGCGGCGCTGTCGAGCCGCCGCTACGCCGACCTCGTGCTCGATCTCGCGATCTGGCTCGAGCTCGAGCGGTTCGTGGACGGGGCGAGCGCGGAGGCGCGCGCGGTGCTCGAGGGCCCCGTCCTCCCCTTCGCCCGCGACGCGCTCGAGCGGCGCTGGCGCAAGGCAAAAAAGCGCTGTCGGCGGTTCGAGAAGCTCACGGCCGAAGAGCGCCACGCGCTGCGGATCGCGATCAAGAAACTGCGCTACGGGCTCGATTTCTTCGCCGGGCTCTGGCCCGGGTCGGCGGCCCGCAAGTTCGCACGCCACTTGGCCGAGCTCCAGGACCGGCTCGGCCACCTCAACGACGTGGTCGTGGCCGAGGGGCTCGCCCGCGCGGTCGCGGCCGAGACCCGCGGCGAGCCCGCGGGCGGGGCGGTGGCACTCGCCGCCGGTGCCGTGATCGGCTGGTACGCGCGCGCCACGGAGCGGATGCTGCGCGAGGCCGCCGAGCGCTGGGAGGCGTTCGCCGAGCAGGAGCCCTTCTGGCGCGAGACGGCATGATCCGGATTCTCGTCACCAACCTCAAGGGCGGCTGCGGCAAGACCACGCTCGCGACCAACCTCGCGGGCGCCTTCGCCCGCGGTGGGCTCGCCACCACGTTGGCCGATGTCGACCGCCAGCGCTCGAGCCTCGCCTGGCTGGCGCTGCGCGCCCCCGGCGTCCCGACCGTGCACGGGGTCGACTGGCGCAAAGAGCCGGGCCTCGTCCCGCCCGGCACCGCCCGGCTCGTGATCGACGCGCCCGCCGCGATCCGCGTCAAGGAGGTCGAAGAGCTCCTGGTCTCGGCCGATCTCGTGGTCGTGCCGGTCCTGCCCTCGCTGTTCGACGAGGCGAGCAGCGCCCGTTTTCTGGCCCGGCTCGACGAGCTCAAGCCCGTGCGCAAGGGCAAGAAGCCCGTGCTCGTGGTCGCCAACCGGCTGCGCGCCCGCTCGCGCGCC
>JANWZN010000022.1 GCA_025054575.1 Geminicoccaceae bacterium | reverse complement strand
GCATCGTCCCGCGCGGCTTTGTCGAACGTCTCGGAGCCGGGCCGGGCCGCCGCGGGTGGCGCGTCGAGGTTCACTTAACCCTCGCGCAAGCTCGCCGCCGCCTCGAGCCATCTGCCGAGATCGCGGTAGAGACGCGCCAGCGCGGCGACGGCTGGAGGCCTTCGGGGCTCGCGAGATGCTCGGGTCCGGTGGCGAGCGGTGCCACCATCGCGCGCACGCGATCGAGCACGTCGGCCAGTGGCGGCAGATGCGCCTCGACATCCGAACGCGCCCGCTCGATCCCCTCGACGAGCGCGACCGCCGATGGTGCCGCCTTCGCGCCGCCCCCCAGCAGAAGATCGCCCGTGCGCAGGGTCTCGAGATGCTCGCCGAACGCCCGAAGCGCCTTGCCCAGCCGGTCGAGCTCGGGCCTCGGCCGGCTTCTACCACCTTCGGCCCATGCCTTGGACAGAGACCGGCCGAGCCGCTCGGCCGCCGCGGCCGCTTCCTCGGCCCGCCCCGTCTCGAGCAGCACGCGCAGCGCCGCGGTCCAGTCGAGCAGCTCCACGAGATAGGTCAGGTCCCAGACCGGCGCCACACCGGTCGCATCGCGGGCCTCGAACGCCCCGTAGAGCACGCGGATCTCGGGCGGCGGCTCGTCGACCGCGCGCACGAAGGCCACCACGGCCGCGGCGAGGAAGGGCTGCGCGCGAAAGCCGTGCGTGATGTCGAGGACGACCGGTCCATCTGCTCCACGCAGAGCGTTCTTCAGGATCTCGAAAAAGGTTAGCTGTTCCACCCGCGCCGCCGCGGAAGGTATTTTCACGAACTCGGGCTCCGGGCCGCCCAGGGACCGCAGCGCCTCGCGCAGTCCGGTCCCGTGCTGTCGCTCGGCTTCCTCGGTCGACAGGACGCGGATCGCGCGCGGAGCGAGCAGCTCGCTCAGGGCCCGGGCGACATAGGGGCTCGCCTCGGCCCGCTTCCCGGCGAGCTCATAGGCGACCTTCTCGTATCGACCCGTGCCGAGGAACGTCACGAGCCGAGCCACACCCGCTCCCTCGTTCACGGCGCGCCTCCGCGTGACCCAGACACCATCGATGGTGGCTTGTGCTCAACCCCGAGTAAAGCGGGACGCGCAGGTCGCGGCCAAGGTCGCCCGGCTGGCTAGCGTCCTCCGCACCGGCGGCCTGTTTCCTGCTCGACGGTCGGCTCGGCCACGTGATTCGGGCCGAAGCAGCCGACCGTCCGGAAGGGGTGATCGGCAGCTTGCAGATCGACGGGCGACGCTACGATGTCGTTTGCGCGGGGGACCGTTGCTTCCGGTCCGCCTACCGGCGGCCCCGACGGGAGCGCGAGATCGCCTGGCTCGTGGCCGAGGGCCTGCTGACCAAGCAGATCGCCCACCGCCTGGGTCTGAGCCCGCACACGGTGGGTGCCTACGTGAACCGGATCTACGCCCGGCTCGACTGCCACAACCGCGCCGAGATGGTGGCGGCACTCCTCGGCCTCGCTGGTCCGCGCGGCAATTCCGACGCCGGCTCCTAGCTCCACGGGCGGGGTCGGATCCGGCTGCAGCCGACGCCGCGCCGTCGCGAGGCCGGACCGCGCCCCCTCACACCCCCAAGTACGCCTCCCGCACCGCCGGATCGCCCAGCAGATCGCGCCCCGTCCCGCTGTGCGCGATCCGACCCGTCTCGAGCACGTAGCCGCGATCGGCGAGCGAGAGCGCCGCCACCGCGTTCTGCTCGACCAGCAGCACGGTCACCCCTTCCCGACGCAACCGCGCCACGGTCTCGAGGATCTGCTCCACGAGGAAGGGTGCGAGGCCCATCGAGGGCTCGTCGAGCAGCAAGAGCTTGGGCTCGGCCATCAGCGCCCGGCCGATCGCACACATCTGCTGCTGCCCACCGGAGAGGGCACCCGCGGCCGTGTCGCGCCGCTCGGCGAGCTGCGGGAAGAGCGAAAAGACGCGCTCGAGGTTCTCCTCGGTGCGCGCGCGGCCGCGCCGGAAGGCACCCAGGCGGAGATTGTCGAGAACCGTGAGGGGGCCGAAGAGCTGACGCCCTTCCGGCACCTGGACGATGCCGCGCGCCACCCGCTCGTGCGGGCGCATGGTCTCGACAGGCTCGCCGGCGAACCGGATCGCACCGGCCGTGATCGGCAAGACCCCGGAGATCGCGCGCAAGAGCGTCGTCTTGCCCGCACCGTTGGCGCCCACGAGCGCCACGATCTCGCCCTCCGCGACCTCGAGGTCGACGCCCTTGACCGCCTCGATGCGGCCGTAGCCGCAGCGCAGGCCCTGCACGCGCAGGAGCGGCTCAGGCGGCACGGGCGGCCTCGAGCCCGTGGCGACCGAGATAGGCCTCGACCACCCGCGGATCGCTGCGCACCTCTGCGGGCGTGCCCTCGGCCAGCACCCGGCCCTGGTCGAGCACGAGCACGCGGTCCGAGATGCGCATGACGAGCTTCATGTCGTGCTCGACCAGCACGACCGCTACGCCCCGGCGCGCAATCGCGAGGATCAGCCGATCGATCTCCTCGGTCTCGACCGGGTTGCAGCCGGCGGCCGGCTCGTCGAGCATCAACACACTGGGCTCGCAAGCCAGCGCCCGGGCGATCTCGAGCCGCTTGAGAGCGCCATAGGGAAGGGCGGAGGCGGGTTCCTCCGCACGCGCCTCGAGGCCCACGAAGACCAAGAGCTCGCGCGCCTTCTCGCGGCTCTCGCGGTTCTCGCGCAAAACCGAAGGCAGGCCCAAAAGCTCCGCCCAGAGCCGGCGCCGTTCCTTGAGGTGGCGCCCGACCATGACGTTCTCGAGCGCGCTCATCCGGAAGAAGATCTGCAGGTTCTGGAAGGTGCGGGCGAGGCCGCGGGCGGCGAGCGCGTGCGGCGGCAGGCCCGTCACCTCGCGGCCGTCGAGCCGCACCTCCCCCGCCTGCGCCCGATAGAGGCCCGTGACGACGTTGAAGAGCGTGGTCTTGCCGGCGCCGTTGGGGCCGATGATCGCGAGCACCCGGCCGCGATCGACGGCAAAGCCGACCTGGTCGAGGGCGCGCAGCCCGCCGAAGGCGATCGAGATGCCGCGCGCCTCGAGCAGGCTCAAGCCGGCCTCCGGCGCACGAGAAGCCCGGCGAGCCCCGGCACGATGCCCTGGCGCAAGAAGACCATGAAGAGGATGATCAAAAGCCCCAGAACGGCGTGCTCGTAGTCGTGGAAGAGGGTGAGCGCCTGCGGCAGGACGGTGAGCAGCGCGGCTCCCACGACCGCCCCCAGGATCGAGCCCATGCCCCCGATCACGACCATGGTGACGAGCTCGATCGAGCGCAAAAAGCCCGCCACATCGGGGGTCACGAAGCGGTTGAAGAGCGCCAAGAGCCCGCCGGCCGTGGCGGCGTAGACCGCGGCGATCACGAACACGACGAGCTTGTGGCGTGCCACGTCCACGCCCGCCACCGAGGCCGCGATCTCGCTGTCGTGCAGGGCGCGGAGCGCACGGCCGGTCGAGCTGTCCTCGAGGTTGAGGGCGATCCA
Organism: Geminicoccaceae bacterium; assembly: GCA_025054575.1. Taxonomy (GTDB): domain Bacteria; phylum Pseudomonadota; class Alphaproteobacteria; order Geminicoccales; family Geminicoccaceae; genus JANXAZ01. The sequence goes on along the minus strand of JANWZN010000022.1, from coordinate 27,929 downwards.
GGCCGCGAGCAGGAGGACGATCCCGGTGATCGCATACCAGACCTCGGGCCCCGCCACCCGCCAGCCGAACAGGACGAGGCGCGGGACCTGGACGCCGTCCGGCCCGCCCGTGATCGCCACCTCGCTCACGAGCACGAGGTGGACGAGGATCCCGAGCCCGAGCGTGGCGACCGCGAGATAATGACCCTTGAGGCGCAGGATCGGCCGCCCGACCAGGAGTGCCAGGCCGGCCGCGGCCGCGACACCCAGGAGCATCGAGAGCAGCGGGTCGAGCCCCAGATGCTTGGGCCCCAATGCCGTGGCGTAGGCGCCGATGCCGAAAAAGCCGGCATGGCCGAGGCTCACCTGGCCGGCTAGCCCCATCAACAAGGCGAGCCCCAAGGCGGCCGTGGCGTTGATCCACACCAAGGCCGCCACGCGCAAATGGAAGGCCGAGGGCAGAAGGAACGGTACGAGCACGAGCGCGAGCCCGAGCGCCCCAAGGACGACGAGCTTGGTGCGGGTGCCGGGGCTCATGGGTCTCACACGCGCTCGACCGCCCGCCGGCCCAACAGGCCGTGCGGCAGCGCGAAGAGGACGAGCAGGATGACGAGGAAGGCCACGCCGTCCTTGTAGGTCGAGGAGATCCACCCCGCCGCGAAGGCCTCGAGCAGCCCCAACAGGAGCCCGCCCGCGACGGCACCCACGGGATTGCCGATCCCGCCCAGCATGGCCGCAGCGAAGCCCTTGAGCGCCAAGAGCGTGCCGACCGCGTAGGAGGTGAGCGTGATCGGGGTCACGAGGATCCCGCCCACGGCCCCGATCGCGGCCGAGACCGCGAAGGCCAGCGCCAAGACGAGCCGGGTGTCGATGCCGACGAGCTCGGCCGCGAGGCGGTTGGCGGCGGTGGCGCGCACGGCCTTGCCCAGAAGCGTGCGCTCCATGAAGAGCCAGAGGCCGAAGACGATCGCGGCCGCGCCGCCGAGCACCCAGAGCGACTGCGGCAGGATCGCGGCACCCAGAAGGCGCAGCGGGGCGTCGCCGCTGAAGGCCGGCAGCGCGTGGAACTGCTTGTCGAAGACGAGCTGGGCGAGGCCGCGGATCAGGATCGAGGCGCCGATCGTCACGATGATGAGGGTGACGACCGTCGCTCCCTTGGCGGGCTCGATCGCGAGGCGATGCAGGAGCACGCCCGTGGCGACCGCGACCAGGACGGCCAGGAGTGCCGCGAGCGGCAACGGCAGGCCGGCTTGGTAGGCGAAGACGGTGACCATGCCGCCCAGCATGACGAACTCGCCCTGGGCGAAGTTCACGACCTCGGAGGCCTGGAAGATCAGCGTGAAGCCGAGTGCCACGAGGGCGTAGACGGCTCCCGTGGTGAGACCCGCGAAGAGGAGCTGGACGAGCTCGGCCATGGCGCGGCGGGGCCGGCGCGGCCGGCCCCTCCCCTTCTCGGCTCAGTAGAGCAGCTTCCAGGTGCCGCCCCGGATTTCGAGCATGCGGAAGGCCGAGAGGTCGAGGCCCATGTGGTCGGTCGCGCTCATGTTGACGATCCCGCCCGTGCCGACGAAGCCCTTGGTCGCCCGGAGCGCATCGCGAATCTTGACCCCGTCGGTCGAGCCCGCCTTCTCGATCGCGCGGACGAGCAGCATGAGCCCGTCATAGGCGTGGCCGCCGAAGGTGCTCACGGGCTGGTTCTGCGTGCTCTCGTAGGTGGTCTTGTAGTCGAGCACGACCTTCTTTTGCGGATCGTCGTCGGGCAGCTGCTCGGCCACGAGCATCGCCGCGGCCGGCAGCCGCACGCCTTCCGCGGCCGGACCCGCGAGGTCGATGAAGCTCTTCGAGGCCACACCGTGGCTCTGGTAGAGCGGCAGCTCGAGGCCGAGCTGCTTGACGTTGCGCGTGACGATCGCCGGGCCCTGGCCGAAATCGGCATTGACGATCACCTGCGCGCCCGAGCCCTTGATCTTGTTGAGCTGCGGGGTGGTGTCGGTGTCGCCCGGGGCGTAGCGCTCGTCGGCCACGATCTCGATCCCGTGGGCTGCTGCGACCTTGAGGCACTGGTTGCGCATCGAGGCGCCGAAGCCCGCGGTCGAGCTCACGAGGCCCACTTTCGAGAGCCCGCGCTTCTTGACGTCCGCGAAGATCTTCTCGCAGGCCATCTTGTCGGTGTGCGGCGTCTTGAAGGTGAAGGGCTTGACCGGCTCGACGATCTCGATCCCGCCCGCGAGGCTGATGAAGGGGATCTGCGCCTCCTCGAGCACGGGCACGGCCGCCATCGTCGTGGCCGTGGTGGTGCCGCCCACGACCGCCACCACCTTGTCGCTCTCGACCAGGCGGGTGGCGAAGGTGCGGGCGTTGTTGGCGTCGCCGCCGTCGTCGTAGACCACGAGCTCGAGCTTGCGGCCCAGCACCCCGCCCGCGGCGTTGATCTTGCCGACATAGAGCTCGAGCGTGCGCTTTTCGGGATCGCCCAGGAAGGAGGCGGGCCCGGTCACCGAGAGGAACGAGCCGATCCGGATCGGCTCGGCGGCACGCGCGGCGCTCGCAGCGGCGAACAGAGTCGCGCTCGCGACGCTCACGAGAAGAAGACGTCGGTTCATGGCTGCTCTCCCCGATCGCGAAGGTCTCGTGGGTCACCCGGTCGCGAGCCGGCGGATTCCGCAGAGGCGGAACCGGCCGGCGACGAAGGCCGGGTCGACGAAGGTGGCGTTGCCGGCGGGATTGGCGCCGGTGACGTGGAAGTCGCTGAAGGCCGCTGCCTGGTTGACGTAGATCGGCCCCTCGAGGCCGATCGAGAGCGGCGCGCCGGCCTGGGCGAAGGCGTCCGCCGCGCGCGCCACGAAGGCCTCGTCGGTGGCCCAGAGTGCGGCGGTGATCGCACCGCGCGTGCGGGCCGTGCGGGCGGCGCGCTCGAGCGCGTCCTCGGCGTCGCGGCAGCGGATCAGGAAGGCGATCGGCCCGAACCATTCCGAGCAATAAGCGGGCTCCTCTTCGGCCTCGAGTTCGACGAGCAGCGGGGTGGCGGTGCGTGCGGGCTCCGCCCCGGGCAGAGGCGCGCTCTCGCGCACGACACGGCCGAGGCTGCGCGCTTTTGCGATCCGCTCGAGGGTGGCCGGGTTCTGGATCGTGCCGAGCACGGCCGAGGCACGGGCCGGATCGGCGAGCAGCCCGTCGATCGCGGCGGCGAGCGCGCTTGCGAACGCCTCGAAGCCGATGGTGCCGCCGGGGGTGGCGATGCCGGTGGCCGGCACGAAGAGGTTCTGCGGTGCCGTGCACATCTGCCCGGAATAGAGGGCGAGCGAGAAGGCGAGGTTGGCGCAGGTCGCCTCGAGATCGCGGCAGCCCTGGATCACGACCGGGTTGGTGCCGGCTTCCTCGGTGAACAGGAGCTTGTCGCGCAGGTTGTCGCGCAGCCAGCGGCCGAAGGCGGGCGAGCCCGTGAAATCGACGATCCCCACGGCCGGATGCTGCGCCAGCTCCTTGGTGATCGGCGCCGCAGCGGTGTCGACCGCGAGCTGGACGAGGTCGGGATCGAACCCCTCCTCGCGCAGGACCCGGCGCGCGGTCCGCACCGTGAGCGCGAGCGGCAGGACCGCCATCGGGTGCGGTTTGACGATCACGGCGTTGCCGGTGACGAGCGAGGCGAAGAGGCCCGGATAACCGTTCCAGGTCGGGAAGGTCGAGCAGCCGATCACGAGCCCGATGCCGCGCGGCACGAGCCGCCATTCCTTGTCGAGCACGATCGGCGCGGCCTTGCCCTGCGGCTTCTCCCAGCGCGCCCGGGCGGGAAAGCGCGTCGTCTCCTCGAAGGCGAGGGCCACGGCCTCGAGGCCGCGGTCCTGGGCGTGCGGGCCGCCGGCCTGGAAGGCCATGACGAAGCTCTGGCCGGTGGTGTGCTGGACCGCGTTGGCGATCAGGAAGGAGTCGCGGTTGAGACGGGCGAGGATCTCGAGCGCGATGCCGACCCGGGTCTCCACCGAGGCCTTGGCCCAGGCCAAGCGTGCCCGCTCGGCCGCCGCTACGAGCGGCTCGACCGCGCCGCGCGGGTAGCGGATGCCGAGCTTCTGGCCGGTCCAGGGCGAGACCTCCTCGCCCACGGGCTCGCCCGCGCTCTCTTGATCGAGCGGGAAGAGGCCGCCCAGGAGCCCGGCGAAGGCCGCCTCGGCCTCGGCCTTGGCGCTCTCGCCGTAGATCTTGCCCGAAGGCAGCTCGGGATAGGGGCTCCAATAGCCGCGGCTGCGCGTGGCGGCCACCGCCGCCTCGAGCGTCGCGCGATGTCGGGCGAACAGCTCCGCCATCCGGCCTCCCCGGTCCCCGCTGAGGGGACACCCTCGCGCTCTTGTCGCGAGCGCTGCATTTCGATATCTGAACGCTCGGTCAACGAATGGCAAGAGGGGTCCGTCGAGCTTTTCGCATGGCTCGCGGCCCCGGGGAGGCGGCGATGGACGAGCCCGTTCGGGTCGAGCCGCGCGAGGGCTTCTGGCGCCTGGTGCTCGACCGCGCCGATCGGCTGAACGCCTTCGACCGGCCCATGCACGGAGCCCTCGCCGCAGCCCTCGATCGCGCGGCGGCCGATCGCGACTGCCGGGCCGTGCTCCTGACCGGTGCCGGCCGCGGCTTCTGCGCCGGGCAGGATCTGGCGGCGGTCGAGGGCGAGGTCGATCTCGGCAGGCTGTTGGCCCAGACCTGGAACCCGCTCGTCCGCCGGCTGCGCGAGCTGCCGGTGCCGACCGTGGCGGCGGTCAACGGCATCGCGGCGGGCGCCGGGGTCGCGCTGGCCCTCGCCTGCGATCTCGTGCTGGCGGCCAAGAGCGCGCGCTTCTTCATGGCCTTCGCCAAGCTCGCCCTGATACCGGACGCCGGCGCCTCCTGGCACCTCCCCCGGCTCGTGGGCCCCGCCCGCGCACGCGCGCTCGCGCTCCTGGGCGATCCCTTGCCGGCCGAGGAGGCCGAGCGCACGGGCCTGATTTGGCGTGCGGTCGAGGACGCGACGCTCGAGGCCGAGGCCGAGGCGGTGGCCGCCCGTCTCGCCCAGGGGCCCACCGCGGCCCTCGTCGCGACGCGCCGTCTCCTCGAAGAGAGCTGGTCGCGCTCTCTGGAGGAACATCTCGAGGAAGAAGCCCGGCTGCAGGGCGAGCTCGGCCGGGCGAGCGACTATGCGGAAGGAGTCCGGGCCTTCCTCGAGAAGCGTCCGGCGCGCTTCGGAGCGCGGCCGTGAGTGCCCCCGCGCGGCCGCCGGTCGAGGCGGTGGCGGCTGCCATGTGGGCGGAGGATCGGGCGAGCCGCGGCCTCGGCATGGAGCTGCTCGAAGTGGGCGAAGGTCGGGCCAAGCTCGCCATGCGGATCGGCGAGGCCATGGTCAACGGCCACGGCATCGCCCATGGCGGCTACATCTTCACCCTCGCCGACAGCGCCTTCGCCTTCGCCTGCAACTGGACGGGCGAGGTGACCGTGGCCGCGCACTGCCAGATCACCTATCTGCGCCCGGCGCGGCTCGGCCAGCGGCTCGTGGCGGAGGCGGTCGAGACCTTCCGCGAGGGCCGCAACGGCATCACGGACGTCCGCGTCCGCACCGAGGAGGGCGAGACGATCGCCATGTTCCGCGGCCATTCGCGCACGATCGGCGGCAGCATCCTGCCGCAAGCGAAGGAGGAGCGGTCGTGAGCAGGAGCAAGCGGCTCGGGCCGGCCCCCGATCCGGCCCTTCTCGATCCCATGGAGCGGGCGGGCGTCGACGAGCTGCGCAGCTGGCAGCTCGACCGGCTCAAGGCGACCCTGCGGCGGGTCTGGGACAACGTCCCCTATTATCGCGCGAAGTTCGAAGCCCACGGGGTTCACCCCGAGGATCTCCGCACGCTCGAGGACCTCGCCAAGTTCCCCTTCACGACCAAGCAGGACCTGCGCGCTACCTACCCCTTCGGTCTGTTCGCGGTGCCGCGCGAGCAGGTGGTGCGCGTCCACGCCTCCTCGGGCACGACCGGCAAGCCCACCGTCGTGGGCTACACCCGCAACGACATCGAGAGCTGGGCCGAGGTCGTGGCCCGCTCGATCCGCGCCTCGGGCGGCAGGCCCGGCATGATCGTGCACGTGGCCTATGGCTACGGGCTCTTCACGGGCGGGCTCGGCGCGCATTACGGCGCCGAGCGGCTGGGCTGCACCGTGATCCCGGTCTCGGGCGGGATGACCGAGCGCCAGGTCCTGCTGATCGAGGACCTGAAGCCCGACATCATCATGGTGACCCCCTCCTACATGCTCGCGATCCTCGACGAGTTCCACCGACAGGGGAAAGATCCGCGCGCCTCCTCCTTGGAGATCGGCATCTTCGGGGCGGAGCCCTGGACCGATGCGATGCGCGGCGAGATCGAAGAGAGCTTCGACATGCACGCGGTCGACATCTACGGCCTCTCGGAAGTGATCGGGCCCGGTGTGGCCAACGAGTGCGTCGAGACCAAGGACGGACTGCACGTCTGGGAGGACCATTTCTACCCCGAGATCGTCGATCCCGCGACCGGCGAGGTCCTGCCCGAGGGCTCCTTCGGCGAGCTCGTCTTCACGAGCCTCACCAAAGAGGCCATGCCGGTGATCCGCTACCGCACCCGCGACCTCACCCGGCTCCTGCCCGGCACCGCCCGGCCGTCGATGCGGCGGATCGAGAAGATCACCGGCCGCAGCGACGACATGCTCATCATCCGCGGCGTCAACCTGTTCCCCTCGCAGATCGAGGAGCAGATCCTGGCGACCGACGGGCTCGCCCCGCACTACGAGCTCAAGGTCACGCGCGAGGGTCGGCTCGACCAGCTCACCGTGCGGGTCGAGGCGGCTCCCAAGGCCGCCGCCCACGAGGCCCGGCTGATCCTGGCCGAGCGGCTCGCCCATCACATCAAGAGCGTGATCGGGGTCTCCTGCACGGTCGAGGTGGTCGATCCCGGGGCGATCGAGCGGTCGATCGGCAAGGCCAAGCGGATCGTCGATCTCCGCCCCAAGGACTGAGCCGCGTGGGACGACCCCGTTCGGCCGATTACGCGGCCAAGCGCAAGCGCATCCTCGAGGTCGCCGCGCCGCTCTTCGCCCGCCACGGCTACGACCGCACCTCGCTCGCCATGATCGGTGCCGCAGCGGGCGTCGCCAAGTCGCTCGTCTACCACTATTACCGCGACAAGGACGCGGTCCTGGCGGATCTTCTGCGCCGCCATCTCGAAGAGCTCGTGGCCGCGGTCGAGGCGGCGGCGGTTGTGGATGCGCGACCGCCCGAACGGCGCCTGGCCGACATGGCAGTCGCACTGCTCGAGCATTATCGCGACGCCGATGCCGAGCACGAGGTCCAGATCGCGCATCTCAAGCTCCTGCCCGAGCCGGTGCGGGAGGAGCTCTACGGGCTCGAGCGACGGCTCGTGCGCCTGTTCGCGGACGCGCTCGTGGCGACCGTTCCGGGGCTCGCGGGCGACCGGCGCCACCTGAAGCCGCTCGTGATGAGCCTCTTCGGCATGCTCAACTGGGCCTTCCTCTGGTTCCGCGACGACGGGCCCATGGACCGCCGCGGCTATGCCGAGCTCGCCACCGACCTCGTGCTCGGCGGGGCGCGGAAGCTCGCGGCCGGGCGCGCGGAAGCGGGCGAAGCCGTAGCACGCCCCCGGGTTCAGGCGGCGTCGTAGTCGACGGCCAGGCGCTCGCTCTTGGGCCGGCTCTGGCAGGTGAGCACGTAGCCGGCCGCGAGCTCCCAATCGCGCAAGGAATAGTTCTGGTCCATGGCGACCTCGCCCTCGCCGAGCTTGGCCCGGCAAGTGCAGCACATGCCGGCGCGACAGGACCAGGGCGCGTCGATGCCGGCGCGCAAGACCGCCTCGAGCACGGTCTCGCCCTCCGCCATGCCGATCTCGCGGGTGATGCCGTCGAGCGTGACCCGCACCGTCGCCACGCTCGGCGCCTCGCCGGCGACGGGAACCACGGGTCGCGCCGGTGACGCCCCCTCGGCCGGGGTGAAGCGCTCGACGAAGATCCGCTCGCCCGGCACCCCCATCGCCCGAAGCGCCGCCGAGGCCTCCTCGGGCAGGCCCGCCGGACCGCAGATGTAGGCCGCATCGATCGTCGCGGGCGGGGCGAGCCGCGGCAAGAGCGCTTCCAGATGTGCCCGGTCGATCCGCCCGTGCAGGATCGGCAGCTCGCAGGCCTCGCGGGAGAGCAGATGGACGAGCGCGAAGCGGCCCAGATGGCGGTCCTTGAGGTCCTCGAGGGCGCTCTTGAACATGATGTCGTCGCGCGTGCGGTTGCCGTAGAGCAGCACCAGGTTCGAGCCCGGCTCGCGCTCGAGCAGGGCGGTCGCGATCGCGAGCACGGGCGTGATGCCGGAGCCGGCGGCGAGCGCCAGCACGGTGCGGGCGCGGGCGGGGTCGGGCTCGAAGGTGAAGCTCCCCTCGGGCGGGAGCGATTCCAGGGTCTCGCCGGGCGCGAGCTTGTCGTTGGCCCAGCTCGAGAAGCGGCCGCCCGGCACGCGCTTGATGCCGACCCGCAGCACCCCCTCCTCCGGGTCGGCGCAGATCGAATAGCTGCGGCGGACCTCCTCGCCCTCGATCGATCGGCGGAAGGTCAGATATTGGCCGGCCGTGAAGCGGAACAGGGCCGCGGCCTCGGCGGGCGGTTGCAGGGTCACCGCCACGGCATCGGGCGTGAGCCGCTCGATCGCGGTCACGAGCAACGGCCAGAAGCGGGTGCGGCCGGTCGTCGTCATGGGCTCTCCGGGCTCGGCGCTCCGAGGGTGGCTCTGGGGGCCTCGCGGACTCGAGGGGCTCAAAGGCACTTGAAGCGGTCGAAGGGCTCGCGGCAGCTGCGGCAGCGCCAGAGCGCCTTGCAGGGCGTGGAGCCGAAGGCCGAGATCTCCTCGGTCTCTTCGCTGCCGCAGCGCGGGCACAGAACCGGCCCTTCCGGCTGCCCGCGGGGGGCGGGCGGGGCGATGCCGTAGCGGGCGAGCGCGGCGCGGCCCTCGGGCGTGATCCAGTCGGTCGTCCAGGCGGGGCTCAGCACGAGGTTGACCCGCGGCTCGCCGCAGCCGGCGCGCTCGACCGCCGCCGCCACCTCCTGGGCGATCAGCCGGGTCGCGGGGCAGCCGGAATAGGTCGGGGTGAGATCGACCTCGACGACGCCGTCGGCCGCCAGGCGCACCGCCCGCACCATGCCGAGATCGGCGATCGAGACGACCGGGATCTCGGGGTCGGGGACGGCCGAGACGGCTTCGATCGCCCGCTCGAGCCGGTCGAGGGCGAGCGTGCTCACCACACCGCTCCCGGATAGGCGCGCTGGAGATGCTGCATCACCGCCAAGAGATGGCCGAGATGCTCGGTGTGCACGCCGCGAAGCCCGCCGGTCTGCATCCAGGCCGCGACCGGCCGGGCGAGCCCCGCCTCCGCCAAGAGCCGGTCAATGGTCTGCTCGAAGACCGGCCGCACGCTCGCCGGGTCGGGTGCGATCCCGGCCTCGATCATCGCTTCGCCCACCGCGTCGACCTCGAAGAGCTCGCCCGTGTAAGGCCAGAGTGTCTCGAGTGCCTCCACCGTGCGCTTCCGGCTCTCCTCGGTGCCGTCGCCGAGCCGTACGAGCCAGGCCCCGGCGTGGCGCAGATGATAGGCGACCTCTTTTTCGGCCTTGCCAGCGATCGCCGCGAGCGTGCGGTCGCTCGAGCCCCGCGCGAGCTGCCAGAAGGGGTGGAAGAAGGCCGACAAGAGCGTCTGGCGGACGATGGTGAAGGCGAAATCGCCCCGCGGCAGTTCGGTGATCAGGAGGTTCTTGAACTGCGGCGCGTCGCGCAAATAGGCGAGATCGTCCTCGCTGCGGCCGCGGCCCTCGAGGGCGGCGGCGTGTTCGTAGAGGAGGCGCGCCTGGCCCAGGAGGTCGAGGGCGATGTTGGCGAGCGCCAGGTCCTCCTCGAGCATCGGGGCGTGACCGCACCACTCGGAGAGGCGGTGCGAATTGATGAGCGCCGAATCCGCCAGGCGCAGCACATAAGCGAGATGCGGCGTCTCCTCGACGTGGATGGTAGTCAAAAGCCCCTCCCCGGCCGGCCGCGGCCGCTCACATGTGCCCGACTTCCTCGGGGATCTCGTAGAAGCTCGGGTGCCGGTAGATCTTGGAGGCGGTGGGCTCGAAGAGCGGCCCCTTCTCGGCCGGGTCGGAGGCGGTGATGGCCGCCGAGGGCACGACCCAGATCGAGAGCCCCTCGCCGCGGCGGGTGTAGGTGTCGCGCGCCGCCTGCAGCGCCATTTCGGCATCCGCTGCGTGCACCGAACCCACGTGCCGGTGGGCGAGCCCGGTGCGCGAGCGGATGAACACTTCCCAGAGCGGCATCGGCTGCTCGGCCATCCTCCTCACTCCGCGGCGATCTTCTGTGCCCGTTCGCGTGCCCGGCGTTTGGCCGCATGGGCGAGCACGGCCTCGCGCACCCACGCCCCCTCTTCGTGCGCCTTGCGGCGCGCCGCCATCCGCTCGCGGTTGCAGGGCCCGTGACCCGCCAGCACGCGCTTGAACTCTTCCCAGTCGATCCTGCCGAAGCGCCAGTGGCCCGTCGCCTCGTCGAAGCGCAGCTCCGGATCGGGGAAGGTCAGGCCCAGATAGTGACCCTGCGGCACCGTCGCGTCGACGAACTTCTGTCTGAGCTCGTCGTTGGTGAAGCGCTTGATCTTCCAGCGCATCGACTCTTCGGTGTGGCGGCTTTCGCTGTCCGGCGGACCGAACATCATGAGAGACGGCCACCACCAGCGGTTCAAGGCGTCCTGCGCCATCGCCTTCTGCTCGGGCGTGCCGCGGCAGAGGGTGAGCATGATCTCGTAGCCCTGGCGCTGGTGGAAGCTCTCCTCCTTGCAGATCCGGATCATCGCCCGGGCGTAGGGACCGTAGGAGGTCCGGCAGAGCGGGATCTGGTTCATGATCGCCGCCCCGTCGACCAGCCAGCCGATGCAGCCGATGTCGGCCCAGGTGAGCGTGGGATAGTTGAAGATCGAGCTGTACTTGGCCTTGCCGGAGAGCAGCTGCTCGTAGAGCTCCTCGCGCGAGACGCCGAGCGTTTCGGCCGCGGCGTAGAGATAGAGACCGTGGCCGCCCTCGTCTTGGACCTTGGCGAGAAGTGCCGCTTTGCGCCGAAGCGAGGGGGCGCGGGTGATCCAGTTGCCCTCCGGCAGCATGCCCACGACCTCGGAATGGGCGTGCTGCGAGATCTGCCGGATCAGCGTGCGCCGATAGGCCTCGGGCATCCAGTCGTTCGGCTCGATGCGCTCCTCGGCGTCGATGCGCGCCTGGAAGGCCGCGAGCTTCTCGGGATCCTCGACGATGCGGGGGCCTTCGATCCGCTCGTTGAGCGCCTGGCTGTACACGGGCCGACCCTCCCTGTCCCGACCCACACACCTTACGAAAAATCGGGACAGGGTTCAAGGCGTGTAAGATATCGAGGCGCGCGCGGGGCCCGCGACGAGATCGCCAAAGCGCCGGCGCAGCGCCGGGCCGGCGGGCGGCAGCGCGCCGTGCTCGGTCGTGGCGTTGGCGTCGAGCCAGGCTTCCGAGGGTGCCAAGAGCCGGTGCCAGAGACGGCCGCAGAGCGCGCGTGCCCGCGGCTGCGGCCAGTCGCGCGGCAAGAGCTCGGCCGGCAGCCAGGGGTCCTTGAGCACCACCCGGCGATAGTCGTGGATCAGGAGGATCCGGGCGAGCAGCGCCGGGAGCGGTGCTGCGGGTCCCGGCTCGGCGAGCGCCGGCTCCCAAGAGGCGCAGAAGCGGCGATAACGCTCGGCGATCGCGTCCAACGGCCAGGCGAGGCGGGCGAGCAGCGCGCCCTGGCCCGCCTCCGGCCGCGCCTCGAGCCGCACGAGCCCGGCCAGCTCCGGCACCGGCCGAGCGAACGGTGCCACGAACAGTCCGGCTGCGAGCGGCGCGAAGCCCGCTTCCTCGAGCGCGGCCCGGGCCGCCTCGCGCTCGGCCTCGGCGGTCAGGAGGACGAGGCGCAGCCGGCCGTCCTCGCTCGAAGGCGGCGGCCCGTAGATCCGCTCGCTCGCCGCCGCGAAGGCGGCCTCAGCGCGCCCGGCGAGGCGATAGAAGGCGTGCCGGCCGACCCGCCGCCGCTCGAGCCAGCCTTCGGCGGCGAGACGCGAGGCGGCGGTCCGCACGACACCCTCGCCGATCCCCATGGCGCCCAAGATGGCCAGGAGCGAGGCGACCGAGAGCTCGCCGCCGCGCGGCACGACCGCGTCGCCGAAGAGCGTGACGATCAGCGAGCCCGTCCGGTGCGGGCCGTCGTGGAGGGCGGCGAGGCGGGCGGCGAGCCAGGGGGGTGGATCGATCACGGGCCCGGCGGATGCCACGGTCGGCAGCGGGCGAGAAGGCCTCCTCGTCGATCGCGTGGCTGCAGGACGATCGCCATCTGCCGGGAGATGGCTCGGCCGGCTAGGTTATCGGCCCGCGGCCCGCGAGCGACACCGAGGCGCGATGGAGCACGAGAGCTTTCCGATCGGCACCGCCGACATCCTGCTCTACCTGGCCGCCGCCGGCGTCGCGGTCCCGCTCCTGCACCGGCTCGGCATGGGCCAGGTCATGGCGTTCTTGCTGATCGGCGTGCTGCTCGGTCCGCATGTCGCCGGCCGGCTCGTCGAGCTCGCACCCTGGCTCGCACCGCTGACCTTCAAGGACCCGCACATGCTCGAACGGCTGGGCGGGCTCGGCGTGGTCTTTCTTCTCTTCATGCTCGGGCTCGAGTTGTCGCTCGACCGGCTCGCTTCGCTGCGCCGTTGGCTGATCGGGCTCGGCAGCCTCCAGGTGGGCGTGACCGCGGCCGTGATCGCCGCGATCGCCTGGGCATACGGCAACGGCCTCGCCGCATCGACGCTGCTCGGCCTGAGCTTCGCCCTGTCCTCGACCGCGGTCGTCATGCAGCTTCTGATCGAGCAGCGCCGGCAAGCGAGCGAGGCCGGTCGGATCGCCTTCTCGGTGCTGTTGGCGCAGGACGTGGCGGTCGTGCCGATCCTGCTGCTGGTCGGTCTGTTGAGCGGCTTCGCCGCAGCCGACCCCTGGGGGGCGCTCGCCGAGACGCTCGTGTTGACCGCGCTCGCGCTCGCGGCCTTCCTGTTGCTCGGACCGCGGGTGCTGCGGCCGCTCTTGCGCCTCGCGAGCCGGGCCGCCGGCCGCGACGTGCTGGTGGCAGCGGCGCTGCTCCTCGTCATCGGCAGCGCCGGCCTCACCGCGAGTGCCGGCGCCTCGCCGGCGCTGGGCGCCTTCGTGGCCGGTGTCTTGCTGGCCGAGAGCGAGTTCCGCCACACCATCGAGGCCGACATCGAACCCTTCAAGGGCCTGCTCCTCGGCCTCTTCTTCGTCACGGTCGGCGCCGACGTCGATCCGCTCGCGATCCTGCCCGACTTGCCGATCGTGCTCCTCTCGGTGATCGGGCTCGCCGCGATCAAGGCCGCGATCGTGGCCGGTCTCGGCGTGGCACTGGGCCTCGCCCTGCCGGTCGCGCTCGAGGTCGGGATCCTGCTCGGTCAAGGCGGCGAGTTCGCGTTGATCGTCGTGGGCCTGGCCGTCCAGGCGGCGCTCCTGGCGCCCGAGACGGCGCGCTTCATGGTGGCGGTCGTGCTGGTCTCGATGCTGGCCTCGCCCTTGCTAGCGCGCTTCGGCCAAGCGCTCGCCGCTTCGGTCCGGGCCCGGGCGGGGCGATCCTCGGCGGAGCCGCCCGAGTCGGCATGGCCCGCGGAAGAGGCGGACCACGTCGTCATCGCGGGTTTCGGCCGGGTCGGGCGCACGGTCGCCCAGCTCTTCGATCAGGCCCAGATCGCCTGGCTCGCCCTCGATCTCGACGCCGCCCGGGTGGCCCAGGAGCGCGGGCATGCCCGCCCGGTCTATGTCGGCGATGCCGGTCGGCCGGAGATCCTCGCGCGCGTGCGGCTGGAGGCCGCCCAGGCGCTGATCGTGACACTCGATCAACCGGCCGCAGCCGAGCGCACGGTCCAAGCGGCGCGGCGGGTAGCACCGCGGCTGCCGATCGTCGCCCGCGCCCGCGACGCCGAGCATGCGCGCAAGCTCCTCGAGCTCGGTGCCGACGCGGTGATCCCCGAGACCGTCGAGGCGAGCCTGCAGCTCGCCGGCCGGGCCTTCGAGATCATGGGCCTGCCGGCGGAGGAGGTGGCGCTGCGGCTGGCCCGCGAGCGCGATCTGTTGCTGGCACCCGAGGCGGGCTGAGCCCGAGCCGCGGAACGCCGCCCTGGCACCCTCAGGCGAGCGGCACGCCGAGCCGGCCGGCGAGGTCCTGGACGAACTGGAACGCGACCCGACCGGAGCGGGCGCCGCGGGTGGTGGCCCATTCGAGCGCCTCGCGGCGCCAGCGCTCGGGTTCGACCGGGAGACCGAAGCGACGGACGTAGCGCTCGACCATCTCGAGATAGGTCTCCTGCGAGCAGGGATGGAAGCCGAGCCAGAGGCCGAACCGGTCGGAGAGCGAGACCTTCTCCTCCACCGCCTCGGAGGGGTTGATCGCGGTCGAGCGCTCGTTCTCGATCATCTGCCGCGGCATCAGGTGACGGCGGTTGGAGGTCGCGTAGAACAGCACGTTGGCCGGCCGTCCTTCGATGCCGCCCTCGAGCACCGCTTTCAACGACTTGTAGGAGGTGTCGTCCTGGTCGAAGGAGAGATCGTCGCAGAAGATGATGCAGCGCTTCGCGCTCGCGGCCAGGATGTGCAAGAGCCGCGGCAGCGACTCGATGTCCTCGCGGTGGATCTCGACGAGCACGACCGGGCCCAGGCCCTCGGCATTCACCTGGGCGTGCACGGCCTTGACGAGCGAGCTCTTGCCCATCCCGCGCGCACCCCAAAGGAGCGCGTTGTTGGCCGGAAGGCCCTTGGCGAAGCGGCGGGTGTTGTCGAGCAGGATCGCGGCGACGCGGTCGATCCCGCACAAGAGCTCGAGCTCGACCCGTGCCACCTTCGCCACCGGCCGCAGCCGATCGCCGTTCTCGAAGACGAAGGCATCCGCGGCACCGAGGTCGATCGGCGGCGGTGGAGGTGGTGCGAGCCGCTCCAGGGCGGCGGCGATGCGGGCCAAGAGCGGCGCGAGCTCGGGATCGGGCATGGGCGGGTCCGGATGCGGCGGATCGGTCGAGCGGACCGCCCGCGCGGGCGACGGCGGCGGAGGCTAGCAGGGCGACGCGAGGCCGCAAGGCGATGCCGGGCCGGGATGCACCGCCATCGGCCGACCGCGGTTGCATCGCCGGCTTCCACCGCTATAGTCCGCCGCGATCGGTCCGGCCGTCCTTCCGAGGAGCGCGTCCTTGATCTCTCCGGCCTACGCCCAGGCACCGGGCGCTGGCGGCGGCGACGTCTTCGTTTCGCTGCTGCCGCTCGTCTTGATCTTCATCGTCTTCTATTTCCTTCTCATTCGGCCTCAGCAGCAGAAGATGAAGCAGCATCGGGCGATGCTCGAGGCGCTCAAGAAAGGCGATCAGGTGCTGACCGGCGGCGGCATCGTCGGCAAGGTGACCCGGGTCGACCCCGACGGGATGGTTTCGGTCGAGATCGCCCAGGGCGTCCAGGTCAAGGTCGCCAAAGCCACGATCAGCGACGTGCTGACCAAGCCCGCGCCGGCCGCCAACGAGAACAGCGGTGCCGCGAGCCCGCCGGGCTCCGGACAGGCGCCGCAATCCGGTGGCTTCTTGAGCAAGCTCTTCAAACGCTGAGGCCGCGCCTTCGATGCGTGCGCCGAGTTGGAAGCTCGCCCTCGTGGGCCTCGTCTTCCTGATCGGGGCGCTGGCGCTCGTCCCCAACTTCCTCTCGCCCGACACCGTCCGCCGCCTGCCGGGCTTCTTGCCGCAGAACCACATCGTTCTCGGGCTCGATCTCCAGGGCGGCTCGTATCTCTTGCTCGAGGTCGAAGGCGAGGCGGTCGTCAAGGACCGGCTCGAGCAGCTCGTGGGCGAGGTCAGAGGGGCACTCAGGGCCGCCCAGATCGGCTATCGCGGGCTCGGCGTGCAGGGTCAGGCGGTGGTCCTGCAGCTCACCGATCCCGCCCGGCTCGACGCGGCCATGGCCGAGCTCGCCAAGCTCAACCCGCTCTTGCCCGCCGCCGGCTTCGGCGCCGGCACCTTGCGCGAGCTCGTGATCGAGGGCGAGCGCGACGGCCGGATTCGGATCGCACTCTCCGACCGGGCGCGGGAGGATCGAATCTCGGCCGCGGTCACGCAGTCGCTCGAGGTGGTGCGCCGGCGGATCGACGAGCTCGGCACCCGCGAGGCCTCGATCCAACGCCAGGGTGCCGACCGGATCCTCGTCCAGGTCCCTGGCGAGCGCAATCCGGAGGCGATCAAGCGGCTCTTGGGCAAGACGGCGCGGCTCACCTTCCACATGGTCGAGCTCGGCGCCGATCCGAGCGAGGTGCGTGCCGGACGCGGCCCGGCCGGTCTCATGGTGGTCGAGTCGGCCGATCGTGCCGGTCCGCGCGAGTACGTGCTCTACCGCCAGGTCGAGCTCTCGGGCGAGAGCCTGGTCGACGCGCAGGCGACCTTCCAGAACAACGAGCCCGTGGTGAGCTTCCGGTTCGACTCCCAGGGCGCCCGGAAGTTCGCCCGGATCACCCAGGACAATGTCGGCCGGCTGTTCGCGATCGTGCTGGACGACAAGGTGATCTCGGCACCCCGGATCCGCGAGCCGATCCTCGGCGGCTCGGGCATCATCTCGGGCAGCTTCACGCCCGAGACCGCCAACGAGCTCGCCGTGCTGCTGCGCGCCGGTGCCCTGCCGGCACCGCTCAAGGTGATCGAGGAGCGCACGGTCGGACCGGATCTCGGTGCCGATTCGATCCGTGCCGGCGCCATCGCCTCGATCGTGGCGCTCGTGGCCGTGCTCGTCTTCATGGTCGCCTATTACGGCGTCTTCGGTATCATCGCCGACATCGCCCTGCTCTTGAACCTCTTCTTGTTGCTCGCGATCATGTCGCTTTTGGGTGCGACCCTGACGCCTCCGGGGATCGCCGGCATCGTCTTGACGATGGGGATGGCGGTCGACGCCAACGTGCTGATCTACGAGCGCATCCACGAGGAATCGAAGCTCGGCCGCACGCCGCTTTCGGCGATCGACACGGGCTTCAGCGAAGCCTTGCGGGCGATCGTCGACGCCAACGTGACGACGCTCATCGCGGGCGTGG
This sequence comes from Geminicoccaceae bacterium, assembly GCA_025054575.1. Taxonomy (GTDB): domain Bacteria; phylum Pseudomonadota; class Alphaproteobacteria; order Geminicoccales; family Geminicoccaceae; genus JANXAZ01. The sequence goes on along the minus strand of JANWZN010000022.1, from coordinate 10,793 downwards.
TCTTGTTCCAGTTCGGCACGGGGCCGATCAAGGGCTTCGCCGTGACCCTCTCGATCGGGGTCTTGACCACCATGTTCACCGCCGTGCTCGTGAGCCGCCTCATGGTCGACGCCTGGTATCGGCGGGCGCGGCCCGCCCAGCTCGCGATCTGAGAGGAGGCCGCCCCCGTGCGCGCGCTGCCGCGGATCGTCCCCGACGGAACCCGGATCCCGTTCTTCCGCTTTCGTTACTGGGCGTTCGCCGGCTCGGTCCTCGTCATTCTGCTCGCGATCGTGCTCATGATCGTGCGCGGCTTCAATCTCGGCATCGACTTCGCCGGCGGCATCCTGCTCGAGGTCGAGACCCCGGGACCGGCCCGGCTCGCCGAGATGCGCACCACCCTGGGCGGACTCGGGCTCGGCGAGGTGGCCCTGCAAGAAGCGGGTGCCGCCAACCTCGTCATGATCCGCGTCGTGCGGCAACCGGGCGACGAGAGCGCGCAACAGGCGGCGGTCGAGAAGATCAAGGAAGCGGTCGAGCAGCTCGTCGGGCCCGGCGTGAAGTGGCAGCGGGCGGAATATGTCGGCCCCAAGGTCGGCGAGGAGCTGCGCCGAGCCGGCACGCTCGCCGTGATCATCGCGCTCGCCGGCGTGCTCGTCTATCTCTGGTTCCGCTTCGAGTGGCAGTTCGGCGTGGGCGCGATCGCCGCCTGCATCCACGACGTGTTCGCCGTGCTCCTGGTTTTCACGCTGAGCGATCTCGAGTTCAATCTCTCGAGCATCGCCGCGATCTTGACCGTCGTCGGCTATTCTCTGAACGACACCGTGGTCGTGTTCGATCGGGTGCGCGAGAACCTCCGCCGCTACAAGGCGATGCCGCTCGACCAGTTGATCGACAAAAGCATCAACGAGACGCTCGCCCGCACCGTCATGACGACAGGGACGACGCTTCTGGCGTTGATCGCGCTCTACGCCTTCGGCGGACCGGTCATCCAGGGATTCACCTTCGCGATGCTCTTCGGCATTTTGGTCGGCACCTACTCGACCACCTACATCGCCGCCCCGATTCTCTATTATCTCAACCTGCGGCCCGCAGCCTTGGCGCCGCCCGAGGCCGAGCAGCGGGCCGGCTGAGGCGCCCGCGGTGGAGCTGCAGCGCCTCTCGCTCGCCGGACGCCCGTTCGTTCGCGGCTATGGTGCCGGCGGCTTCACGATCGGCGAGCTGCGCTATGCGGGCTCGCTGTTGCTGTTGCCGGACCGCGTCCTGGCTTGGCGGCCGCGCGATCCGGCCGCGCTCGAGGCGGCCGATCTGGAGCCGTTGCGGCCGTTCGCCGGGACGGGCGCGAGCCTGCTCGTGATCGGCACGGGCGCGGTGCCGCGCCCGATCGCAGCGCCGCTTCGCGCCGAATTGCGCTCCCTCGGGCTCGCTGTCGAGGCGATGACGACGCCGGCCGCCTGCCGCACCTGGAACCTGTTGCTGGCCGAAGATCGCCGCGCGGCCGCCCTCCTGGTCGCCATACCCTGAAGCGCCCGCGCGTCCCCGCGATCTTCAGAGCAGGCCGGCCACCACCCGGGTCAGACCGTCGACGAGCTGCGGCGCGGCCTCGTTCCAGTCGAGATTGACCTTGTTCGCCATCGACATCACGCGCGTGGTGTGGCGTCGCATGTCGGTGGTGCGGCTCGAGGTCTGGGCGATCTGGCCGGAGCGGCCCTGCCGGACGGTGCCGCTGCGGGTCTCGCTCACCACCTCGCCCGGCGCCCGCTCCTGGATCTGGATGTCGGTGATGATGCTGTAGGTGACGTCCTGGACCGCGGCACCGGCGACGGTCTCGGCGAGCCCGCCGACGACCGCACCGCCCAGGCCCCACACCGCCGCGTTGCCGGGCGCCGATCTGCCGATGACGTAGCCGGCCGTGCCGCCGACCGCGGCCCCGGTGATCGGGGCGCCGTAGCCGCGGCCGTACATCTGCTCGGCCGCGGTCTCGCTCGTCCGCCCGGCCTGGAGCACGTTGGCCTGCAGAATCACGTGCGCGCGTCGCGGGTCCTCGACGATCTGCCAGCCCCGGGCCGCGATCCGCTCGCGGATCGGCCGCTCGATGTCGAGGTCCGGCTTGTCGGAAGTGTTCTTGACCTCGACGTAGACCGTGCGCTGGGCGGGCGGCACCGGCTCGAGGAAGACCGTGTCGGTCATCTTGGTCTGGACGTCGAGCTCGCGCTTGGCGACCGCGGTGTAGGTCGCAGCACAACCGCTCAAGCCCAGCATGGCCGCGACCGCCACCACGCCCCCGATCGCTCCGCGCCGCATCTCAACCCCTCCAGCATGCTCCCGCCGAGGCGGCGCCGGCTCCGCGCCGGCACGGCCTCACTACCATCAGGCGAGGGCGCTGTGCAGCTCCTGCTCGACCGCCTCCCAGTTCACGAGGTGGTTGAGGAAGGCCGCGACGTAGTCCGGACGGCGGTTGCGGTAGTCGAGGTAATAGGCGTGCTCCCACACGTCGATGCCGAGCAGAGGGCGCATGCCGTGCACGAGCGGGTTCTCGCCGTTCGGGGTCTTCGACACCTTGAGGCGGTCGCCGTCGAGCGACAGCCAGGCCCAGCCCGAGCCGAACTGGGTGACGGCCGCGGTCTTGAACTGCTCGGCGAAGGCTTCGAAGGAGCCGAAATCGTGCTCGATCCGCTTCAAGAGCTCGCCGCCGGGCTTGCCGCCGCCGCCGCGCTTCATCACCTTCCAGAACAGGCAATGGTTCCAATGCTGACCGGCATTGTTGAAGACGCCGACCTTCGAGGGATCGGCGAAGGCGATGCGGCAGACCTCCTCGAGCGATTTGGTTTCGAGGTCGGTGCCGGCGATGAGGTTGTTGAGATTGGTCACGTAGGCCTGATGATGCTTGCCGTGGTGCAGCTCCATCGTCTCGCGACCGATGTAGGGCTCGAGCCAGTCGTGCGGGTAGGGCAGATCGGGCAGGGTGAAAGCCATGGTCTGGGCGCCTCTCCGTGGTCGGTTGCTCGCTTCCTTCCGACAGGCGGCTAGATAGAGGCTCGATGTCGCCATTGAAAGGCCGACCGGGGCGGGCGCCGTGACCGGTCCCGCAGACCACCCGCCCTTCGATCTCTGGGCCGAGGCGCGGCGCTGCGATCCGGATCGCGCGCTGTGCACGCTGTTCGGCCCGGCCGCGCGCCGCGAGGAGCTCGCGGCCCTCGTGCTGCTCAACCACGAGCTCGCGCGCGTGGCCGAGACGGTGCGGCAACCGCTCGCCGGGCTCGTGCGGCACCGCTTCTGGCGCGACCAGCTCGCCGCCGCGGCCGAGGGCGGGAGGATCGACCACCCGATCGCGGCCGCCCTCGCTTCCCCGCTCCGCGAGAACCGCCTGGCCCTGGCCGAGCTCGAGGCCCTGATCGCCGCCCGCGAGGCGGAACTCGACGGCCTGCTCGATCCCGAAAGCGCGATGCCGCAGCCGCCGCCCGACGCGACCGCGCTCGAGGCGTACTTGCGCGCCACCTCGGGCGGCCTGGCACGCGCGATGGCCCGCCTGCTCGAGGCACCGGCGCCGCTCCTGGCCGCGGCCGAGGCCGCCGGCACGGCCTTCGGCCTGGTCGGGATCGTCCGTGCCACCGTCTTCGAAGCACGCCGCGCGCGTCGGGTCCTCGCCCGCTCGCTCGTCGACATGGCCGGGCTGGAGCCCCGCCTGCTCGATCGGCCCGAGACCCGCGCGCGCTTGCGCGCCGTCGTGGCACCGCTGCTCGCCCGGGCGGAAGCCGCGATCGTCGAGGCGCGGCGGCTGGCCGGCCGCGCCGATCGCGCGTTCCTCGCGCCGCTTCTGCTCGCGACGGTGGCCGACGTGCGCCTTCGGGAGCTGCGGCGGGCCGGCGACGACCCGTTCACGGCCGCCGAGCGGCCCGCCGCGGCGCTGCCCCTTCACCTCCTCGCGGCCTGGCTTCGCGCTCGGCCCTGAGGGCGCCGCGGCACGAGGGCGAGCTGGCCCGCAACTTGCCTCTTGCCGCCTGGTCGCGGGCCGGATTTGCTCGCACCCGGGCGCGCACGGCGCCAGGGCGCGGGCTGGAGGCGAGGATGAGACGGATCGGTACGGGATTGGTGGCGGCAGCGGCGCTGCTGCTGGGCAACGCCGCGCAGGCGGTCGACATCAAGTTCACGCTCGACTGGGCCTTCCAGGGCCCGACGTCGGTGTTCATCGCGGCCAAAGAGCTGGGCTACTACAAGGAGGCCGGGCTCGACGTCACGATCGACCGGGGCTCGGGCTCTGCGGCCGCGATCCAGCGGATCGCCACCGGTGCCTATCAAATGGGCATCGGCGACATCAACGCGCTCGTGGAATTCAACGCCGCCAATCCGGGCCAGGCGGTCAAGGCCGTCATGGTGATCTACGACGCACCGCCCTTCGGGCTCTACACGCTCAAGAAGAGCGGGATCAAGGAACCCAAGGACCTCGTCGGCAAGAAGCTCGGCGCGCCGGTCTTCGACGCCTCCTACAAGCTGTTCCCTGCATTCGCGTTCAAGGTCGGCATCGATCCGGCCGCGGTGCCGCGGGTCAACATGGATCCGCCGCTGCGGGAGGCGATGCTGGTGCGCGGCGAGGTCGACGTCATCTCCGGCCACTATTTCTCCTCGATGCTCGACCTTCAATCCAAGGGGGTGAAGGCCGAGGACATCGTGGCGATGCTCTACAAAGACTACGGCATGGACTTCTACGGCAATTCCGTACTCGCCGCGAGCAAGTTCCTGGCCGAGCAGCCCGAGGCGGTCCGCGCCTTCAACGCCGCCACCGTGCGGGCGATGCGCTGGGTGATGGCGAACCGCGACCAGGCGGTCGACATGGTCGCCAAGGTCGATCCCTTGATCGACAAGAAGCTCGAGCGGACCCGGCTCGACATGGCGCTCGAGATGAACGTGCTCACGCCCTATGTGCGCGAGCACGGGATGGGCGCCGTGGTGCCCGAGCGCCTCGCCCGCTCGATCGAGCAGATCGCGCAGGCGGTGAAGCTCGCGAGCGTGCCCAAGGTCGAGGACATCTGGACCGACGCCTTCCTGCCGCCGCCGGCCGAGCGCAAGCTCGTGAACTGACCGCTCGCATGGCGTTGATCGAGGCCGAGCGGGTCGCGCTGCGCTATGGCGGGCCCGCCGGCACCCTGGCGCTCGAGGAGTTCTCGATCGCCGTCGAGCCCGGCGAGTTCACCGCCCTCGTGGGCCCGTCGGGCTGCGGCAAGTCCTCGTTTCTCAAGATCGTCTCCGGGCTGCACCCGACCTCGGCCGGGGTCGCCCGGCTGCACGGACGACCGATCGAAGGGCCGCAGCACGGGATCGGCATGGCGTTCCAGAACGCCACGCTCTTGCCCTGGCGCACGACCCTCGAGAACGTGCTGCTGCCGCTCGAGGTGAGCCGCGACCACCGCGCCACCTTCCGCCAGAAGCGGCGCGAGCACGAGCTGCGCGCCATGGAGCTCCTGCGCACGGTCGGGCTCGCCGAATTCCGCGATCACGCGCCGTTCCAGCTCTCGGGCGGCATGCAGCAGCGCGCCAATCTCTGCCGAGCGCTGGTCCACGAGCCCGAGATCCTGTTGCTCGACGAGCCGTTCGCCGCGCTCGACGCCTTCACCCGCGAGGAGCTGTGGGGCGTGCTGCAGGATCTCTGGCTGGAGCGCCGGTTCACCGTCGTGCTGGTCACCCACGATCTGCGCGAGGCGGCCTTCCTCGCGGACACGATCCACGTCGTCAGCCGCAGGCCCGGCCGGATCGTCAAGACGCGGGTGGTCGACCTGCCGCGGCCGCGCACGCTCGCCACCACCTTCGAGCCCGCCTTCGTCGACATCGTCCACGAGCTCCGCGACGAGATCAGCCGGGTCCGCCAAGCATGAGCGACAGCACCCGCCTCACCCTCGCACCCTGGATCGCCACCGCGGCGCTGCTCGTCGTTTGGGAGCTCGGTTGTCGCCTCTTCGCGGTCGAAGAGTTCCTCTTGCCGACACCCAGCGCCTCGGTCGGGGCACTCGTCCAGTATGCGGACGCGATCTGGCACAATGCCGTCTTCACCCTCTGGGTGACGCTGCTCGGCTTCGCGCTCGCCGTGCTGTTCGGTCTCGTGCTGGGCGTGGCGACCGGTGCCAGCCGTCTCGCCTACGCCGCGCTCTATCCCATGCTGATCGGCTTCAATTCGATCCCGAAAGTGGCGATCGTCCCGATCCTCGTGATCTGGTTCGGGATCGGGGCGGTGCCGGCGGTATTGACCGCGTTCTTGATCAGCTTCTTCCCGATCGTGGTCAACGTCGCGACCGGCATCGCCACGCTCGAGCCCGAGCTCGAGGACGTGCTGCGTTCGCTGGGTGCCCGTCGCAGCGACATCCTGCTCAAGGTCGGCCTGCCGCGGGCGATGCCCTACTTCTTCGCGAGCCTCAAGGTCGCGATCACGCTGGCCTTCGTGGGCTCGGTGATCTCCGAGACGATCGCCGGCAATCGCGGCATCGGCTATTTGATGCTGCAGGCCTCCTCGAGCTTCCGCGTGCCGCTCGTCTTCGCCGGGCTCATCGTCGTGGCGATCATGGGCATCGGCATGTACGCGCTCTTCGCCTGGCTCGAGCGGCGGATGACCGGCTGGGCCTTCCGCGGCCAGACCCCGATCGTCTGAGGCTGCGGCGCCCGGGAGCGGTAGCGAGCGGATCGCAGGTCGCCCGGAGGACACGTCGCGACCCACGCCCTGGTCGCCCGCCTACAGCGCCGATTTGCCTTCGGTCAGCGGGCTCACCCGTCCGTCGGTCCCCGCTCAGTTCACGTAGTACTTGTGATACTTGCTGTAGTAGTGGTCGACGCCGCCATAGCCGTAGCGAGCGTGCTTTTTGACGTTCACCTGGGTGATGACGCAGCCACCGAGCGGGATGCGGTACTCGACGAGCTGCTTCAACGCGTCCTCGGCGACGTCCTTGGTCGTCTTCTCCCAACGCACGACGAAGAGAACCGAGTCGGCGAGCTCGGCGGTGAGCTTGCTGTCGGTCACCCCGAGCACGGGCGTGCTGTCGAGCACGACGTAGTCGTAGCGCTCGCGCAAGGAGGCCAACAGATCCTTCATCCGCTGCGAGCCGATGATGGCCCCCGGATTGGCCGACTGGCGGTCGACCGAGATCACGTCGATGCCGAGCTCGCTCACGGGATAGATCAGCTCCTCGGCCGAGGCGTCGCCCGCCATGTACTCGACGAGCCGGCCGAGCGCCTTGGTGCCGAGCTCGCGCCCGATCGAGGGGTGACGGATGTCGAGATCGACCAGCACGACCTTGTGGCCGGCCTGGGCGAGCGCCGTGGCCAAGCTGATCGCGAGCGTCGTCTTGCCTTCCGCCGGCACCGAGGAGGTCACCTGGATGACCCGTGGCGGCCGGTCGATGTTGGAGAGGCGAAGCGCGGTGAAGATCTGGCGGATCGCCTCGGCGTAGATCGACAAGGGCTTGGCCACGATGTAGCCGGCCAGGCCGCCGTGTTTCTTGGTCAGCGAGGGTGCGACATAGGGGACGAGGCCGAGGCAGGGCAGGCCGAAGAGCCGCTCGATCTCCTTGCCGCTGCGGATCGTGTTGTCGAGCCGCTCGACCGCCCAGGCGAGGCCGGTACCGGCCAGCGAGGAGACGAGCAGGCCCGCGAGCACCCAGAAGAGCGGCGGCCGCGAAGACGGGCTCTCGGGTGGCTTGGCCCGTGCGACGACCTTCGCGTCGGCAGCGGCCAATTGCTGTTGCTCGCGGGTCTCCTTCAAGCGCTGCAGGAACTGCTCGTAGAGCGCCCGGTTGACGGCGACCTGCCGCTCGAGCTCGCGCAGCTTGATCTCGGCCTGGCCCGCCTTGTCGGTCTCGTTCATGAGCCGGGCGATGTCCTGCTCGATCGAGCGCTCGCGGGCCTGGAGGACGCGGATCTCGTTGGCGGTGTTGTCGACGATGCGCTGGACCTCGGCGCGGATCTTCTCGGCGACCTTGGCCTGCTCGGCCTTGAGCAACTGCACCCGCGGGTGCTTCTCGCCGAAGGTGCTCAACAGCTCGGCTTCGCTTTTCTGCAGCTCGCGTTCCTGCTCCCACAGCCGCGTCATGTAGGGCGAATTCATCACCTCCGAGAGCGTGTTGAGGCTCTCGCGGCGATTCTGGAGATCGCGGATGTAGCGCAGCCGCGATTCCTTCTCGCTCCGCTCGGCGCGCGCCTGGACCAGCATCTGGGTCAGGTTCATGATCTGCTGGCCCTGGAGCGTGAGCCCGCCCTTGGTCTCGTAGAGGCCGTATTTGGCGCGGTACTGCTCGATCTCGGCCTCGCCCTGCACGACCTGCTCCTGGAGCTCGGCCACGCGGATCTCGAGCCACTCGGTGGCCTTCTGGGTAATACCCGCTTTCTCCTGGACCTGGGCGGCGATGTAGAGGTCGGCGAGCGCGTTGGCGATGCGGGCGGCCTCGGCCGGGCTCGGCGAGGTGTAATTGATCGAGAGGACGAGCGAGCGGCCTTCCTGCTTGACCCGGAGCCCGTCCATCAGCTGGTCGATCCGCTGCTCTTTGGCGACCTCGTAGGCGAGCTCGGGGGCGATGTCGGCCTGCTCCTGGGCGAGGCCGGTGGCGAACAGCCAGTCCTGCGGCAGCCAGGCACCGATCGTATCGGCGAGCCACCCGGCGACCGCGTTTTCGGTTCGGCTCGGGGGCAGCGGCGCGTCCTTGTCGACGAGCGCGAGCCGCTCGACGAGCTGGTCGAGCATGGCGCGGGACTGGATCAGCCGGATCTGGGTCTCGACCGTGGCGGCGTCCGCCGAGAGCCCGGCCGCGACCGCCTGGATGTCGACGATCTTGGCTTCCTTGGGCTCGATCTTGACGAGCGCTTGGGCGGTGTAGACCGGCTTGCGGGAGAAGCCCCAATAGCCGGCCGCGAACGTGCCGACCAAGGTGACGCCGAGGATCAGGCCCCGTCGGCGCCGCAGGAAGGCGAGCAGCCCGCGCAGATCCGTGCCGCCTTCGCTCGGCTCTTGCGGCGCACCATAGTAACGCTCGGCCGACGCGGCCTCGGGATGATCGACGCGTTCCCTCATCCTCTGCCCCACTTCCGTCGTCCGACCGCAGCAGATCCACCCTCGCCCGATTCCTCCATCATGGTGGTCCGGTCGACGATCGCTGTAAAGGTGGCACGATCCGACATCGTCAAACAGCACATCGTAGCAACCGAAAGTTTAACTCGATGACTTAAAGTTCATCTTCCGAGCCAGCGGCGCGATGGCTCCTTCGACTGCGATCTCTGTTGGCGAACCAAACAGCAGCGCGCCCCACGGCAAGCCCGAAGATCATCGCGAAGCTCGCCGCCACCGCCGGAATCTGCGCCGGGAAATCGACGAGCCCGTGAAGGCCGAGCAGGACGGCGGCGCCCGAGCCGATCGCCGGCAGCGGCTCCCGCGCCTGCACCGCCGCCCGGTAACAGAGGAAGAGCAGGAGGGCGAAGGCCACGAGCAGGGCCGCGAAGGCCGGCGCGCCGAGCTCGAGCAGGAGCTCGAGCCAGGTGTTGTGCACATAGTCGAACTGGACGAGGGGGAAGCGCTCGTCGCGCAGGGTGTGGAACACGGCCGGCCAGGCGCCGAGCCCGTGACCCGACCACGGGCGCTGCCGCCAAGCCTCGATCGCCAACGCGAAGCCGGCCAGCCGGCCACCGGCGCCGGGCTCGAGCTCGCTCGCCGGCAACAGCTCGTCCAGCCGCTCGAGCGTCGGCACCCCCGCGGTGAAGAGGAGCGCCGCGCCGAGGGCCACCAGCAGGCCGAGGACGGCGAGCAGCAGGGTTCCCCTGCCGAAGCGGACGAGGAGCAGGATCACCGAGGCGAGCACGAGGCTCACGAAGCCGCCGCGCGAGCCGCTCGCGAGCGAGGCCATGAGGAGCAGGGCGAGCAGCAGGGTGAGCCCCACCTGGCGTTCCAGCATGGCGCGTGCGGCCCGCGCGAGGGCGGTGGCGAGGCGGGGCGCGTCGGCTTCGGCGCGGAGCGCGTCGAGCAGCAGGACCGCGGCCGCCACCACCGCGAGATTGACGTAGGCCGCGAAGTGATTGGGGTTGACGAAGCTGCCGCTGGCGCGGCCGAGGTTGAGCGCGTAGCCGAACAGCTCGCGGATGCCGGCCGCCTCGCGCAGCAGGCCGAGCCCGGCCTGGAGCGCGGCCACCACCAAGAAAGCCCAAAGCAGGCGCCGGGCGCGCCGGGCGCTGCGCGCGGCCAGGTACGCCAGGACGCCGATCGCGAGATAGGCGGAGACCCGGCAGACGGCCTCGATCGTGCGGTCGGGATCGAGGCTCACGGTCGGGAAGGATACCGGAAGGTCCGCCGGGAGCTCGGCCCAGATCGGATGGGCCCATCCGGCCGGCGCCGCGATCGACGCCTGGAGCGCGCTCCACACCAGGACAGCGAGCAGGAGCACAGCCGCAACCCCGACCGGCGCCGGCAGCGACACGCGGGCATCCGAGCCCGAGATCAAGGCGAGCCCGCGGATCGCGAGGAGCGTCCAGGCGAGCACCACGATCAGCCAGAACGCCCAAGGCTGCACCGAGCCGATCGGCCAGGGCGCCGCGGCGATCAGCAGCACGAGCCCCGTGGTCGTGGCCGCGCCGAGAATTCGGGACGGATTGACGCGCAGCGGCTGCCGGCTAGCCTCCATCGCCGCGCTCGTGCTCCGCGCGCTCACCGGTCGGCCGTGGCGCGCTCGTCGACCGCAACCCCAGCGAGGCTCCGGTGCACCGATCCGTGCCTTCCTCCTCGACGCCGGGCGAGGTCGCCGCGAGGCGATCCGCGGCGGGCTCGAGCCGCGGCTCGCGCGCCCGCGTCAAGG
>JANWZN010000229.1 GCA_025054575.1 Geminicoccaceae bacterium | reverse complement strand
CGCGGCCCACGGCCTCGCCTTCGCCCGCGGCCCGCTCGGCCGGTTGTTGCGGGCGCTGCGCGACTGGTCCTTCGCCCGCGCCGAGACCATCGTCGCCATCCACCCCAGCATGGCCGAAAAGCTGGTCGAACTCGGCGTGCCGCGCGCGAAGATCGCGGTGGTCGAGAACTGGGCACCCGCGGGCATCCGCCCGATCCCGCACGAGGCGAACCCCTTGCGCCGCGCCTGGGGCCTCGAGGGCAAATTCGTCGTCGCCTATTGCGGCAATCTCGGGCGGGTGCACGACGCCGAAGGAGTCGTCGACCTCGTCCGCCGCACGGCCGGCCGCGGCGTCACCTGGCTCTTCGTGGGCGGCGGGACGGGGATGGAGCGGTTGAAGCGGGTCGTGGCCGAGGAGGGGTTGCCGGACGTGCTCTTCCGCCCCTACCAGCCGCGCGAGCGGCTGTCCGAGACGCTCTCGGTGGCCGATGTGCACCTCGTGAGCCTCGATCCGAGGTTCGAGGGGCTCGTCTATCCCTCCAAGGTCTACGGCATCCGCGCCGCCGGCCGGCCGCTCGTCTGGCTGCGGCCGGGGCTGGGGGTGGAGGAGCTCGCGCGGGCGGAGCCGGTGGCCGCGCCCGCGCGCGCGGGCACCCTCGAGATCGAGCGGTGGCGAGAACTGCTCGAGCCGGCGCGCGCGCACGAAGCGGCCGCGGCTCTCGCCGAGGCCGGCGGGCTCGACGGGTGAGCGCCGATGTGCGGTCTCGCGGCGATCTTCGCCTACCATCCCGCGGCGCCGCCGGTGAACGAGGGCGAGCTCGTCGCCATCCGCGAGGCGATGCGGGCGCGCGGGCCGGATGCGGCGGGGCTGTGGTGCGATTCCGAAGGACGCGTGGGCCTCGCGCACCGGCGGCTCGCCATTCTCGACCTCGACCCGCGGGCCGATCAGCCCATGGTCTCGGCCTGCGGGCGGTTCCGCATCGCTTTCAACGGCGAGATCTACAACTTCCGGGCCCTGCGCACGGAACTGATCGAGCGCGGCGCGGTTCTGCGGACGACGGGCGACACCGAGGTGTTGCTCGAGCTCTGGGCGCGGGAAGGGCCGGCGTGCCTCGCTCGGCTGCGCGGCATGTACGCCTTTGCGCTCTGGGACGAACCGCGGCGCACGCTGTTCCTGGTGCGCGATCCTTTCGGGATCAAACCGCTCTATTACGCGGACGACGGTTGGACGGTGCGCGCCGCCTCGCAAGTGAAGGCTCTGCTCGCGGGCGGTAACATCGCCACCGACGAGGAGCCGGCCGGGCTCGCGGGCTTCTGGCTGTGGGGCTCGGTACCCGAACCCTTCACGCTCTACCGGGCGATCCGCGCCGTACCGGCTGGCCATCTCGTGCGCGTCGATGCGCTCGGTGCCCGCGCGCCCGAACCCTTCTGTCGGATCGAAGAGGAGCTCGCGCGGGCGGAAGCGGCGCCCGTGCCCGCCGATCCCCGGGCCGCGCTGCGCGAGGCGCTGATCGATTCGGTCCGGCACCATCTCGAATCGGACGTGCCCGTGGGGCTCTTCCTTTCCTCGGGGATCGATTCGAACGCGATCCTCGCCGCCGTCCGCGCGCTGGGGCCCGAGCGGGCGGCGGCCGTCACCGCCGTCACCGTCGCCTTCCCGGAATGGCGCGGTGGGCCCGACGACGAGGCGGTCCTCGCCGCCGAGACCGCACGGTTCTTCGGTTGCCGGCACGTCGTGGTCGAGGTGCGCGAGGAGGACTTCCGCGTCGATCTGCCCCGGATCCTCGCGGCCATGGACCAGCCCTCGATCGACGGGGTGAACTCCTGGCTCGTTTCCAAGGCGACCGCAGCGCTCGGTCTCAAGGTCGCGCTTTCGGGAACGGGCGGTGACGAGCTCTTCGGCGGCTATCCCTCCTTTCGCGAGCTGCCCCGCTGGCGACGTGCGTTGTTCTTACCGGCTACGGTGCCGCTTCTCGGTCGGTTGCTGCGGGCGCTTCTGCCGCGGGTGGCACCCGAACTCGCGCGCCGCCAGCCCAAGCTCGCGGGGCTCTTGGAGCACGGCGGGAGCTGGGCCGGGCTTTACCTGTTGCGTCGGGGCTTGTTCCTGCCACACGAGCTCCCGCACCTCCTGGGGCGGGAACGGGCGCGCGAGGGGTTGCGCCGACTCGGCTGGCACGAAACCTTGGAAGGGATCCTGCGGCGCGGGCCCGGCTCTCCCTGGGGGCGCGTGGCGGCGCTCGAGAACTGTCTTTACATGCGCAATCAGCTGTTGCGGGATCTCGACTGGGCCTCGATGGCCCACAGTCTGGAGGTGCGGGTGCCTTTCGTGGATCTCGGCCTGTTGCGCGCGGCGGCTCCCATCGCCTGCGCCAGTCCTGGGAAGGAACTTCTCGCCCGGGCGGCGGGGCTGCCCGAACGCGTGGCGAACCGTCCCAAGACGGGCTTCTCGACGCCCGTGGGGACGTGGATCGCCCGTGCATCGGCCGGAGACGCGCGCGTCCCTTGGGCGCGGCGATGGGCTCGGGAACTCGGCCGATCGTGGAGCGGAACGCGCGTCGCGGGTATCGGAGAGCAGGGCGTTTCCGAACTCCTGTTGGCGGAGTGAGAAAAGGCCGATGCGCATCCTCGCCCTCGCGCAAGACGGGTTCGGGGGCTTTGGAGGGGTCGCGCGCTACGACGCGGCATTCCTCGCGGCTCTCGCACAGTGCGAGCGGGTCGACGAGGTTGTCGTGGTCGCGCGAGGCGGTTCGGGGAAAGGTCGTCCGGCACGTTGTCGCCAGTTCGGTCCCTTCCCGAGCAAGGCGGCCTTCGTGGCGGCCGTGTTCGCGACCGTGGTCCGTGCGAGGCGCTTCGATCTCGTCTGGTGCGGTCACATCAACCTCGCACCCCTCGCCCTCGCGGTGGCCCGCGGGATCGGATGTCCTTGGTGGTTGCAGCTGCACGGCATCGACGCGTGGAAGCGGCCGGCGCGACTGCGCGCCGAGGCCGCAGAACGGGCCGACCTCGTCCTCGCCGTCAGCCGCTACACCCGAGAGCGTTTCCTGGCCTGGGCGAACATCGAACCCGCACGCGTTAAGGTTGTCCCCAACACGGTGGAAGAGCGGTTTTCGCCCGGGCCTCGGTCACCGGCGCTGCTCGCGCGCTACGGCATCGAGGGCCGCAGGGTGCTGCTCACCGTGGCTCGGCTCTCCAAGTCGGACGGCTACAAGGGTGTCGATCTGGTTTTGTGTCTGCTTCCCGAGTTGAAGGATCGAATCCCTAACCTTGCGTATCTCGTCGTCGGGGACGGCGACGACCGACCCCGTCTCGAACGGCTGGCCCGGGAGCTGGGTGTCGCCGGTCAGGTGCGATTCGTCGGGCGCGTTCCGGACGAGGAGCTGGTCGATCACTACAGGCTGGCCGACCTTTTCGTGATGCCGAGCAAAAAAGAGGGATTCGGGATCGTATTCCTCGAAGCCATGGCCTGCGGTGTTCCCGCCTTGGGATTGAACGTAGACGGGAGCGTCGATCCCCTCTCGCTCGAACCTCTCGGCCACGCCGTTGCCGAGCCGGAGCTCGCATCGACGATCGCGCGACTGCTCGCCGATCCACCGCCGCGACAGCCTCGGCCGCGGATCGGCGTCTTTTCGAAGGAGGCCTTCCGCACGCGCGTCAGCGCTCTCGTAGAAG
>JANWZN010000228.1 GCA_025054575.1 Geminicoccaceae bacterium | reverse complement strand
GCCGCTGCGCGCGAGCCCGCCGAGCTCGCCCAGCCGCTCCGCGAGCTCGGCCACGAGCCGGGTCGCGAGCCGTTGGCCCACACCCGGGGCGCGGGCGAGCGCGGTCCGGTCGCGCGCGGCGATCGCGGCGGCGAGTGCCTCGGGGCCGAGTGTGCCGAGCAGGCCGAGCGCCACCTTGGCGCCCACCCCCTGGACGGTCTGCAGCAAGCGGAACCAGCTGCGTTCGCTCGGCTCGAGAAACCCGTAGAGCAGGATGGCGTCCTCGCGCACGACCGTCTCGACCCAGAGCTCGGCGATGTCGCCGGTCCGTGGCAGCCGCTGCAGCGTACGCTGGCCGCAGTGGACGAGATAGCCCACCCCGCCCGTGTCGAGGACCAGGTGATCCTCGCCCAGAGCCGCGATCCTGCCGCGCAGAAGCGCGATCATCGCGGCGGCTCGAGGGCGGCGGCGAGCCGCAGTCGGGTCGCCCGGTGATGGGCGTCGCAGATCGCGACCGCGAGCGCGTCCATGGCGTCCGCGCCGGCGTCGCGCGCGCCGGGCAGCAGCGCTCGGACCATGCTCGCGACCTGCTCCTTGGCCGCCCCGCCGGTCCCGGTGACCGCGCGCTTGACGGTCCGCGCGGCGTATTCGGCGACCTCGAGCCCGGCCCGAGCGGCTGCCAGGAGCACCACGCCGCGGGCCTGGCCGAGCTTCAAGGAGGAGGCCGCGTTGAGGTTGACGACCGTCTCCTCGACCGCGGCGCGGTCGGGGGCATGAGCCGCGATCACGGCGGCGAGTGCTTCGTGCAGTGCCAAGAGCCGGACGGCGAGCGGGCCCTCGAGCGGCGGCCGGACGATCCCGCACTCGAGGAAGCGCAGCCGGCCCCGGCCGGCCTCGATCAGGCCCCAGCCGGTGGCCCGCAGGCCGGGGTCGAGGCCCAAGACGCGCACCGCGGCCGCCGCGCTCAGGCCGAGAGCCGCTGCAGGGCCTTGTCCGAGACCTCGAAATTGGCGGTCACGCGCTGCACGTCGTCGTTCTCGTCGAGCGCTTCCAAAAGCTTGAACAGGCTCTCGGCGCGCTCGTCGTCGACCGGCACGGTGGCCTGCGGCCGCCAGCCCAGATAGGCCTCCTCGGGCGGGCCGAACCGGCTCTCCAGGACCTCGCGCACGGCGGCGAGCTCGTCGGGGGCACAAGTGATCTCGTGGCCCTGTTCGTCGCTCGTGCAATCGCTCGCCCCGGCCTCGATCGCCGCCTCGAGCATGGCCTCGGCACTCGCCACCGACGCCCGATAGCGGACGATCCCGACCCGGTCGAACTGGAAGCTCACGCTGTTGGTCTCGCCCAGGCTGCCGCCGTGGCGGGTGAAGGTGGCGCGGATCTCGCTTGCGGTACGGTTGCGGTTGTCGGTCAGGGCCTCGACGATCACCGCCACGCCGCCGGGGCCGTAGCCCTCGTAGCGGACCTCCTGCAGCTCCTCCCCGTCGCCGCCGCCGCGCTTGATCGCGCGCTCGATGTTCTCTTTGGGCACGTTCTCGGATTTGCAGGCCTGGATCGCGGCTCGCAACCGCGGATTGTGGGCCGGGTCCGGCAAACCGGCGCGCGCGGCGACCTGCACCTCGCGCAAGAGGCGGGTGAACTTGCGGGCGCGGGCCGCGTCCTGGCGGCCCTTGCGGTGCATGATGTTCTTGAACTGGGAATGACCGGCCATGGTCGGGCGTGATCGTGGGTTGTCGCGACCGGCGAGCGTCTAGACCAGTTCGGCCCTCGGCGCCACCCGCCGCGACCCGGTTCGATCGAGCGCGGCCGAGGCGGCCAGCGAGACCGGCGAGCTCGCCCCACGCGCCCAGATGGGGCGGCCGAGCGGCGCGCGCAACGGTCCGCGCGCGGGCCGGGGCGCACCCTCCCGGAACGACAGCAGAGCCGCGAGAAAGGCACGTTTTTCGTGCGAGGAGGGGCGCGCCTGTCGCGAGCTCGGCGAGGTCGGGGCCTGCGCCGCGGTTCGTGCGCGCGGTGCGCCGTCCTCGAAGGACAGCAGAGCCACGAAATCGGGCACGGTTCGCGCGCACGGGTGCGCCTCCTGCAACGAAAGCAGAGCCGGGGGACGAGGCGGGGTTCGCGCGTGTCGGAGCCCGCCGATCGACGTCGAGCTCGCGCAACCGGGCAAGGAAACGGTTGGCGCGCGTGCAGGGGGCCCCTGCCGCGAGCTCGGCGAGGTCGGGGCCTGCGCCACGGGTTCGCGCGCGCGGGGAGCCGACGACGCTCGACGAGGTCGCAGCGGAACCGGCCACGGTTCGCTCGCGTGCAGGGCGCAGCGCGCCACAAAAGTGTCGAAAAGACGGCGGAGCCCGGTTCGTGCCCGTGCAGGCGCAAGCCGCTTCTGCGGCCGGCCGAGGTGCGGCCGCGACGCGGCGGGCGCAGCACCGGTTTCAACTCTCGAGCGACGGGCCGCCCGGGCTCGCGCCCGTGGGTCGGGCTCGACTCGAAAGCCGATAAAATTGATCGCGAAATTCAGTGAAGGTCGATCGAGAGTAATGGCGAATCCTTTACGAAAGGCGCTACGCTCGATCGTTTTTTCGGTTGCCGAGTGGTCTTTCTCAACGTATGGTTGTTTCCGTCCAGTATGACGGTGCCTCCCTCCCGACTCGCCCCCGTGGGCCCGTCTCGCGGGGGCGCCTTTTTTCGGATGCCCCGTCCGAGCGCCGAGGAACGAGGAAGGAACGATCATGACCATCAGCCCCTCGAGCCGCCTCGATTTCGATCTCCATCGGGAATGCGATACGAGCGGGACCTGCGCTGCGGGTTGCGACAGCCGCGCGTTGATCGCCCGCTTGCGCGAGGAGCTCGCCGAGCTCGAGCCGGTCGTCTCGGCCGCGACGCTCGCCACCGTCGCCTTCCGGATGCGCGACGAAGCCGGGCTCGTGACCACGCTGCGGGCCCTGACCGAGGCGATCGAGGAGCTGGAGCGCCGACGCCGCCCCGAGTGATCCCGACGCATCCCGCATCGCCCGCCGCAAGACGCGCGGCGGCTGCGCCCGAGCGGCGCGGATCGCCGGTCCTGCACAGCAAGGGGGTGCGAAGCCGGCCGGGTACGGCGCGGGCGAACCTTTGTGCTGCGCGCGAGCGCGGGAACAGCACGGCTCCTCCGGTCTCGCTCGCCGGCCGAGACCAGGCGACGCGCCGATCCGCGGGCTCGAGCGTCGCCCGGGCCCGTCCTCGGCGCGCACCACGAGCGGCGGGCCGAGCATCGGCCGAGGGGGCGTGACGCCTCGCGGCGCCGCCCGCACCGGCGCCCGGCGCGAGCTTTGCGGTTCCGCCGTCGCGCCCTCCTCCGGCGCCGGCGAAGGCGGCACCCGCGCCTCGGGCCGTGGTGCGCCTCGACGCCGAGCTCCCGGCGTCTCTCCGGTCGCGGTCGTGGCGGTCGAGGCCGGCCCTCCTTTCGACGCTGATGGGGTCGGCGCGCTCGCACCCACCGGCCCCGCTCCGGCGGTCGACCGGTCGAGGGGCTGCTCGTCCCGCCCCGTTGTCGCGCTCGGCGCGATCGCCGCCCCAGCGGCCGCCGGGTTCGCTCCGTCCGCCTCCTGCGTCGCCCCGGCCGGCCGGGCGGCTGCCGACACGTGCACTCGCGCGCAACGGATGCGCCGGCGGCAGCGGCTTCTCCCTGGGCCCGCCTC
>JANWZN010000227.1 GCA_025054575.1 Geminicoccaceae bacterium | reverse complement strand
TCGAACCGGCAAGCGAGCCCTGCCAGCGCCGGTCGGCTCTGGAGAAAAGCCGCTGCCGCCCGGGCGATCCGCGCGCGCTGCACCGGACCGAGCGAGGCCAGGGCCTCGGCGCGAGAGGCCCGCGTCTTGACCTCGACGAAGACGAGGAGATCGCCGCGCCGGGCCACGAGGTCGATCTCGCCCGCAGCGGTCAGGTGTCGCCGGGCGAGGATCCGGAACCCCTTGAGGCGGAGGAGCCAAGCCGCGCGGCGCTCGCCGCGGCGGCCTTCACGGGCGGCCGCCGCGCCGGGCACGCCCGAGCTCCACGAGGCGTCGGTACAGTTCCTCGGCCGGCCGGCCCGTGACGGCGGCGACTTCCCGCGCCGCGCGGCCGGGTGGAAGTCGCGCCGACGCCTCGAGCAGGGCCGTCTCGACCGCTCGCTCGCCGATTTCCGCCGCGGGCTCTTCGGGCGGTCCGATCACCACCACGATCTCGCCCTTGGGCGGCGGTGCCGCGGTCGCGGCGGCGGCGAGCTCGGCTAGCCGCCCGCGGCGGAGCTCCTCGTGCAGCTTGGTCAGCTCGCGCGCGATCGCGGCCGGCCGATCGCCCAGGATCTCGGCCGCGTCGGCCAGGAGATCGGCCAACCGCGTGCCGCGCTCGAGCAACAGCAGCGTGACCGGCACGCTGCGCAGATCGGCGAGCGCGCGTCGGCGGGCGTCGCGCCTGGGCGGCAGAAACCCGGCGAACAGGAACCGATCGGTGGGCAGGCCGGCGATCGAGAGGGCGGCGATCGGCGCGCAGGGTCCGGGAACGGCGCGCACCGGCACGCCCGCCTCGTGCGCCTCTTTGACGAGCCGATAGCCGGGATCGCTGATGGTGGGCGTGCCCGCGTCCGAGACCAGCGCGAGCGCCCCGCCTCTTCGCAGCCGATCGATCAGCTCGGGCCGCAGGCGTGCCGCCGTGTGATCGTTGTAGACGAGCATCGGCCGGTCGATCCCGAACCGGTGGAGGAGCAGCCCGGTGACCCGGCTGTCCTCGCACACCACCGCATCGACCGCGGCCAAGGTGGCGAGGGCGCGGCGGCTCAGATCGCCGAGATTGCCGATCGGCGTCGCGACCACGTAGAGGCCGGGCTCGAGTTTACCGGCCGGCTCGGCTCCGATAGCTTGGGCCGCGGCGGCCGCTGGTCGGCTGCGCAACGCGATCTCGCCCATGCCCGCCGCGTGCCGTCTGCGCTCGCTCTTCGTCGCTCTGCTCCTGCTCGCGGGCTGCGTTCCCGCCAAGCAAACCACGCCCACGGCACCACCGCAACGGACCCCGGCGCCGGCGCCTTCCGTCCAGCCCTTGCCGCCACCGGCTCCGGCCGGCCCGCGCCAGGTGGCACTCCTGCTGCCGCTCACCGGTCCGGCCGGCACCCTCGGTCGCGACCTGCTGGATGCCGCCAGCATGGCGCTGTTCGACGAGCCGAGCGGCGAGCTCGTGCTCGTGCCGCGGGATACCGGCTCGAGCGCCGAAACCGCGCGTGCCGCCGCCCGCGAGGTGCTGGCGCAGGGGGCCGAGCTCGTGCTCGGGCCGCTCTTCGCCGCCGCGACCAGTGCCGTGGCACCGCTCGCCCGCGAGCGCCGGGTGCCCGTCCTCTCCTTCTCGAACGATTCGAGCATCGCCGCACCCGACGTCTTCGTCCTCGGCTGGCGGCCCGAGGAGCAGGTCGTCGCGATCCTCCGCCACGCGCTCGATCAGGGCTGGCGCCGGCTCGGTTTGTTGGCGCCGGACGACGGCTACGGGGCGCTCGTGGCGGCTGCTTGGCGCAGCGAGCTCGCCGCGCGCGGCGAGCCGGCGGCACAGGCCGTGGCCCTCTATCCGGCGAGCGGCGATCCGGCACCCGTCGTGCGCGCGTTCCTCGAGCGGTACGGTGGGCGCACCGCTTCGGGGGCCGATCGGCCACCGGCGTTCGACGCGTTGATGATCGCCGACGGCGGGCTGCGGCTGCGCCAGATCGCGGCGCTGCTCGCGTTCTACGATATCGATCCGAGCGTGACGCGGCTCCTCGGCACCCGTCTCTGGGCCGACGACCCGGCCGTCTTGCGCGATTCGGCGCTGCGCGGGGGGCGGCTAGCTGCCCCCGATCCCGCTGCCGAGGCGGCCTTCCGCCGGCGTTTCGCCGCCGTGTTCGGGCGCGAGCCGCAGCGCCTCGCCGAGCTCGCCTATGATGCCACCCGCTTGGCGGCGATCGCGACCGCCGGCGGTCGGCCGCTGGAGCTCGCCACGCTTCTCGACCCGCGCGGCTTTCAGGGCACCCTCGGGCCGTTTCGGCTGCGTGCCGACGGCCTCGTGGAACACGCGCTCGCGATCCTCGAGCTCGATGGCGAGGGGCTCCGGGTGATCGAGCCGGCGCCGACCCGGTTCCCTTCGCCGCTCGCCGCCCGCTGAGCAGCGCTCTCCAGGAGCCGGCCGGGTCGTACCGCGCCGAGGCCGGCGCGTTCCGGGCAGGGGCGGGAGGCTCGGCGGGATCCGTGCTCCTAGGATCGCGACGAGCCCTCCCCGAGGGCGATCGACGCTTTGCTTTCCGCCGTGGATGGCGCGCCGCCCGGAAACCAGTCGGGTCGTGCCGGGCCGACGTCGGCGCGCCCAAGGCAGGGGCGCGGGAGAGGCTCGGAGGGGAGCGTCGCTTCGACCAAGGTGACGAGCCGGGCCGCGTCCTCCTCGCCCACGCCGCGGCACCGCTCGGAAACCGGTCGGGTTGTGCCGGGCCGAGGTCGGCCCGCTACGGCCGGGGGCCGGGAGTTCGACAGGAGGGGGCCACGACGATCGCGACGAGCCCTGGCCGTCGCCCCGAGCCTTGCCGGCCACCGCCGCCCGGATGCTACTCGGGTCGTCCGGGGCCGACCTCCGCGCGCTGGGGGCGGGGCCGGGCTGGGAGGGTCGGCGGGCCCGGTTGCTTCGGTGATCGCTACCGGCCGAGGCCGTCGCCCCCGAGCTACATAGCCCAGCGCTGCCCCGACGCTGGTCGTGTCGCACGGGACCGACATCGGCGCGTTCCCCCCGGGGCCCGCGAGATCGACGGGAGGGAGCTTCGGCGGCCGCCACGGCCCTCCGCGGGGGCGATCGACGCTTTGCTTTCCGTCGTGGGTAGCGCGCCGCCCCGACGCCGGTCGCGTCGCACGGGGCCGACGTCGCCGCGTTACGGACGAGGGTGGGGGCGCGAGCTCGACTGAAGGAGTGCCTCGACGATCGCGAATAGGCCCCGTCGAGCGCGATCGCAGCCTCGCTTTCCGCAGTGGGTGGCGCGCCATGCTCTCGGCGCTCGGTCGGCCCGGTCTCGGCGCGATGGCGAGGCGGGTCTCCCCCCACCTTTCGGCCCGCGTCGATCGATGCGGCCCGCCAGGACGCTGTCGACCCGTTCTTCGCCTCTCGCGCTTGCAGTGACGACAGCTCGCGCGCCGGCCTCGACGAGCCACGCATCCTCTGCGGCGGAAGAGCGAACGACGTTCAGGCGTTCTCGACATCGAGAAAATAAACTATTGGTTTACAAAGGACCTCGGCGCGCTGTACAAACGATGGGAGGCTCCGCGGGCGGAACGAGGATGGCGAACGACGCCAAGGTATCGACCCGGGCAACGATGCTCGCGCTCGGCGAGGCGGCTCCCCCGTTCCGCGGCGGGGCCGCGGTCGTGGCGCTCGACGGCCACAGGC
>JANWZN010000226.1 GCA_025054575.1 Geminicoccaceae bacterium | reverse complement strand
GCCTGAGCGGGACGATCCGACCGAGCGGCTCGAGCCGATGAGGGCGGCGCCGCGATCGCCGGTGGTGCCGTGCGGTCGCCCCGCCCCGGGCGATCTCGGTCGCTCGCACCGCGCTGTGCGCGGGCGCCGGGCCCGGGCGGCGCCGCCGAAGGCGTGCGGCCTGCGGCTCGCGACGACGCTCTGGACCGCCGCGCGGCGGAGGCTCTAGCGTCGCAGCCGCTCGACCGTGCGCGGGGCTGGCCACGGCGGTGCCGTCGGGCGCGAGTGCGGGCTTCGCGATCGCCCGCTCGCAAGCGCGGCCGGCGGCCGCGAGCGGTCGGACGGTGCCGGTCGGGCCGCTGCGGGGGGCCGGTGAGGAGGTGCGATGGAGCGGCCGCTGCTGCCGCCCGCCTACACGCTGGTCATGGTGGATCGCGAGCGCGATCCGGTGGCGCACGCGCGCGCCCGCGCCGCGAGCGCCATCGAGGACGGCCTCGTCGTGGTCGCCGACCGGGAGGATCGGCTCGCCCTGGCGCTCCTTGTGGAGCCTGATCGCGACCCGGCGTCGGCACGGCTCGTCTTCTACGCCCATGCCAATGCCGCGGCCGATGTTCTCGCCGCGCATCTCCCCCCGCTCCTTCCGGTGACGGTCGCCTGGCCCACAGCGATCCTGGTCGACGGCGCCGAGATCGGCCGGCTGCGGCTGGCGCTCGGCGGCGACCGGGACGGCGAATCGCCGGCCTGGCTCGTTCTCGGGCTCGAACTCGAGCTCGTTGGTCGATCGGGCGAGCCGGGCGAGCGACCCGATCGCACGACCCTCGCCGAACTCGGCGCCGGGCACCTCTCCTCCACCATGCTCGCCGAATCGTGGAGCCGGCATTTCCTCGCCTGGCTCGACCGGTTCGAGCGGGAAGGCTTCGGACCTGTTCGCGCCGCCTGGAACGCCCGCTGTCACGGGCGCGGCCGGCGGACGAGCCTGGTGATCGCCGGTCGCCCGCTGCACGGCACGATGGCCGGGATCGACGAGGCGGGCGCGTTGCGGATCGGCGAGACCCGGGTCCCGCTCGAGACGGTTCTGGACGAGCTCGGCTGAACGCGCGCGGCGGCGAACGAGAGGGGTCGCGGACCGATGGTCCTCGCCTCAGCGCGGGCCCGTCGTTCCAGGCGATGAAGCGGCATCCTGCGACCGAAGCAGGCCTTCCCGCCCTGCGCGAGGCTGCCGCGCGGCCCGACCGCCCGCTCCCCCGCCCGCTGGCTCGCCGCCCGGTCGCCGGGCCACGCTTCTTTTCTAGCGCCATGATCCGCGCTCGGCGGAACGCTAGGCGATCGGCGCACCCTCCCGGCCCGCGCGAACCGGCCGGGATCCAGCTGAGAGGGCGCGGGCTTCCCCGTGCACCGTCCCCGCGCGCGAGGCGGCTCCCAGCCGAGGCGCCGATTTCCGCCACGTGCCTACCGCGCGATCCACCGGCCCGAGCGAGGCTCCGTAGCGGCCCTCGGCCGAACCGTTCGCGACGACCGCGCCGCCTCGCCGGCGCGGCGGGTCGGTCCAGCGGTTGCGCGAGGAACTCGCGACGCACGACGAGAGCGGATCCGGCCGCCAGCGCGCTACCGCGGGGGTTGCGGCCGCCTTGATCTGATAAGCGGCTCCCTCTCGCAAGGAGGTCGAGCGCGCGGCCCCGGGGCGCAAGCGATCGAGCCCGTCGGATCTCGGGCGCGATCCGGCCCGCTGCGAGCGGCGAACGAGGAGCAGCCGGTCGGGCCCGCGACATCTTTCAAGCCCTGCTTTCTAGCCCTGCGCTTTTCGGCGCGCGGCGGGGAATCCGTCCGGGCGCCGCCCCGATCGGCGCATCGCGGTGCGTGGCCCGGTTCGGGCCGTGGCGAGCCCGCGGGTCGCAAGCGGTTCCGGGGCCGGTGCCGTCGAATGCGACGGACGCAAGGCAGGGCGCGGTGCGGTCGCCGACCACCTCTCCGACGCCACCTGCGCCCGAGGCCGCGACCGGCGTGATCTGCGGGCTGGTCGAGTGCCGCCTCGCGCGCGATCATCTCCGAGCAGCGTCGTCGAGAGGGGAGCGGGCGTGAGCGTCGTGGCGGCGGCCGAGGCGGCAGTGGATTTCTGGCGGAGCTCGGGCTGGCATCTGCTCGATCGCGACGCGTCCGGCCGACACCGGCTCAGCGATGCCTTTCTCGCGGCCTGGCTGCATCGCCCCGAGCTCGTTCCGCCCGAGGAGGCGTGCCCGGCGGAGCGGGCGCTGCACGCGGCGCTCTTGCGCGACCCGCGCCGCCCGATCACGCCGGTTTCGCTGGTGGCACTGCGGGATCCCGATGCCCGCGAGAACTGGGGCGTGTTCGCCGCGTTCCGCGACCATCTCTTGGCCCATCCGACGCTCGAGGACGCCTACCTCGCCCTCTTCGTCGAGCCCGCGGTCCGATTTCCCGCGCTCTTCCTCGACCAGCTCGTGCACGCGTTGTTGCGCGGCATTCTCGAGTCCGCGCGCGACCCGTTTCGCGCGCGCGCGGCCGAATGCCTGTTCCGCGAGCAGCGGGCGACCGTGCAGGAGGGCGCGGTGCTGCTCGCCGATGCCGAGACGATCGCGCTGCGGGCGCGCACGGGCGGCCTCGGTCGGATCGGCGCCTTCTTGCGCGAAGCCGGCGCGCCCTTGGCCCCGGTCGAGCTCGACGTCCTGCGCCCGGACAACGCCGCGAGCTATTGGGATCGCAGCGACCTGTTCGACACCGTGCTCGATCTCGGCTTCGGCCGCGAGGGACTCGATGCGCTCGCTCGCGTGCTCGAGGCTTGGATCGGTCACATGCTGGGGGTCGCGGCTCGCATCCAGCCCGTGCAGCAGATCCGCGACGAGCGCTGGTCGTGGCATGTCGGGCTCGATGCCGAGGCCACAGGCATCTTGAACGCGCTCTGGCACGGCCAGGAGGTCGGCGAGGATCGTCTCGCTCGTCTCCTCGCCCTGTTCCGCCTCGAGTTCCGGGACCCGAGCGTGGTGCTGCCGGCATTGCGCGGTCGCCCGGTCTATCTGGCGCTCGCCAGGGACGCGGCCGGTCGGGTACGCTGCAAGCCGCAGAACCTGCTCGTCAACCTGCCGCTCGCCGCGGCCGGCTGAGCGGGTCGGCGAAGGAGGACGGCCTTGGACGAAGACGTCTTCAACATGAGCGTGCGCAAGTTCCTCAAGAAGGTCGGCGTGAGCGGCCAGCGCGCGATCGAGCAGGCGGTCCGCAAGGCGATCGAGGAGGGCCGCTTGCGGGGCGAGGAGACGCTCGGCGCCAAGGTCCGGCTCGAAATTCCCGAGGCCGGCCTCGACATCGTGATCGACGGCGCGATCGAGCTGCAATGAGCGCCCGACGGCGCACGACCGCGGCCGAACTCGCCGGGCGGGCGACCGCTCTCGTGGTGGCGGCCGGGTGCTTCGGCCTGATCGCCTGGTCGGTGCGCGAGCGCCCCGAGCCGCCGAGCCGTCCGCCCGCGCTCGCGGCCCCGCCGCAGAGCGAGGCCGCCGCGCTCGTCCGTGCGCAGCCGACCGCGGCCGGTCGCGACGCGTGCGCTGCGCAAAAGGAAACCGAGATCGCCGCGATCCGGGCGCAAGGCGAACTCGACGCCGAACGGCGGATGCGGATCCGCCAGATCGAGGCGCGGGCTTGCGAGTGAGCGAGGCGAGCCCGTTCTCGGCGAGAGCGCTCGCAACAGAAGGGAGCCGATCCACATGCCGAACGTGCTGGTGACCGGAGCGTCGCGCGGGATCG
>JANWZN010000225.1 GCA_025054575.1 Geminicoccaceae bacterium | reverse complement strand
GACGCGCTCGTGCCGGCCGGCTCGATCGCGACGCTCTGCCGCCAGGTGCTCGACCTTTCCCGCGACCGTCCGCAGCGGAGGCTCGTCGCATGAGCGGCCTCGTCGACGCGCATTTCCACATCTGGCGCCGAGCCGACCTGCCCTGGCTCCAGGGCCCGATGCAGCCCCGGATCTTCGGCCCCTACGAGCCGCTGCGACGCGACTATTCGATTGAGGAGTATCGCCGCGACATCGCCGGCACGGGCGTCGAGGCGGTGGTCTACGTCCAGGCCAATTGGGCGCCGGCGCGGGCCCTCGAGGAGGTGCTCTGGGTCGAGGGCGAGGTCCGCCGGGCGGGCCTTCCGGTGGCGATCGTCGCCTATGCCGACCTTTTGGCCGAGGACGCGCCGCGACGGCTCGAGGAGCTCGCCCGCCATCCCGCGGTGCGCGGGGTGCGTCAGCAGCTGCACTGGCACGAGGTCGCCGAGTACCGCTTCGCGCCCCGCCCCGACCTCGCGAGCGATCCGCGGCTGATCGAGGGCTGCAGGCGGCTCGGCGAGCTGGGCCTCGTCTTCGAGCTGCAGGTCTTCGCGGGCCAGGTCGAGAGCGCGCTCACGCTTCTGCGCGCCTGCCCGGGCACCGGCTTCGTGCTGGTGCATGCGGGCATGCTCGAGGACGACAGCGAAGCGGGCTTCGCACGCTGGCGGGCGGCGCTTTCCCGGCTCGCGGCCGAGCCCAACCTCGCCTGCAAGCTCTCGGGGCTCAACACCTTCGTGCGCCGGCTCGATCGCGCCCTGATCGCTCGGATCGGCGCCGCCGCGCTCGAGCTGTTCGGCCCGCGGCGCTGCCTGTTCGGCTCGAACTTTCCGATCGAGAAGCTCTGGTGCGGCTATCGCGACCTGCTGGACGCCTATCGCGCCGCGCTCGCCGGGCTCTCCGAGCCCGACCGCCGCGCCGTGCTCTCGGACAACGCCCGCCGCATCTACCGTCTGGACTGAAGGGAGGCCCGCCCCGTGCCGCTCGAGATCAAGATCCTGGACTATGGCGACATCGAGCTCGAATCGAGCTTTCTCGTGCTCGGGCGCGACTGCGGCCGGACCCGCCGGGTGCCCACGCTCGGCTTTCTGATTCTGGGCGGGCCCTGGCCCGTGCTGGTCGACACGGGTTACCGCTCGAACGCGATCATGGAGACCCTCGGCATGCGCGGGCTCCAGTTCCACGAGAACCTGATCGAGAACCAGCTCGCCCGGCACGGCCTCAAGCTCGGCGACATCCGCTACGTCATGCACACCCACCTGCACATCGACCACGCCGGCAAGGACGATCTCTTCCCGATGAACACCACGGTCGTGGTCAACCGCCGCGAGCTCGAATATTCGGTCTCCGGCCTCATGCACCCGCAATATCCGGCACCCGACATCAAGCACCTGATCGACCGGCTGCACACCAAGGGGGCGCTGCGCTTCCTCGATCTCGAGATCAGCGGCCCGGTCGAGATCTTCCCCGGGCTCTATTGCGAGGCGGCCGGCGCGCACACCGAGGGCTCGATGAACGTGCACGTGCACACCGCCGATGGGGTGGCGACGATCTGCGGCGACGTGATCTACGACTTCCACGACCAGATCATCGAGCCCTTCCGCGTCACCCAGGCCATGGAGCCGCAGGTCACCGGCAATCACGGCACGACGAAGCGGCAGGAGAAGGCGGCCATCAAGAAGCTGCTCGCGAATGCGCGCTATCTCCTGCCGGTGCACGACCGGCCGGCCAAGGTCGAGGGCGGCCAGGTCGTCGGCCGGCTGTTCGACCAGGTGCCGGGGCCCGTGGTGTCTTCGCTGCCGGCGCGCGCCTGGTTCCCGGCCTGAGCGGAGGCGGCGGTGGCGCACGAGATCCTGACGCCGCAGGCGCGCGAGCTGATCGACCCCGAAACACCGGTCGAGCAGCTCGCCACCGGCTTCACCTTCACCGAGGGGCCGGTCTGGCACCCGGTCGACCACTTCCTGCTCTTCTCCGACATGCCGGCCGACGTGCGCCGGCGCTGGACGCCGGGCAAGGGGATCGAGGAGGTGATGCGGCCCTCCAACAAGGCGAACGGGCTTACCTACGACGCCCGGCTCGACCTTCTGGCCTGCGAGCACGCGACCTCCGCCCTCGTCCGCTTCACCCAGGACGGCCGGCGCGAGGTGCTGGCCACCCATTTCGAGGGCAAGGAGCTCAACAGCCCGAACGACGTCTGCGTCCGCTCCGACGGCTCGATCTACTTTTCCGACCCCTGGTACGGGCGGATGCCGGTCTACGGCGTGGAGCGGCCGCGCCAGCTGGGATTCCAGGGGGTCTACCGGCTGCCGCCGCAGGGCGGACCGCCGCAGCTCCTCGTCGAGCGCTATTTGTTCGACCAGCCGAACGGGCTCTGCTTCTCGCCGGACGAGAGCATCCTCTACGTCAACGACACGGTGCAGGCGCTGATCCGCGCCTTCGAGGTGAAGCCGGACGGCTCGCTCGGGGCCGGCTGGATCCTCGCCTCGGGCATCCGCTCCGAACTCGAGCCCGGCGTGCCGGACGGAATGAAGTGCGACGAGCGCGGCAACGTCTGGTGCACGGGGCCCGGCGGAGTGTGGATCCTCGACCCGCAGGGCAGGCACATCGGCACGGTCCGCGTGCCCGAGCTCGTGGCCAACCTCGCCTGGGGCGGGGAGGATTGGCGCACGCTGTTCCTCACCGCGACCCGCTCGCTCTACGCGGTGCGCACCAAGGTGGGCCCAAGGCGCGAGCCCTATATGCGGGCCGCACCAGCCGTGGGCAGCTCGCGCGTCGCGGCGCGCAGTGGCACGACGCTGCCCGCCTCGACCCCGGCGCGCGAGCCGGCCCGCTCTTTGCGGGTGGAGGAGGGGTTCCGGCTCGATCCCGCGCGCTGCGCGCTCTTGATCCAGGACATGCAGAACGACGTGGTGATGGAGGGTGGTGCCTTCGCCGCCTCGGGCTCGCCGCAACATTGCCGGGAGCAGGGGACGATCGCCAACATCGCCCGCTTGGCCGAGCATTGCCGCAAGGTGGGCGTGCCCGTGATCCACATCTGGTTCGTGGTCGAGCCGGGGGCACCGGGCGTCACCCTCAACTGCCCGCTCTTCGAGGGCCTGGTCGAATCCAAGGGCCTCGTGCGCGGCAGCTGGGGGGCGGCACCGGTGCCCGGCCTCGAGCCGCAGCCGGGCGATTTCGTGGTCGAGAAGATGCGAATGAGCGCGTGGGAGGGCTCGAAGCTCGAGATCCTGCTCAAGGCCCTCGGCCGCGACGTGCTGATCGACACAGGCGCCTGGACCAACATGTCGATCGAGCACACCGCCCGCACCGGCGCCGACAAGGGCTACGTGATGGTCGTGCCGGAAGACGCCTGCTCGACCATGAACGCCGACTGGCACCGAGCCTCGATCGACTACGCCATGCGCAACGTGGCGGCGGTCACGACCACCGACGAGGTGATCCGGGCCCTGGGCGGCTGAGCGCACGAGCCGGGCCGGCCGCGCCGCGGCGGCGAGGCCCCGGCGGTCGGAAACGATCAGGGACCGGCCGCGGGTCGGGCCGGATCGAAGGGGCTCGGGTCGAGGCGCGGGGTGCGATCGAGCAGGAGGTCGGCCAGAAGCTCCCCCGTGGCCGGCGCCTCGAGGATGCCCCAGGGCCCGTGGCCAGTAGCGAGCCAGAGGCCCGGCCGGCCCGGCAGCGGTCCCACGAGTGGCGTGCCGTCGGCGCCGATCGGCCGCA
>JANWZN010000224.1 GCA_025054575.1 Geminicoccaceae bacterium | reverse complement strand
CCGCCACCTCGAGGTCCAGGTGCTGGGCGACGGCGAGCGCGTGATCCACCTCTTCGAGCGCGACTGCTCGCTGCAACGCCGCCGCCAGAAGCTCTGGGAGGAGGCACCCGCCGTCCGCCTCGAGCCCGCGATCCGCGAGAAGCTCTGCATGGCCGCCGTCCGGCTCGCCGAGCGGGTCCGCTACAAGGGGGCGGGGACGGTCGAATTCCTGTTCGACGAAGCAAACGGCGCCTTCTACTTCCTCGAGATGAACACCCGCATCCAGGTCGAGCACCCCGTGAGCGAAGAGATAACCGGCATCGATCTGGTCAAGGCCATGCTCGAGATCGCGGGTGGTGCGCCCCTGCCCTTCCGCCAGGAGGCGATCGACGCGCGCGGCCACGCGATCGAGGTGCGGATCAACGCCGAGGACCCGGCACGCGACTTCGCCCCGCATCCGGGCCGGATCGCGAGCCTCGAGCTTCCCGGCGGACCGGGCGTGCGCATCGACACGGCCCTCTTCACGGGCTACGAGGTGCCGCCCTTCTACGATTCCCTGCTCATGAAGCTCATCGCGCGGGGCCGCGATCGGGCGGAGGCCCTGGCCCGGCTCGAGCGGGCATTGGCCGAGCTTGCGATCGGCGGGATCCCGACCACGGCCGGGCTGCACCGGCTGCTCGTGCGGGCCCCCGAGGTGCGGAGCTGGGACGTGCATACGGCCTGGCTCGAGCCCTGGCTCGAATCGAACCGACAGAAGCTCGCGTGAAGGAGGTGGCGGTGGCGAGGACGGAATCGCGATATTCCTTCGGCGGCGACGAGCATCTCTTCGTCGAGATCGACGAGGAGATGTCGCTCGAGGCCTTCTTCAAGAGCCTCTCGGTCTGCACCGCGATCAAGCAGGCGAACATCCGGGGCGTCACCGAGATCTGCCCGGCCAACGCCTCCTTCCAGGTCAAGTTCGACCCGGACGTGATCGCGCCATCCGACATCGAGGCCGAGGTCAAGCGGATCGAAGCCCAGGCCCAGGCCTCGCACCGGATCGCCACCCGCATCCTCGAGGTCCCGGCCTATTTTCGCGATCCCTGGACGACCGAGACCTTGATGCGCTTTCGCGACCGCCACCAGGACCCGAACGCGACCGACATCGAGTTCGCGGCTCGGATCAACCACTATCCGAGCGTGGATGCGTTCCTCGCCGCCTTCACGGGCTCGCCCTGGTTCGTCTCGATGGTGGGCTTCGTGGCTGGGCTCCCCTTCCTCTACCAAATGGTCGAGCGCAAACGGCAGATCCAGGTCCCGAAATATCTGCGGCCGCGGACCGACACCCCGGCCTTGACCATCGGCTTCGGCGGCTGCTTCGGCTGCATCTATTCGGTGCGCGGCGCCGGCGGCTATCAGATGTTCGGCATCACGCCCATGCCGATCTACGACCCGCAACAGAAGATCTCGTATCTACAGGACTTCATGTGCCTGTTCCGCCCCGGCGACATCCTGGTCTGGAAGCCGATCGACCGCGAGGGCTACGATTCGATCAAGGCCGATGTCGAGGCCGGCCGCTTCGTGCCGAAGATGGCCGAGGTCACCTTCGACCTCGACGCCTTCGAGCACGACGTCGACGGCACCAACCGCAAGCTCCTGGAGGCGCTCCATGCTTGAGGTCGTCCGCCCCGGGCTCGCCACCACCGTCCAGGACCTCGGCCGACCCGGCTACTACCATGTCGGCATCCCGATCTCCGGCGCGATGGACCGGCTCGCGGCGCGCACGGCCAACCTCCTGGTCGGCAATCCGGAGGACGCGGCCCTGCTCGAATGCCCCTTCATGGGCCCCGAGCTGCGCTTTGAAGATGCCCGGACCGTGGCCGTGACCGGGGCCGACATCGCGCCCAAGGTGAACGGCGAGCCGCGCCCGCTCTGGACCTCGTTCCGGGTCGAGAAGGGCGATACGCTGTCCTTCGACTTTTTGAAGAAGGGTGCACGGATCTACATCGCGATCTCGGGCGGGATCGACGTACCGGTCGTCCTCGGCTCGCGTTCGACTTATGCGTTGGGAGCGCTCGGCGGGTTCAAGGGCCGCAAGCTCGAGGCGGGCGATCTGTTGCCGCTCGGCGCCGGGGCGGGTGCTGCCGAAGGGCGCAGCGTGCCCGAGCATCTGCGGCGGATGCCCGAGATGCCCGCCAAGCTTCGGGTGATGCCCGGGCTCTACTGGCATCGCCTGACCGAGGAAGCGAAGCAGAGCTTCTTCGAGGACACCTGGAAGGTCGCCCCCGAGGCCGATCGGATCGGCTATCGCTTCAGGGGCGGCCGGCCCTTGACCTTCGTGCCGCGCGAGCAGCCCTTCGGTGCGGGCTCGGATCCCTCCAACATCGTCGATGCCGCCTATCCCTACGGCTCGATCCAGGTGCCGGGCGGCACCGAGCCGATCGCGCTGCACCGCGACGCGGTCTCGGGCGGCGGCTACATGATGCTGGGTACCGTGATCTCGGCGGACATGGACCTGATCGGCCAGCTGCAGCCGCACACCCCCACCCGCTTCGTGCCCTGCGACATGGCGGAAGCGTTGCGGGCGCGCGCCGAGCGCCGCAAGCTCCTGGACGCGATCCGCGCGCATCTGGCCGCGTGAGCCCGTCCGTCCCGCGCACCCAGAGCTTCGATCGAAAAGGACAGGAAGCATGACAGGAACCCTCGCCGCCCGCCTGTGGCCCGTCGAAGCGGGCAACGCCACCACCCGCGCGATCGTGCTGATCGTCGCGGGCTCGCTCCTCTTGACGCTCTCGGCCAAGGTCCAGGTACCGTTCTGGCCGGTGCCGATGACCATGCAGACCTTCGTCGTGCTGCTGATCGGCGCCACCTACGGCTCGACGCTCGGGGCCGCCACCGTGCTCGTCTACCTGGCCCAGGGTGCGCTCGGGCTGCCGGTCTTCGCCAAGGGCGGCGGCCTCGCCTATCTGACCGGCCCCACGGGCGGCTATCTCGTGGGCTTCCTCGTAGCCGCCTGGCTCGTCGGCAAGCTCGCCGAGCGCGGCCTCGACCGCCGCGTCCTCACCGCCCTGCCGATGTTTCTCGTGGGCGATGTCGTCATCCTGGCGCTGGGGGTGAGCTGGCTCGCCACGCTGATCGGCTTCGAGAAGGCCTGGGCCGCGGGTGTCCTGCCGTTCCTGCCGGCCGAGGCGCTCAAGATCGCGCTCGCCATGGCGCTCCTGCCGCTCGCCTGGCGGCTGGGCGAGCGTCGCGCCGGATGATCGGGCGCGAGGCGGCGGCCCGCATCGCCGCCTCGCTCGAGCGAGCAAGGGAGGGACGTCCATGTCCGATCGGCTTCTGGGTGCCGCGATCCCGCGCAAGGAGGATCGCCGGTTCCTGACCGGCACCGGTCGCTACACGGACGACATCACCCTGCCGCGCCAGGCCTATGCGGTGATCGTCCGCTCGCCGTACGCGCATGCGCGGATCCGCGGGATCGATCTCGAGGCGGCCCGCGCCATGCCGGGCGTGCTCCTCGTGCTCGGCGGTGCCGAGGTCGCCGCCATGGGCGTGGGCGGCCTGCCCTGCGGCTGGCAGGTGACCGGGGCGGACGGCAAGCCCATGGCCGAGCCGCCGCACCCGATCCTGGCGCAGGAGGTGGTGCGGCACGTGGGCGAGCCCGTGGTCCTGGTCGTGGCCGAGAGCCTGGCGCTCGCTCGGGACGCGGCCGAGGCCGTGCGGATCGACTGGGAGCCCTTGCCCGCGGTGACCGACGCGCCGGCCGCGCTCGCTCCGGGCGCCCCGCTCGTGCACGAGGC
>JANWZN010000223.1 GCA_025054575.1 Geminicoccaceae bacterium | reverse complement strand
CGCGTGGCGGTCGACGCACTGCCGGCCTTGCTCGCGGCGACCCGGGCCGAGCTCGCCAGGCTCGAGGACGGCAGCACGGCGCTCGCCGCGGCCGAGCGCGAGGCGGAAGCTGCCGAGGCCGCCTTTCGCGCCGCCGCGGCCCGGCTCTCGGCGCTGCGCGCGGCGGCGGCACCGCGTCTGGCCGAAGCCGTGGCGGCCGAGCTCGCACCCTTGAAGCTCGAGCGGGCACGCTTCGAGGTGGCGATCGAGCCGCAGCCCGACGCCTCGCTCGGGCCCGACGGTGCCGAACGGATCGCGTTTCTGGTCGCGACCAATCCGGGGCTGCCGGCAGGACCGCTCGCCAAGATCGCCTCGGGCGGCGAGTTGTCCCGCTTCATGCTGGCGCTCGAGCTCGTGCTCGCCCGGCTCGACCCGACGCCGACCTTGATCTTCGACGAGATCGACGCCGGGATCGGCGGTGCCACGGCCGATGCCGTGGGCGAGCGGCTCGCCCGGCTCGCTCGCGAGCGCCAGGTCCTGGTCGTCACCCACGCGCCGCAGATCGCGGCCAGGGCGCGCAACCACGTGCTCGTCCGCAAGCAGATCGAGGCCCACCGGACCCGCGTGGAGCTGGTGCCGCTCGACGCTGCCGCCAGGCGCCAGGAGATCGCCCGCATGCTGGCCGGAGCCGAGATCACCGAGGCCGCGCGTGCCGCCGCCCAGAGCCTGCTCGAGCTCGCCGGAGCCGAGCCGTGAAGCGGCCGCAGAGTGCCGGCAAGCCGGTCGAGCGGTTGAGCCGGGCGGAGGCCGAGGCCGAGCTCGCCTGGCTCGCAGCCGAGATCGCCCGCCACGACCGGCTCTACTACCAGCTCGCCCGGCCCGAGATCTCGGACGCCGAGTACGACGCGCTCCGGGCCCGCAACGCCGCGATCGAGGCCCGCTTTCCCGATCTCGTGCGGCCCGACAGCCCGTCCTTGCGGATCGGTGCCCCGCCGGTCGAGGCCTTCGGCAAAGTCCGCCACACCGTGCCGATGCTGACCCTCGACAATGCCTACAGCGACGGCGAGGTCGCCGAATTCGTCGCACGGATCCGCCGCTTCCTCGGGATGGGCCCGGAGGAGCCGCTCGACTTCGTGGCCGAGCCCAAGATCGACGGGCTGTCCTGTTCGCTCCGCTACGAAGGAGGAATCCTGGTCCGGGGGGCCACCCGCGGCGACGGCTTCGAGGGCGAGGACGTCACCGCCAACGTCCGCACGATCCGCGACATCCCGCAGCGCCTCCTGGTCGACGATCCGCCGCCGCTGCTCGAGGTGCGGGGCGAAGTCTACATGGAACGGGCCGATTTCGAGGCCTTGAACGCCCGCCGTGCCGCTTCGGGCGAGCCCTTGTTCGCCAACCCGCGCAACGCCGCCGCGGGATCGTTGCGCCAGCTCGACAGCAAGATCACCGCGAGCCGCCGGCTGCGCTTCCTGCCGCACGGCTGGGGCGAGGCCGATCCGCCGATCCGCGGCTCCTATTTCGAGTATCTGCGCGGTCTCGAGCGCCTGGGCTTCCGGGTCGAGCCCCTGGTCGAACGCTGCCGCGACCTGGGCGCGCTCCTGGCCTACCAACAGCGGCTCGAAGCGCGCCGCTTCGCGCTCGCCTACGACATCGACGGCGTGGTCGACAAAGTCGACCGCATCGATCTGCAGGAACGGCTCGGCTTCGTCGGCCGCGCGCCGCGCTGGGCGATCGCCCACAAGTTCCCGGCCCAGCGGGCGACCACCCGGATCCGGGCGATCACCGTGCAGGTCGGCCGCACCGGTGCCATGACGCCGGTGGCCGAGCTCGAACCGGTGACCGTGGGCGGGGTCGTGGTCGGCCGGGCGACGCTGCACATCGAGGATTACATCCGCGAGCGCGACATCCGCGTGGCCGACACGGTGATCGTCGAGCGCGCAGGCGACGTCATCCCCCAGGTCGTCGCGGTCGTCCCCGAAGAGCGTCCGAAGGACAGCGCGCCGTTCCGCTTTCCCGACCGCTGCCCGGTCTGCGGTGCCACCGCCGTGCGCGAGCCGGGCGAGGCGGTCTGGCGGTGCACGGGTGGCCTCGTCTGTCCGGCCCAGGTCGAGGCCCGGCTCGAGCATCTGGTGAGCCGCGCCGCCTTCGACATCGAAGGGCTCGGCAAGAAGCAGATCCCGCAGCTCCACGCGGCCGGGCTGATCCGCGAGCCGGCCGATCTCTTCACGCTGCCGCGCGAGCGCGATCGGCTGGCCCGGCTCGAAGCGCTCGAGGGTTGGGGCCAGAAGAAGATCGAGAAGTTGGTGGCGGCGATCGAGGCGCGCCGGCGCCAGCCGCTCGACCGCGTCCTCAACGGGCTCGGCATCCGCTTCGTGGGCGAGGTGACCGCGCGGCTCCTGGCCCGTCACTATCACAACTGGCCCCGCTTCCGTGCCGCGATGGATCGGTTGGTCGCGGGCGATCCGGCCACGCGCGAGGACCTCCTCGCGATCGACGGGATCGGCCCGGTCGTGGTCGAGTCGCTCGCCGAGTTCTTCGCCGAGCCGCACAACCGCGCCGCGACCGATCGGCTCGCGGCCGAGCTCGTGATCCTGCCGGTCGAGGCGACGCGCACCACCGCCTCGCCCTTGGCCGGCAAGACGGTGGTGTTCACCGGCACGCTCCGCCATATGACGCGGGCGGAGGCCAAGGCGCGGGCCGAGGCGCTGGGTGCCAAGGTCGCGGGCTCGGTCTCGCGCGCCACCGACCTCGTCGTCGCCGGTGCGGAGGCCGGCAGCAAACTCGCCAAGGCCCGCGAGCTGGGCGTCGAGGTGATCGACGAGGCGCAATGGCTGAGGCTCGCGGAGCGCGCATGACCCGGATCGCCATGCTCGGCCTCGGCTACGGCTTTCTCGTCCTGGGCGTGCTGGGCCTGTTTCTGCCGATCCTCCAGGGCATCCTGTTCATCACCGTGGGCCTCTTGATCCTCTCCCGCCACGCGGCCTGGGCGGAGCGGCTGTTGACCCGCCTCAAGGCCCGTCATCCGGCGTTCGCCAAGACCGTCGTGGCCGCCGAAGACCTCGCCCAGCGCTGGAGCGACAAGCTCGCGACCGGCCTGCGCCGCCTGCTTCGGCGCTGAGCCGCGGCGCGCGGGGCGGGCCCGTGCCGCCCGGCGCAGCGCACAGCCCACGACCCCGCTCACGGCACGAAATCCGGCCCGGCGGTCGAAGCCGACCAGGCGCCCAGGGCCACCGTCGCGAGCCAAGCGGCCCAGAGCGGGCCCGCGGGCGGGATCGCCCGCAAGGGCACCAGGCGGCCGGGCAGCGCAGCCGCGGCCCTCGCCCGAGGCGCCAGCGGGCGCAGAAGGGCTGCAAGAAGGAGAAAGACGCTGGCGACCGCCCAGGGGCGCGGCTCGGCGCCGAGCAGGCCGAGGCCGGTCAGCAACGCCGGCCAGAGTGCGGCGGCCGCGACCCTCGCCGCCAGGCGCAGCGCGTCCTTCCAGGGCCCGCTCGACGCGCTCGCGAGCACGGCGCCCGCTCGGGCGGGCTCCAGCGATCCGAGCAGCACGAGGACGGCCACGAACAGGGGCGCGATCGGCCCGTGCTCGACGGCGAGCAACGAGAGGCCCGCGTCGACCCGCAGCGCCGCGCCCAGCGCGAGGCAGAGGCCGCCCGCGAGCGTCGTCGCGAAGGCGGCGCGCAGCGAAGCCGCCACCGCGGCGAGGAGCGCGGGCAGCGCCAGCTGCGGGGCCAGGGCCACGAGCGTCGCGAGCCCGAGCAGCCCGAGCACGAGCCAAGCCCGGCTCGGCGGCCCGAGCGCGCGCTC
>JANWZN010000222.1 GCA_025054575.1 Geminicoccaceae bacterium | reverse complement strand
AGAGCCGGCGGCAAAAGGAGGTGGCCGGCTCCTCGCGCGCGCGGATGTCGACCCAGAGATAGAAGGCGCCGTCGGGCGGGGCGACGCGGTCGAGCCCGCCCGCGGCGAGCGCCTGCAACAGCCGGTCGCGGTTGCGGCGATAGGCCGCGACCCGGGCGTCGAGCTCGGCCCCCGCCTCGAGTGCCGCGAGCGCGGCGTACTGGGCGATCGCCGGTGGTGCGATGAAGAGGTTCTGGGCGAGCCGGGTCACCGGCTCCAGCAGATCCTCGGGCAGCACCAGCCAGCCCAGCCGCCAGCCGGTCATGCACCAATATTTGGAGAAGCTGTTGACGACGATCGCCTCGGGCTCGACCTCCAGGATCGACGCGGCCGGCTCTTCGTAGGTGATCCCGTGATAGATCTCGTCGGCCACGAGCCGCACGCCGCGGGCTCGGCACCAGCCGGCCAAGCGGGCGAGCTCGGCGCGCGCGAGCATCGTGCCCGTAGGATTGGCCGGGCTCGCGAGGACCAGGCCGGCGAGCGGACCCTCGAGCGCGTCCAAAAGCGCGGGCACGGGCTGGAAGCGGGTCTCGGGACCGACCGGCAGCTCGACCGGCTCGCCGTCGAGGGCGCGCAGGATGTTGCGATAGGCGGGATAGCCCGGGCTCGCGAGCGCCACGCGGTCGCCGGCGTCGAACGCCGCCAGGAAGGCCAGGACGAAGGCACCCGACGCCCCGGCGGTGATCACGATCCGCTGCGGGTCGATCGCAAGGCCGTGGCGCTCGCCGTAGAGCCGGGCGAGGCGGGCGCGCAACGCGCCGAGGCCCAGGGCCTCGGTGTAGCCGAGATGGGCCCGCTCGAGCGCGGTTTGCGCGGCCGCGAGTGCCATCCGGGGCGGCCCGCCGCCGGGCTCGCCGATCTCGAGGTGGTAGACGGCGCGGCCCGAGGCGGCGCGGCGATTGGCCGCAGCCAGCACCTCCATCACCGTGAAGGGCGCGATCGCGCTGCGCCGCGAGGGGTGCGGAACGGGGCGGATCTCTGGCATCGGGGCGCTCGCGATCCCATCTCGCAGCCTTGCGGGAAGAGGCCGTGGCAAGCCCGCCACGTCAACCCCGCGACCGGATCCTTCTGATGATCTCCCGGGCTCGGCGGTGGGCGCGCGCGGTCGTTCTGGGCCTCGTGATCCTGCTCGCGCCATGGCTGGCGGCACCGCTCGGCGCCCTCGCGATCGTCCGCGATGCCGAGATCGAGGCGCATGTGCGCTCCCTCGCCGATCCGATCTTCGAAGCGGCCGGGCTCGCGCCGGGTGCGGTCGACGTCTATCTCGTCAAGGACGAGCGGCTCAACGCGTTCGTAGCCGGCGGCCAGAACCTCTTCCTCAACACGGGCCTGATCGCGCGGACGACGACGCCCGAGCAGCTCGCGGGCGTGATCGCGCACGAGGCGGGCCACATCGCGGGCGGCCATCTCTCGCGCCAGATGCTCGCGCGCGAGCAGGCGACCAAGCAGATGCTCTTGGGCACCGCCCTCGGGCTCGCCGCAGCGGCCCTCGGCGGGCCGGCCGTGGGCACGGCGATCATCGCCGGCGGGGCGACCGCCGCCCAGAGCGGGGTCCTGGCCTTCACCCGCGGCCAGGAGCAAGCGGCCGATCTGACGGCGATCGACTATCTGGCGGCCCTCGGTCTGCCGCCCCGCGGCCTGATCGAGTTCCTGGCCGTGGTCGAGACGCAGGATCTGCGGATCACCCGGGAAGGCGACGTCTATCGCCGCACCCATCCCTTGACCCGCGACCGGATCGGGGCCCTCGAGGCAGCGGATGCGAGCTCGCCTTACCGCGGCCGCACGCTCGGCGCCGAGCGGGCGGCGGTGCACGAGCGGGTCCGCGCCAAGCTCGACGGCTTTCTGGGCGATCCCGAAACGGTGCTGCGCCGCTGGAACGGCGAAACCTTCGCGGCGCGCTACGCGCGGGCCGCGGCCCATCATCGGCGCGGCGAGGTCGAAGACGCGGTCCGGCTCGCCCGCGGCCTCGTGGCCGAGCGACCCAAAGATCCCTACCTCCACGAGCTGTTGGGCCAGATCCTGTTCGAGAACGGGCGAATCGAGGAGTCGATCGGACCCTGGCGGGAGGCCGTGCGGCTCGCCCCCGAGGCACCCTTGCTGCGGCTCGGCCTCGCCCGCGCGTTGCTCGAGCGGCGCGACGGCCGCGGCCTCGAGGAGGCGGCGGTGCTCGCCCGCGAGGTGGTCCGCCACGAGCCGCGCGACATCGGTGCCTTGCGGGTTCTGGGCACGGCCGAAGGCCGGCTCGGCCGGATCGGGCCGGCCTCGCTCGCCTTCGCCGAGGCCGCGGTGCTGGCTCGCAACAAGCGCGACGCCGAGCTCCATCTCGGCCGCGCCCGCCAACACGTCGGGCCGCAGGATCCGGCCTGGCTGCGGCTGCAGGACCTCGAGCGGGCGGTCGCCGAGCTGCCCGAGCCGCGGCCCGGCGATCCGGGTCGGCGCTGAGCGGGATCCGGGCCGCGCGATGCGCGCCGGGCTGGCAGCGGCGGGCCGGCTCGGCTAGGCCTCGGCCGCGATGGTCGCGCGGAGAAGAGGCGATGCGGTGGCACGCGGTCGTGCTGGCGGTGCTCGCGCTCGCTTGGCCCGGAGGCCCGGTGCGAGCCCAGGGCGGGCTTCCGGTCGAGGAGGTCGAGCGGATCGTCAAGGAGTATCTCTTGCGCGAGCCCGAGGTGCTCTATCAGGCGCTCCAAGAGCTCCAGCGGCGGCGCGACGCGGCCGAGGCCGAGCGCCAGAAGTCGCTCCTCGCCGATCGACGCGACGAGCTTCTGGCGAGCCCCGAGGATCCGGTGCTCGGGGATCCCAAGGGCGACGTGACGCTCGTCGAGTTCATCGATTATCGCTGCGGCTATTGTCGTTCGATGGCGCCGGCACTGAGAGCACTCTTGGAGCAGGATCGCCGAGTGCGGCTCGTGATCAAGGAGTTTCCCATTCTGGGGCCCGATTCTGTAACCGCCGCGCGCGCCGCCTTGGCGGCCAAGCGGCAGGGCCGGTACGCCGAGCTGCACTGGGCGCTCCTGCAGAGCAAGGACCTCTCGGAGGCGGCGATCCTCGACCAGGCCCGCCGGCTCGGGCTCGATGCCGATCGGCTCGCCCGCGACATGCGCGATCCGGCGATCGATCGCCAGCTCGAGAAGGTCCGGGCGCTGGCGGACGCCCTCGGGCTCAGCGGCACGCCGAGCTTCGTCGTCGGCGACACCCTGATCCCGGGCGCGGCACCGGTGGCCCGGCTCGCCGAGCTGATCGGGCGCGAGCGGCGGGCCGCACGCTGAGCGCGCGAGGCGAGAGTGGGCGCGATCGGCGCGGGGGGCGAACCGCGCGGCCGTTAACCCGGCGTTAGGGGTCGCCGTCCTATGAGATCCGCACGGGACGGTCGAGGGAGCCGGGCAGGTGGACGGCGCGCGCGAGGGTTCGACGGCACGGAGCGAGGGCGGGCCGGCGGAGGCCGGGGCGGCGGGCGGCCTCTCCCGGCACGCTTTGCGCACACCCTTGCTCGCGATCCGCAGCGCGAGCGAGCTGCTGCTGGCCGGTGCCGGGGGCCCGCTCGCGGCCGGCGCGCGCGAGCTCGTGGGCGCGATCGCCGCCGCGGCGGCGGCACTCGGGCCGCTTCTGGAGCTCTTGCTGCGGGCGGCGCTCGCGGGCGGCCGCCGGCGTTCGGCTTTGGTCTTGCGGACGGCCCTCGGCGCGGCCGGCATCGAGCACGAAGGCGTCGGGGCCGATGTTCGGGTGCGGGTCGAGGCCGAGGCCTTCGCAGCCCTCCTCGCGATCGCGGCCG
>JANWZN010000221.1 GCA_025054575.1 Geminicoccaceae bacterium | reverse complement strand
GAAGAAAGGCGAGGCTCTGTCGCTCAACGGCTACGGTCTCCGCATGGGCGACGATCCGAAGCGGCAGGTCGGCGGTAATTGCTACGCCTGCCACGAGATGGCCCCGACCGAGCTCTCCTATGGAACGCTGGGCCCATCGCTTCGCGGCTACGGCAAGCTGCGCGACTATGCTCAAGACGCTATTAAGGATGCTTATGTGAAGATCTACAACCCGAACGCCACGGTCGCGTGTTCGACCATGCCGCGCTTCGGCACCAACAAGATCCTCTCGGTCGAGGACATCAAGCACGTCCTGGCGTTCCTGTTCGACCCCAACTCGCCCGTGAACGCTGGCGACTGAACCGATAACCGGATCGGGTCGCCCGCGGCCCGATCCGGGACCTCTTCGGGATTGCCCGACCCGCTGCGATCGCCTAACCGGCAGCCCGTTCGCCTGCCCCGATCGAGCCGGGAGAGGTCATGGAGCTGCTGGAGGACATCGTGCCCCTCGCCCGGCGTTATCGGGCTGTGCTCGTCGATCAGTGGGGGGTCCTACACGACGGCGAGCGAGCGGTGCCGGGCGCACGCGAAGCCCTCGAGGTCCTCCTCGATGCCGGGGCGCGTGTTGTCCTGCTCTCGAATTCGGGGCGGCGTGCGGCGACGAACCGCCGGCGGCTGGAGGAGCTCGGGTTCGCGGTCGATCGTTTGACCGGGATCGTGACGTCCGGAGAGGCCGCTTGGCGCTTCTTGCGCGACCGGCCGGGACGGCCTTGGACCGAACTGGGGCGACGGTGCGTTTTTCTGACGATGGCGGGGGATCTCGGCCCGGTCGAAGGGCTCGACCTCGAGCTGGTGGACGACATCGACCGAGCCGATTTCTTGTTCGTTTCCGGGCTCGACGGACGGTCGGCCGAGGCGTGGCGGTCGCTCGCCGAGGCCGCCCGCGCCCGCGACCTGCCGATGCTCTGCTCCAACCCGGACAAGGTCGCGCCGAGCCCGACCGGCTTCGTCGATTCGCCCGGGCTGTTGGCCGCGATCTACGAGGAGATGGGCGGCCGCGTGATCTATGTCGGCAAGCCGCACGCGCCGATCTACCGAGCCTGCCTCGCGTTGTTGCCCGGGATCGAGCCGGCAGAGATCCTGGCGATCGGCGACAGTATCGAGCACGACATCAAGGGCGCCGCGGCGCAGGGCATGGCAACCTGTCTCGTCGCCTCGGGCATCCACGCCGCCGAGATCGGCCCCGGGCTCGGCGCGAGCGAGCGCGCGGCTGGTCTCGAGCGGCTCTGCCGGCGCTACGGCGCGCGGCCGGATTTCCTGCTCGCCGCCTTCCGCTGCTGAGGCAGCGGCCGAGCCATACCGCCGGCGGCCATCATCGGCGGCGGGGAGTGAGCAGCGTTTCATGGGCTCGGGAACGATCGAGGTCGCGCGCCCGGCGCCGCCGGTGCGCCGTCACGCTGTTCCCCGAATGCTCCGCGCGGCGGGAGAAGCAGCGCGGCGACATCGTGCTCGGCGACCGCCGCCTCGATGGCGCCGATCGCCGGCCGATCCTCGATCCCCCCGATCGGCAGGACTCGAGCTCGACACGGTCGAGGCCCGATCCGGGCGAGCGGCGATCGGGAGGTCGCTGGCCGAGCCGCGGCGGGTGCCGTCGACCGCGCTGCGGTCGCGGACGATCGGTGCCTCCACCTGGGCCGGAGGCAGCGGCGAACTCGGCCCGGCGCGCGACCGGGCCCGGATCCCCTCGGATCCTGCCGCCCGGGGCCCGAACAAAGCCGCTCCGCTCGGTTCGGAAGCGCGCTCGGGACGATCCGTGCCACGGCTTTCCCCGGTGGTCGCGGTGGACAGTACTGGACCAGGCTCTAAGCTCCTGCGGCTGCCGCAGCAACCCCGGAGACGAAGGTGGCGGTACAGACGCTGGCGGTCGGAATCGCGGTACTCGACCAGGTCTTCCTGGTGCCCGCGCTGCCGACCGGTCCGGCCAAGCATCTCGCCACGGGCTACCGCGAGATCCTCGGTGGCATGGCGGCCAACGCGGCGGCAACGGCGGCGCGGCTCGGAGCCCGCTCGCGTCTCCTCTCCCGGGTCGGTGACGACAGTGCCGGTACCCGCATCGTCGACGAGCTGGCGGCCCACGGGGTCGTGTTCGACGACGTCGAGCGCGTCGCCGGCATGCGTTCGTCGTGCTCGGCCGTGATCCTCGACGCGTCCGGCGAGCGCGTGCTCGTGAACCACGCCCCGGAGGAACTGCTCGAGAGGGCCCCGGCCCCGCCACCGTCGACCTACGGCGCGTTCGATGCCGTGCTGGTCGACGGCCGGTGGCCGGCGGCCGCTGTGCGCGCGCTCGAGCTCGCGCGCTCGCGCCGGGTACCCGGTCTCGCCGACCTCGACCATGCGATGCGCGAGCCCGAGGCCACGGCGTTGTTGGCGGCCGCCTCGCACATCGCGTTCTCGCGCGACGGTCTGATGCGCTGGACCGGTGAGACGGATCCGCTCGCGGGCCTCGCCGCCATCCGGCAACGGACGCGGGGCGCGCTCGCGGTCACCCTCGGCGGGGAAGGGGTGCTGTTCGTCGCGAACGACCGGCTCGACCACCTCCCCGCCTTTCCGGTTCGCGCGGTCGACACGCTGGGCGCCGGCGACACCTTCCACGGCGCCCTTCTCGTCGCGCTCGCGGAAGGAACCGCTTGGTGCCAGGCGTTGCGGTTCGCAGCGGCGGCAGCGGCCCTGCGTTGTACCCGGCCCGGCGGTCGGCGCGCCTTCCCGAGCCGCGCCGAAGTGGAAGCTCTATTGGCTTCCGATCGCACCGAGGAGGTCTCGCCATGACCGCAATTTCGGCCGGGAAGCTCCTGGGACTGCGACGGCTCGCCGACGCCGGCGGGCGATTCGCGATGCTCGCGATCGACCAGCGGCGGCCGATCATGCGTCGTCTCGAGCGGGTAGGCGGCGAGGCGCGCGACGAGGAGGTGAGCGCGGTCGAGCGGCTTCTGGCCGAGGAGCTGGCGCCGCTGGCGACCGCAACGCTCGCCGATCCGATCTGGGCGTTGCCGTTCGTCTGGGACGTGTTGGATCCTGCGAGGGGCCTGATCCTGACGCTCGAGAGCCACGCGTTCGAGGAGACCTCGGGCGGCCGAATCACGCACCCGATCGAGCGCTGGTCGGTGGCCAAGACCAAGCGGCTGGGCGCCGACGCGGTGAAGCTCCAGCTGTTCTACCGTCCCGATGCCGCGCTCGACGTCCGCGAGGAGCAGGCGGCGCTGGTCCGGGTGGTGGGGGCGGCCTGCCGCAGCTGGGATCTGCCCTTCGTGCTGGCACTTTCCCCCTTCCCGCTGCCTGGCGAGCCCGAGACGAGGACGAACGATCGGCGCGCCGAGCTTGTGCTCGACAGTGTGCGCACCTTCGCGGACGAGATCTATTCGGTCGATCTTTTCGCGATCGAAAGCCCGATTCCCCCCGAGAGCTTGCCCGAGCCCGGCGAACAGGGCAGCGGACGCGCGGCCGGCCTCT
The DNA here is from genome assembly GCA_025054575.1 of Geminicoccaceae bacterium. GTDB lineage: Bacteria > Pseudomonadota > Alphaproteobacteria > Geminicoccales > Geminicoccaceae > JANXAZ01. Next base: position 326 of record JANWZN010000221.1, on the reverse strand, counting down.
TCGCCGATCTCGATTTCCTCGCTGCACGCCCCTGGGTGATGCTGTCCGCCGGGGCGAGCCCGGGCGCGTTCGGACGCGTTCTGTCTTACGCTTACGCGGCGGGCGCGTCCGGATTTCTGGCCGGCCGGGCGATCTGGTGGGAGGCGTTCGCGCAATGGCCGGCTCGCGAAGCGATGCGGGCTCGGCTGCGCGCCGAAGCGATCCCGTGCTGGCGCGAACTGCTGAGCGCAACAGAAGCGCGGGCCCGACCCTGGTGGCGCCACCCGCGTTTCGGCACCGACGGTCCGCGTTCGGCCGGCGCCGGTCACGACTTTCCCGCGGGGTAT
>JANWZN010000220.1 GCA_025054575.1 Geminicoccaceae bacterium | reverse complement strand
CACTGCAGGAACTGGACGGGAAGATCCCCGCCGGCGATCACGAGGAGCCCGGCAGCCAGGGTCAGGAAGAGGAGCGCGGCGCGGTCGGCAAGCGCCGGCATGGCCACCTCGAGCGGAACGACGGAAAGGCCCAGGAGCAGGCCGCGGGCGTTCCAGAGGAAGGCCGCGCCGACGCCGAGAAGGAGGGCGGCCTTGGCGAGCGACTTCACGAGCTCGATCGCGCCCTGCCGGCCGAACGGATCACCCTCCTCCAGGCCGACCGCAGCCCGCTGCGGCCCCTCGCCGCCGTGCGGATCGCCAACCACGGCGCCGACACGCTGCCCGCCGGCATCCTCACCGTCTTCGAACGCGCCGCCGACGGCGGCAGCGCGTTCCTGGGCGATGCCGAGGTCGCTCGGCTGCCGCCCGGCGAGACCCGGCTCGTGCCCTACGCGCTCGACGCGCGGACGGGCGTCCTCGTCGAGCCTGCGCGCGAGGAGCGGATCACCCGGGCCAGGATCGCCGACGGCGTGCTGACCCTCGAGCGGGTCGAGCGGCGGACGAGCCGCTACCGGGTCCGGGCGCCCGCCGAAGAAGGCCGCACGCTGGTCCTCGAGCATCCCAAGGTCGACGACTTCCGCCTCGCGGCCCCGCCCGCCACCGCCGAGACCGAGCGGCTGTGGCGGTTCGAGCGGAGCCTCGCCGCCGGGGCGATCCTCGAGCTCGAGATCGTGCTCGAGCGGCCCCAGAGCGAGCGCCTCGAGCTCCTCGAGCTCGACCCCGACAAGCTTGCGGTCCTGTTCGCCGGCCGCGAGCTGCCCGAGGCTTTGCGCCAGGCGATGGCCGAGATCGGCCGCAAGCGGGCTGCGGTGGCCGAGGCCGTGGCCGAGCGCGACCGGCTGGAGCGCGAGCGCGGCGCGCTCGTGGCCGAGCAGGAGCGGCTGCGCACCAACCTCGCCTCCGTGCCGGCCGGCAGCGACCTCGCCCGGCGCTTCCTCGCGAGCCTGGCGCGGGCGGAGGACCGGCTCGAGGCGCTCGGGGCGGAGCTCGAACGGGCGCGCGCCGCGGTCGAACGGGCCGAGGCGGCGCTCCGGGAGTATGTCCGCGGCCTCGTGCTCTGACGCCCTTCGGGCGACGGCTCTTGCCCCGGCCGCCGAGCGATGCAACGCTCGGTGGTGATCGCTGCCCGATCGGCAACCTGGACGGTGGCCGAGCGGGTGCCGCGGGCACTTGTTAGGCGAGGGGGCGCTCATGACCATGCCGAGGTGCTGCGGCGCCGGCCTGCTCGCCATCCTGCTCGCCCTGCTCCTGGCGCAGCCGGCCTGCGCGGAACTGCGGATCGAGCTCGAGGACGGGCGCGTCTTCGTCCTCCCCTTCGAGCGGCGGGAGGTGCGGCGGATCTGGTTCGACGGGGTCGCGATCGACCCCGAAGAGGGCCAGCCCCCGATCCGGCTCGATGCCGATCGGGGGACGAGCGCGCCGGGCGAGGCGGTCGATCCGGTCGTGGCCGCAGCCGAGCCGGCCCAGGCCAAGCGGCCGCGCGGCCGGGTGCTGCGGGTCGGCCCGAACGAGGCCTTCCGGCTGCCGAGCCAGGCCGCGGCCGAGGCGCGCGACGGCGATACGGTCGAAATCCTCCCCGGCACCTACCGCGACGTCGCGATCTGGCGGGCCTCCCGGCTCACGATCCGCGGGGTGGGCGGCCGCCCGGTGATCGACGCCGGTGGCCGCGGCGCCGGCGAGAAAGCGGTCTGGGTGGTGGCCGGCCGCCAGGTCCTGATCGAGAACGTCGAGCTCACCGGCGCGCGCGTGCCCGATCGCAACGGTGCGGGGATCCGCGCGGAGGGCCGCGATCTCACCTTGCGCGAGGTCGTGATCCGGGGCAACGAGATGGGGATCCTCTCGGCCGTCGACTTTGCGGGCGAGCTGCGGATCGAGCGCTCGCAGTTCTACGCCAACATCCTCCCCGACTGGGAAGAAGCCGGGGTGCCGCCGGGCCACAACATCTACGTCAACGGCGCCGACCGCTTCGTGCTCATCGGCAGCTGGATCCGCGGCGCGGTCGACGGCCACAACGTCAAGTCCCGGGCCAAGCAGAACCGCATCCTCTACAACCGGATCGAGGATCTGCCGGGTGCCGCCTCCTCCTACCTCGTCGACATCGCCGAAGGGGCGCCGACGCTCCTGCTCGGCAATCTCTTGATCGAGGGGGCGGAGAGCCCGAACCGCACGGTCGTGGCGATGGCGGCCGAACGCGGCGGCGAGCGGGCCGAGCTCGTCATGGCCTTCAACACCGTCGTGACCCCGTCCGCCGATACGGTCGTGGTCTTCAACCACGGCACCCGCCCGGCCCGGCTCGTGGCCGACCTCGTCGTGGGCCCGGGCGTGCTCGCCCGCGGGCCCTTCGAGAACGTCGCCAACCGGCTCGGTCCCGCCTTGCGCCTGGTCGATCCGAAAAAGGACGATTTCCGCCCGGTGCCGGGCTCGGCCGCGATCGACGCCGCCCCGGCCGAGCCGGGGCGCTGGCGCGGCATCGGCCTCGAGCCGCTCTGGTCCTACCGCCACCCGGCGGGCCTCGAGCGCCGCGAGAAGCGCGGCCGGGCCTATGATCTGGGCGCCTTCGAGGGCGGCTGAGGCGGGAAGGCGGCGGTGCTGCGGCTCGGCTTCCACACCTTTTGCGCGAGTGCCAGCATGGTGCCGCCCAGGATCTTGGCGACATCGGCCTCGGCATAGCCGCGCGCCAAGAGGCCTTCGGTGATCTCGGGCAGCTGTTCGGGGGCGGCGATGCGGATGTCGGCGAGCCCCGCGCCGTAGCCCTCACGCCGCGGCCACCAGTAGTCGCGGTCCAGTCCCGGCGGCTCGTCGTCGAGCCCGTTCGCGGGATAGCTGTAGTCGATCCCGAGGCCCACGTGATCGGGCCCGACCCGATCGACGAGCCAGTCGATCGCATCGAGGATCGCCGGGGTGCCGGCCTTGGGATCGGTCAGGAACCGGCCCACCCCGTTGACGCAGATCACCCCGCCGGTCGCCACACAGGCCTCGATCTGCTCGAGCGTGGCGTTGCGCTTGTCGGCTTTGAGGGCGCGCGGATTGGCGTGGCTGAAGATGACGGGGCCGAGGCCCATGGCCATGATCTCGAGGCTCGAGCGATGGCCGGTATGCGAGACGTCCATGAACATCCCGGCTGCGTGGACCGCCTCGACGATCCTGCGGCCCAACGGGCTCAAGGGGATGTCGACATCGTAACAGCCGCCCGCGGCTTCGTTGTTGCGGTTGTAGGCCAGATGGATCTGCCGCACGCCCAGATCGTGGAACAAGAAGACCATCTCTGGCCGGCCGAGCAGCGGGATCGCCCCTTCGAGATCGAACGCGACCGCGAGCTTTCCTTCGCGCTTGGCGCGCAAGACGTCTTCGGCCGTGTCGACCGGAACGAAGAGGTCGGGACGGGCGTGCAACTGGGCGCGAAAGGAGGCGAGGACGCTCAGGATCTGCGGCAGGGGGTTCATGTCCATGCCGATATTCACCGAGACGAAGCTCGCCCCGGCGTCGCGGTGGCGGCGGAGCATGCCGAGATCGGCGTCGGGATGGAGCGGCAGGCAGGTGTGGGCGTCCCAGACGATCGCTTCGGCGTGCAGCCTGCGGGCGCGCAGGGCGAGCTCGGGCATGGGCGGTTCCCGCGTCGGTCCTCCACGCCGAGGCTAGCGGGCGGGGGCGGGCTCGGGGAGGGGGCCTTGATGGGAAGCGCGGCCCATGCTATGCAAAGGCAAAGGACCTTCGAGGTCGCGCGCGCTGCGGGCGAGACGGTCGCGCGCCGAGCGGGAGGAAACGCGATGGTCCACCCGAGCAGGCCGGGTCGATCGGGATCGCGCTTCGACGCAGCCGCCCGAGGCTTCGGGGCGAGCGCGGGCCATCGGGCGCCGCGG
>JANWZN010000021.1 GCA_025054575.1 Geminicoccaceae bacterium | reverse complement strand
CCGTGTCGGGCGATCATTGATTCAAATCAAAGCGGGTCCGCGAGTCTACTCTACATTCCGGCGGCCTCCAAGGAAGGAGATCCGGCATGCGTATTCCCGCCTTCGCAGCCGCCACGCTCGCGGGCCTGCTCGCCACGACGGCGCCGGTAGATGCGAGCGAGCTGCGCCAGCGCGCTCTGGAGCAATTCAGGCCGCTGCCCTCGACCCTGCCCGCGGTCAAGGACAACCGGATCACGAAGGAGAAGATCGAGCTCGGCAAAGCCCTGTTCTTCGACCCGCGCTTGTCGGCCTCGGGCGTCTTCTCTTGCAACTCCTGCCACAATTTGGCGACCGGGGGCGACGACAATTTGCCGACCTCGATCGGTCACGGCTGGCAGAAAGGTCCGCGCAACGCACCGACGGTGTTCAACGCCGTGTTCAACGAGGCGCAGTTCTGGGACGGGCGGGCCGCCGATCTCAAGGAACAGGCCAAGGGCCCGATCCAGGCGAGCGTGGAGATGGCCAACACGCCCGAACGCGTGGTCGCGACCCTGAAGTCGATGCCGCAATACGTCCAGTGGTTCGCGGCGGCGTTCCCGGGCGAGAAGGACTCGGTGACCTTCGACAACATGGCCAAGGCCATCGAGGCGTTCGAGGCCACCTTGCTGACGCCCGCACCGTTCGATGCCTATCTGAACGGTGACGAGGAATCGCTGACTCCGGCGCAAAAGGAGGGGCTCGCTCTGTTCATGGACACGGGCTGTGTCGCCTGCCATAACGGCGTCAACGTCGGCGGCCACGGCTATTATCCGTTCGGCGTGCTCCAGCGGCCGGGTGCGGAAGTGCTGCCCGAGACCGACAAGGGCCGCTTCATGGTCACGCGCACCCCGGGCGACGATTACGTTTTCCGCGCGTCGCCCTTGCGCAACATCGCGCTCACGGCACCCTACTTCCACTCCGGCCAGGTCTGGGATCTGCGCCAGGCGGTCGCGATCATGGGCACCGCCCAGCTCGGCCAGGAGCTGAACGACGCTCAGGTCGAGCGGATCGTGGCCTTCCTCGAGAGCCTGACCGGCACGCCGCCCACGGTGGTCTATCCGATCCTGCCGCCCGAGACGGGGGCCACGCCACGGCCGACGGCCGAGGTCCGCTGAGCCGACCGGCGGGTAGGGGGCGAGGCCGCCCGGCCTCGCCCCGTTTTGTTCGACCAAGCGGGCTCGCGTTGGAGCACGCCGGCTGCGGACCGGATCATTCGCTTCGGGTGGGGTCGAGGCCCTTCGGCAACAAGAGCCAGTACCGGCCGCGGCTTTTCATGTGGCCGGCCGCGTGCTCGGCCTCGGGTCCCGAGCCCCAGAAGACATCGCCGCGCACCGGCCCGCGGATCGCCCCGCCCGTATCCTGGGCCACGACCAGCCGGCGGAGCGGCCCCTCGCCCTCGGGGAAGGGCGCGATGGTATCGAGCCACAAGGGTACGCCCAGCGGTACGAACCGACGATCGACCGCGAGCGAGCGCCCGGGGGTCAAGGGCACACCCTGCGAGCCCGGCGGCCCGGGTGCACCCGGCTCCAGTTCGAGCCTGCGGAAGAAGACGTAGGACGGGTTCTTGTGCAGGAGCTCGAAGGTCCGCTCGGGATGGGCCGCGAGCCAGGCCTTGATGCGCTGCATCGAGACCTCCTCGCGGGCGAGGGCCCCCATCTCGACGAGGTCGCGGCCGATCGCGCGATAGGGATGGCCGTTCTGGTCGGCGTAGCCGACCCGGAGCTCGCCGCCCTCGGCGAGCCGGATCCGACCCGAACCCTGGACGTGGAGGAAGAAGAGGGCGACCGGGTCGGCGACCCAGGCGAGCTCGAGCCCGCGACCGGCGAGTGCGCCGCCGTCGATCTCGGCGCGGGTGGGATAGGGCACGAGGCGGCCGCGCTCGACCCGGCCGGCGATCCGCCGCCCCTCGAGCGAGGGATCGAAACGGCCGAGCTCGACCGTGACGAGATCCTCCGGACGGCCGTAGAGCGGGTAGCGGTAGACCGGGTCGGGTGCCAGAGCGCCCTCCAGGAGCGGCTCGAAATAGCCGGTGAACAGGCCCTCGCTTCCGCCGCGATCGGTGGCGAGCCAGGGGCGGAAACGTTCCTCCAGGGCTCGCCGCGCCCCCGCGGCATCGGCGAACGGCGCGCTCAGGGCCGCGCAGATAGCCTGCCAATCGGCGACCCGGCCGAGCGCGGGATCGCGGCCCAGGGGCTCGTTCGGGGGCCGCCGTGCGAGCGCGCGGCAGGAGCGGGCGAAGGCCTCGAGTGCGGGACGCGGATCGTCCTCGCTCCAGCCCGGGAGCTCGGCGAAACGGGCAGGGCGCAACACGAGCGCGGGCTCGGCCGGTGGCACCGGCCGCGTCCACCACCAGAAGAGCCCGCCCGCTGCGAGCAGGAGCGCGAGGAGGAGGGCCGCGAGGAGCCGAGATCGGCTCACGAGGCCGATCGGGTCTCGACCAGGAGCCAGTTCGGGTCGCGCGAGGTGACGTCGCGCTCGAAGGTCCAGAGGTCGACGACCGTCTCGACCGCGGTCGGATCACCCTCGACCACCGCCCCCGAGGCGTCGCGCGTGCAGTTGATCTGCTCGCTCGTGAACCGGACGGTCAGGCGCGCCGTGCGGCCCTCGAGCGCGGCAGCGACGAGCTCGGCCGAACGGATCGCGACGAGCTCGGTCTCGAGCGTGCGGCCCGCGCGCCCGCGCTCGTCGATCGCGGCTGCGAAGCTCGCGAAGACGGGTGGTGCCAGGAGCGGCTCCAGCGTCGCCTTGTCGCCCTTGGCGAAGGCCTCGACGATCATCCCGAAGGCGATCTTGGCCCCTTCGAGGAAACCGTCGAGGTCGAAGCTCGGGTCGGCGAGGCGGATCCGCGTCAAGCCGTCCTTGAGCCCGGGTGTGGCCTCCGCGGCGATCGCGGCCTCCTCGGCCGGGGCGCGACGCCGGTCGGGTAGGGCCACCACCTTCTCGCTCGCCTCGCCATTGGCGGGTGCGGGCTGCGGCCGGATCCTCGGCGGTCGCTCTTGCTCGTGGCCGGTGCGGCGGCCGAGCACCGAGCGCAGGCGCATCGCGACGAACACCGCCACGACGGCGAAGAACAGGATGTCGAGGAGAGCGTAGCCGTCGGACATGCGCAACGTTCGTCCGGGAAGCCTCGGCCGGCACGGGACCCGGCGCAGCCGCCCCGGTGGCGAGAAGCGCCGCTAGCGATCATATAAGCCGCCGCGGGCGAAAACAAACCGCCCGGGCCTCCGGCGCTCTCGGCCGGGACGCCGATTCAGCGAACGGGCGGAGCGGATGCTGTTGGTGCGACACGCGCAATCGGAGTGGAACCGGCGGTTCGGCGCGAGCCGGGTCGATCCCGGCCTGCCCGACCCGCCGCTCACGAGCGAGGGCGTGGCCGAGGCCCGGGCCGCCGCCGAGCAGCTGCGCCGCCAGGGCATCCGCCGGCTGATCGCGAGCCCCTATCGGCGCGCGCTGCAGACCGCGGTGATCCTGGCCGAGCGCCTCGAGGCGCCGATCGAGGTCGAGCCTCTGGTGCGCGAGCGCTGCGCCTTCTCCTGCGACCAGGGGTCGCCGCCCGAGCGCCTGGCCGCCGAGTGGCCCGGGCTCGAGCTCGGCCATCTGGAGCCGCTGTGGTGGGGCGGGGTGATCGAGAGCGTGGCGAGCCTCGAAGCGCGTGCCCGTCGCTTTCTCGAGCGCGCCGCCCGGCTCGAGGCCCCGGAGACGGTCGCGGTCGTCACCCATTGGGGCTTCATCCGTTGCCTGACCGGCCAGGAAGTGGGAAATCTGGGCGCGGTCCGCCTGCGGCTGCCGGAAGGCGTACCGACCCCCTAGCCGAGACCGACCGCCAGCGAGGAAGCGATGACGAGCGAGGCGAACGCGCCCCAGGGTGCGGGCGAGGAAGCGCAGGCCAACCAACCGCGCCTGTCGATCCTGACCCAGTACGTCAAGGACCTGTCGTTCGAGAATCCGCGCGCGCCGATGGGCCTCGCCCCCGGTCAACCGCGGCCCGAGATCCAGATCGGCGTCGATGTCAACGCCCGCCAGGTCGGCGAGCAGCATTACGAGGTCGTGCTGCAGATCAGGATCGACGCGAAATCGGGCGAGACCGCCTTCTTCCTGCTGGAGCTGGCCTATGGCGGCGTCTTCACCCTCGCCAACATCCCCGAGGATGCGCTGCAGCCGCTGCTGTTGATCGAGTGCCCGCGGATCCTGTTCCCGTTCGCGCGGCGGATCGTCGCAGACGTCACCCGCGACGGCGGCCTGCCGCCGCTGTTGCTCGACCCGATCGACTTCGCCACCCTCTATCGTCGCCGGCTCGCTCAGCAGGCCGCGGCCCGCCAGGAGGCGGCCGGGTCGGCTTGAACACCGCGCGGCCGAGGCCGGCGCCGTCGGCGCCCGCCCCGGCCGTCCGCTCAGCCGGCGTGGCCGCGGGTGGCGCGGTGGAAGTCCTCGAGCAGGGTGCGGGTGATCGGGCCGGTCTGGTAGGTCAGATCGTCGATCGCGTGGACGGGCGTGATCTCGGCGGCGGTGCCGGTGACGAACACCTCCTGGGCGGAGGCGAGCTCCTCGGGCTTGATGTGGCGCTCGATCACCTCGATGCCGCGCGCCTTCGCCATCGCGATCACGGTCTGCCGGGTGATGCCGTTCAAGAAGCAGTCGGGCTTGGGCGTGTGGAGCGCACCGTCGATCACGAGGAAGATGTTGGCGCCGGTGGTCTCGGCGACATAGCCGCGCCAATCGAGCATCAAGGCGTCGCCGAAGCCCTTGGCCTCGGCCGCGTGCTTGGACAGCGTGCAGATCATGTAGAGCCCGGCCGCCTTGGCGTGGACCGGGGCGGTGTTCGGCGCCGGCCGGTCGTAGATCGCGCGGGTGAGGCGGAGATCCTTGTAGTACGCCCCCCACTCCCAGCAGGCGATCGCGACGTTGATCCGCGCCTTCTGCGCCGAGACCCCCATCTGCTCCGAGCCGCGCCAGGCGAGCGGCCGGACGTAGCAGTCCTTGAAGCCCATTTTGGCCACCGTGGCGGCCTTGGCGGCGTCGAGCTCGGCCACCGTGTAGGGGATCTCGAAGCCGAGCATGCGGCCGCTGTCGATAAGCCGCTGGCTGTGCTCGGTGCTCTTGAAGATCTTGCCGTTGTAGCAGCGCTCGCCCTCGAACACGCAGCTCGCATAGTGGAGGGCGTGGGTGAGCACGTGGATCCGAGCTTCCCGCCAGGGGACGAACTCGCCGTTGAACCAGATCCAGCCGTCGCGATCGTCGAAGGGCACGATATCGGCCATCACGGCTCGTCCCGGATGTTCTACGCGGCCCGACTGTGGTATTCGGGATTGCCTCCGCTATCATCCGGCACCATAAGTGTCAACGCGAGCCCCGGCAGGCGACCCATCGCGCCCGCATGAGCAGCCTCACGAGCCCTCTCTTTCTGCGCGACGACGCGCTCGAGCAGGCCCTCGAGCTGTTGTTGCTGGCCGAGCGCGGGCTCGCCGCGGAGAGTGCGGGTGCGCGCGCGCGGGCCGGGCTCGCCGAGCACGATCTCGACCTCTTGTGGCTGATCCACCGCCGCCCGGGCGCCACGCTCGCCGAGCTCGCGAGCCTGTTGGGCACGGCCAAACAGTCGACCTCGCGCCATCTCCAGGCCCTCGAGGCGGCCGGGCTCGTCACCCGCGAGCGCGATCGCGGCGATCGTCGCCGCCGGCCTCTGCGGCTCACCGAACGCGGTCGAGCGCTCGTGAACGCGATCGGCGAGCGGCGCAAGCTCGGCCTGCGCCGCGCGTTCCAGAGCGCCGGGGCCGAGGCCGTGGCCGGCTTCCAACGGGTGCTCGGCGAGCTGGCCGAGGCCGCGACCCGGCGCCCGGGCGGCCGGCCGACCGGCTGAGCGCTCGCCATGCCGGCCGTAGAGGGTGTCCACATCCTCGTCGTCGACGACGACGTCCGCTTGCGCGAGCTGTTGCGCCGCTATCTCGTCCAGCACGGCTATCTCGTCTCGCTCGCCGCGGATGCCGCCGGCGCCGAGGCGGCGCTCGCGCGGCTCGCCGTCGATCTGATCGTGCTCGACGTGATGCTGCCCGATCGCGACGGGATCGAGCTCACCGCGCGGCTGCGGCGCGACTGGAGCGTGCCCATCTTGCTGTTGACCGCCCGCGGCGAGCCGGAGGACCGGATCAAGGGCCTCGAATCCGGGGCCGACGACTATCTCGTCAAGCCGTTCGAGCCGCGCGAGCTCTTGTTGCGGATCGCGGCCATCCTTCGCCGGGTCCCGTCGGGTGCGGATGCGACCGGTGGTGCGGTGCGCTTCGGCCCTTTTCGCTTCGATCCGACCACCCTCGTGCTCGAGCGCGAGGGCGCGCCGGTCCATCTGACGGCCGGCGAAGCGGCGCTCCTCAAATGCCTGGCGCTGCAGCCGGGCCGCGCCTTGAGCCGCGCCGAACTCGGGGCGCGCGCGAAGCTCACGGGCTCGGACCGCGCGATCGACGTCCAGATCGTCCGCCTGCGCCGCAAGATCGAGGAGGATCCGCGGCAGCCGCGCTGGCTGTTGACGCTGCGCGGCGCGGGCTACGTCCTGCGCACGGGGAGTTGAGCCTTGGGCCCGGTGCGCCGGTTCCTCGACCGCACGATCGTGCCGCGCTCGCTCTTCGGCCGCTCGCTCCTGATCGTCGTCCTGCCGATCGTGCTGCTGCAGATCCTGCTCACGATCGTCTTCTACAATCGCCATTGGGACACGGTGACGCGCTGGCTCGCCACAGGCGTGGCGGGCGAGGTGGCACTCCTGGCCGAACTGTTGGAGGCGGCGCCCGGCCCGGAGGCCGAGGCCAGGCTCATGGACCAGGCCCGGCGCCGGCTCGATCTGCGCCTCTCCTTCTCGCCGGGGGAGCGCCTCGAGCAGGCGGCGCGGACGGCCGGGATCGATCGCGGCCTGCTCGCGCACATCGACAACAAGATCGTGGAAGCCTTCGAGGAGGCGCTCGACCGGCCGTTCCTGGTCGATCTGCGCCCGGTCGAGCCCGAACGGATCGCCGTCTACGTCGAGCTCGAGGACGGCGTCTTGCGCGTGTTGAGTTCGCGCAAGCGCGTGACCTCGACCACGACGGGAATCCTCTTGGCGTGGATGGTCGGGGCCTCGGTCGTGCTCTTGCTGATCGCGATCCATTTCATGCGCCTGCAGGTCCGGCCGATCCGCCGGCTCGCGCGCGCGGTCGAGAGCTTCGGCAAGGGGCGGGATCCGGGGCCCTTCCGGCCGCAGGGTGCGGCCGAGGTGCGCGCCGCCGCCCGCGCCTTCAACCAGATGCGCGAGCGCATCAACCGCTTCGTGGCGCAGCGCACCGAGATGCTGGCGGCGGTGAGCCACGATCTGCGCACACCGCTCACCCGGATGAAGCTCGAGCTCGAACTGCTGCGCGATCACGGCGATCCGATCGTGGCCGGGCTGCAGGCCGACGTCGCCGAGATGGAACAGCTGGTCGAGGACTATCTGGCCTTCGCCCGCGGCGAGGGGCGCGAGACGATCGAGCCCACGCCCCTGGCCCCGATCCTCGAATCGATGCGCGAACGGGCCCAGCGCAGCGGGCTTGCGGCCGAGGTCGAGGCCGACCCCGCGCTCACCCTGCCGGTCCGGCCGCTCGCCTTCCGCCGCTGCCTCGCCAACCTCGTCGACAATGCCTGTCGCCACGCCCGCTGGGTCGGGATCAGCGCCCGGCGCGACACCCACCATGTCGAGATCGCGGTCGAGGACGACGGACCGGGCATTCCCGAAGCGCAGCGCGAGCGCGTCTTCCAGCCCTTCGTCCGGCTCGACCAGTCGCGCTCGCGCGCGACCGGGGGCGTGGGCCTGGGGCTCACGATCGCGCGCGACATCGTGCTCGGCCACGGCGGCGATCTCACGCTCGACCGCTCGCGCAAGGGCGGCCTCAAGGCGACGGTGCGCCTGCCGCTTTGAAACCGGGATCGCTGCCCGCCGCGGGCGAGCGGACCGCTCTGCGGGGTCGTTTTCTCGCGGTCGCCCCCTCGTATCGCTTCTCGGGGCCGTTCCGCGCAGCCGATCCCGGGCGTCGCTCAATGCGCGTCGACCGGGACGAAGGCGTGCCGGCGCGCACCCCAGATCGCGAGCGCCCGGGTGGGTGCGATGCCGACCAGCCGGCCGTCCTCGCTGAACACGGCATAGACGGTCTCGCCCTCCTCGCTCACGGGCTTGACATAGGCGGCCGGCCGATCGGCATAAGTCGTGCGCGGGCGGCGGGCCGTGCCCGGCGGTCGCTGGCGAGCCATACCGACACCTCCTCCTCGAACCGTGCGCGGCCCCCTGCCGGAGCCACCGCGATTGCAGCACATGCGGGTTAACGAACCGTTCGCGACGAGCACCGCGCCCGCCTGGCAGAGGCCCGAGCCGCCGCTCGTCCTGGCCTCGGGCAGCCGGACGCGCGCCGCGCTGCTCGAGGCGGCGGGGCTCGCCTTCACCACCCTCGCCCCGGCGGTCGACGAGAGCGAGGCGCTCGCCGCGCTTCGTGCCGAAGGGGCTGCCGTGCGCGACGCCGCCACCCTCTTGGCCGAGCTCAAGGGCCGCTCGGTGAGCGGGCGTGCCGCGCCGGGCAGCCTCGTGATCGCCGCCGACCAGATCCTCGAGCTCGACGGCGATTGGCTCGAGAAGCCGGCCGATCTCGCGGCCGCACGCCGCCAGCTCGAGCGCCTGCGCGGCCGGACCCACAGGCTCGTCTGCGCCGTCGTCGTGCTGCGCGAGGGGGCGCGGATCTGGCACACGGTCGACGTGGCCGAGCTCCTCGTGCGACCGTTCTCGGACGCGTTCCTCGACGCCTATCTCGCGCGCTGCGGCGACGGCGTGCTCGCGAGCGTCGGTGCTTATCGGCTCGAGGGCGAAGGCGCGCAGCTCGTGAGCCGCGTGGCGGGCGACCATTTCACGATCCTGGGCCTGCCGCTCTTGCCGCTTCTGGCCTTTTTGCGCGAGCAGCGCGTGCTCCTCGACTGAGGCGTGCTCCTTGTTGATCCTGGGCCTCACCGGTTCGATCGCGATGGGCAAGAGCCACGCCGCCCGGCTGTTCCGTGCCATGGGTGTGCCGGTGTGCGATGCCGATGCGCTCGTGCACGATCTGTTCCGGCCCGGCGGGGCGGCGGTCGCCCCGGTCGGCGCCGCCTTTCCCGAGGCGATCGGGCCGGAGGGCGGCGTCGACCGGCCGAAGCTCGCGCGGCTCGTGCTCGGCGACCGCGACGCCCTGCGCCGGCTCGAAGCGATCGTGCACCCGCTCGTCCGCGCCGCGCAGCGTCGCTTCCTCGAGGTGCAGTGCCGGGCCGGCCGGCCGATCGTGCTCCTCGACATCCCGCTCTTGTTCGAGACGGGGGCCGAGCGGAGGGTGGATCGGGTGGTGGTGGTGAGCGCGCATCCGCTTCTGCAAGCGCAGCGAGCGCTGCGCCGGCCGGGCATGACGCTGGCCAAACTGGCGGCGATCCGCGCCGAGCAAGCGCCGGAAACGGTCAAGCTGAGGCGCGCCGACTTCGTGATCGGCTCGGGTGCCGATCGCGGCCGGACGGCCGAGGCCGTGGCCCGGATCATCCGCAGCCTGGCCCGGGAACGCGGCAGGGCCTGGCCCGAGCGCTGGCTCTCGAGCGAACTCGCGTCCAAGGGACGAAGCCGATGATCCGCGAAATCGTGCTCGATACCGAGACGACGGGGCTCGATCCGGCCGCCGGCCACCGGCTCGTCGAGGTGGCGGCCCTCGAGCTCGTCAACCACGTGCCGACCGGCCGCACCTTCCAGAGCTATTTGAACCCCGAGCGCGACGTGCCGGAGGAGGCGCGTCGGGTGCACGGTCTCGACCGAGCCTTTCTCGAGGGCTTTCCGACCTTCGCCGAGGCGGTCGACGAGCTCTTGGCCTTTCTCGGCGACAGCCCGCTCGTCATCCACAACGCCGCCTTCGATCTCGCCTTTTTGAACGCCGAACTCGCCCGGATCGAGCGACCGTTGCTCGAGGCGGATCGCGTGATCGACACGCTCGCGATCGCGCAGCGGCGCTTTCCCGGCGCACCCGCGAGCCTCGATGCGCTCTGTCGCCGGTTCGCGGTCGACGCGAGCGCGCGCAAGCTGCACGGGGCACTGCTCGACTGCCAGCTCTTGGCCGAGGTCTACCTGCATCTGATCGGCGGCCGGCAGGTCGACCTCGCCCTGGGCGTCGCCGGACGCGCGGGCCCGGGGCAGGCGGCGGTCGGGGCTCGGCGCTATCGACCGCCACGGCCGCACGCGCCCAGCCCGGCCGAGCTCGAGGCGCACGCTGCCCTCTTGGACCAGCTCGAGGATCCGGTCTGGCGTCGCTGAGCCTTGCTGCGACGCAGCATCGCTTGGCGCCCGGGACCGGCTCGGCTAGAGCCGGCCGAGGCCCGTGCCGGGGAGACGCCGATGCCCAAGATCAAGGTCGCCAAGCCGATCGTCGAGCTCGACGGCGACGAGATGACCCGGATCATCTGGAAGATGATCAAGGAGGAGCTGATCCTGCCCTATCTCGACGTCGAGCTCCTCTATTACGACCTGGGCATCGAGAACCGCGACGCGACCGAGGACCGCGTCACGGTCGAAGCGGCGGAGGCGATCAAGAAGCACAATGTCGGCGTGAAGTGTGCGACGATCACGCCCGACGAAGCGCGGGTGAAGGAGTTCGGCCTCAAGCAGATGTGGAAGTCGCCGAACGGTACGATCCGCAACATCCTGGGCGGCACCATCTTCCGCGAGCCGATCATCTGCAAGAACGTGCCGCGACTCGTGCCCTCCTGGACGAAGCCGATCGTGATCGGCCGCCACGCCTTCGGTGACCAGTACAAAGCGACCGATTTCAAGGTTCCGGGTCGCGGCAAGCTCACGATGACGTTCACCCCCGCCGACGGCAGCGCGCCGCTGCATTTCGAGGTGTTCGACTTCCCGGGCGCGGGCGTGGCCCTCGCCATGTACAATCTCGACGATTCGATCCGAGATTTCGCCCGGGCTTCCTTCAACTACGGCCTGCAGCGCGGCTACCCGGTCTACCTCTCGACCAAGAACACGATCCTCAAGGCCTATGACGGCCGCTTCAAGGACATCTTCCAGGAAGTGTTCGACAGCGAGTTCAAGGACCGCTTCGCCGCCGCCGGCCTTTTTTACGAGCACCGGCTGATCGACGACATGGTGGCCTCGGCGCTCAAGCTGCCGGGCGGGTTCGTCTGGGCCTGCAAGAACTACGACGGCGACGTCCAGTCCGACACGGTCGCCCAGGGCTACGGCTCGCTCGGCCTCATGACCTCGGTCCTGATGACCCCCGACGGCAAGACGATCGAGGCCGAAGCGGCGCACGGCACGGTGACACGACACTATCGTCAATGGCAGCGGGGCGAGGAGACCTCGACCAACCCGATCGCCTCGATCTTCGCCTGGACCCGCGGGCTCACCTACCGTGGCCGGATCGACGGCACCCCCGAGGTCGAGCGCTTCGCGCAGACCCTCGAGCGGGTCTGCATCGAGACGGTCGAGTCGGGGTACATGACCAAGGACCTCGCGGTCCTGGTCGGCCCGGATCAACCCTGGCTCACGACCACCCGGTTCATGGCCAAGGTCAAGGAGAACCTCGATCGGGCACTCGCCGCCGGCTGAGCGGGCGGCTCAGGCAGCACCCGGCCGTTCGAGGTAGCGCGCGCGCAGGTGGTCGAGGAAGGGCTCGGCCGCGAGCGGCCCGCCCGTCGCCTCCTCGATCAGCTCCTCGAAGCCGGGCTGCGAGCCGCGCGCGTGCACGCGCGCGCGCAGCCAGGCGAGCAGGCGGGCGATGTCGCCTCGTGCGATCTCGTCGTCGAGCCCCGCGAGCTCGCGGCGTGCCGCCCGGGCGAGCTGGGCCGCGAGCAAGGCGCCCAGCGTGTAGCAGGGGAAATAGCCGAACGCGCCTACGGGCCAGTGGATGTCCTGCAGGCAGCCGCGCGCGTCGTCGGGCGGGGTCACGCCCAGGAGGGCGCGCATGCCCTCTGCCCAGGCCCCGGGGAGATCGGCCACGGCGAGCTCGCCCGCGAGCAGCGCCTTTTCCAGGCGCCAGCGCAGGATGACGTGCAGCGGATAGGAGACCTCGTCGGCGTCGACCCGGATGAAGCCGCGCTCGACCCGGTGCCAGAGCGCTCGCAGGTTGGCGGCCGTCCAGGCCGGATCGGGGCCGAACGCGGCCTCGAGCTCGCCCGCGAGAAAGCGCAGGAAGGCGGGCGAACGGCAGACCTGCATCTCGAGCAGGAGCGACTGGCTCTCGTGGACGACGATGCCGCGCGCTTCGCCCACCGGCTGGCCGAGCCATTGGCGCGGTAGGCCGGCCTCGTAGAGCGCGTGGCCGGTCTCGTGGAGGACCGCCATCAGCGCCGAGCCGACATCGTCTTCACGCCAGCGCGAGGTGATGCGGATGTCGGCCGGGGTCCCGCCGCAGAAGGGGTGGGTGCTGGCATCGAGCCGGCCGGCACGGAAGTCGAAGCCGAGCCGCGCCATCAGCCGCTCGGCGAGCTTTTTCTGGGCCTCGATCGGAAAGGGCCCGCGCGGCGCCCGAAAGGGCCGGTTGCGCGCGATCGCGGCATCGAGGCTGCTCGGCAGCTCGGCCGCGAGCCGGTCGAGCAGCGGTGCTACGAGCGCATCGCGCAGCTCGGGCTGGTGCTCGTCGAGGAGCGCATCGTAGGGCTCGAGGCCGAGGGCGGCACCGCTCATCCGTGCGGCCTCGCGGACGAGCCGCACGACCTCCTCGAGGGCCGGTCGCAGCATCGCGAAATCGGACCGCCGCCGCGCCTCGCGCCAGGTCATCTCGCAGGCGTTGGTGGCGCGCGCGAGCGCCTCGACGAGTGCCGGCTCGAGCGCGCGGGCCCGGCGGAAGCGGCGATGCGCCTCGCGGAGATTGGCGCGCTGCCAGGGATCGAGATCGGACTCCGCCTCGGCCCCGGCCAGAAGCTCGCCGGTCTCGTCGGCGGTCAAGAGATCGTGGGCGAGACGCTTGAGGGTCGCCACCTGCTCGCCGCGAGCGGCACTCGCGGCCTCGGGCATGCAGACGGCCGTGTCCCAATGCAGGATCGCGAGCGCGCCTTCGAGATGGCCGAGGCGCGCGAAGCGATCCTCAAGCGCCGCGTAGTGCCAGCCCATTCCCGGCCTCGACCGCAACGGGCTGCGCCGCCGCGCGCAACCGCCACCAGAAGAGCGTCAGCTTGGCGAAGACGAGGACGCCGACCGCTTGGTGGAGGACGGCGAGCGCGGTTGCGATCTCGCCCCAGACCGTGACCGCTCCCAGCACGACCTCGATCAGCACGAGGATCGCCGCGAACCGGGCGAGCCGCACGAGCCCGGCCGGCAAGCCGGCGCGCCCCACCTGCCACGCGAGCAGCACGAGCGCCGCGGCGGCGAGGCCGGCCAGCACGCGGTGGGTGAAGTTGGCGCGGATCAGGGGATCGGCGAGGTCGGGGATCAGGGCGCCGTCGCACAGGGGCCAGCTCGAGCAGGCGAGCGCGGCACCGCTCTTGGCGACGATGGCAGCCGAGGTGATCGCCCCGATCACCAGGAACCAGGTGGCGGCGGTGAGCCCGGCCAGTCCTGTGGGAACCGTGACGCGCGCGATGTCGGAGGCGCGGACGGCGATCCACAGGAGCGTCGCCAGGACCAGCATCGCGTTGCCGAGATGCAGGGCCACCGACCAGGGGCTGTTGCGATCGAGGACGGTCACCCCGCCCAGGAGCTTCTGGACGATCAACAGTGCCAAGAGGAGGCCGCCCGCGGCCAACAGCCCCGGCCGTTCGCGGCGCCACCAGACGATCAGCGCCAACAGAACGAGGACGAGCGGGCCCAGGAAGACGCCGGCGATCAGCCGGTGCACCCACTCGAGCATGACCTGGCCGTAGGTGTAGCCGGTGTAGGGAAGGGCTGCGAAATCCGCCGGGGTGAGCACCCAATAGCCGTAGCAGGTCGGCCAGTCCGGGCAGGAGAGGCCGGAATTGGTCGAGCGGACCAGTGCCCCCAGCACGATCAGGGCGTAAGCGAGGATGGCGGTCGCCACCGCCAGCCGCCGGATCGCGATCACGTTGCTTGCTCCCTCCCGGCTCGCATGCCCAACAGGATGTAGAAGACGAGGAGCGCGGCGGCGAGCCCGAACCAGGTCAGCGCGTAGCCGAGATGCGGGTTGGGCAGATCGACGGCCACCGCGGCGGGTTCGGCGAGCGGCTCCGCGTCCGCTTCGCGCCGCTCGAGGATCACGAGGAAGGGCTCGAGCACGAGCCCCAGCGCGCGACCGATCGCCGCGAGGTCGGGCGCGTACCAGCGCGGCAGCGAGAGATCGGGTGCCGGGGTCGCCCAGCTCGCAGCACCGGGCGTCCGCACGATCCCCTCGAGCAGGCGCGGGCCCGCAGGTGGGGCCGCTGCCAGCGCCTCGCGCAGCCGAGCCTCGGCGACGAAACCGCGGTCGACCAGGACGATGCGCCCGTCCTCGAGCCGAAACGGCGCCAGCAGCCGGCTGCCGCTGCGCCCGTCGCGCGTCAGGAGGCCCATGGCCAAATTCTTCCCCGAGAGATAGGCCCCGCTCAGCCGTACGCGGCGGAATTCGAGGGCCGCAGGATCCACGACCGCGGCCGGCAGAGGTATCGGCGCGGCGGCTGCGGCGGCCGCCGCCTTGGCGATCAGCTCGTTCTTCCAGGCGAGCCGTTGCAACTGCCAGGTCCCGAGGCCGAGCAGCACGGCCGTGGCCACCGCCCACAGCACGGTCAGCGTCACCCCGGGTCGGAAACGGCGCAACGCCGCGCTCGAGCGCTCGCCTAGCCGCCGAGCGTGTCGCGCCGGTGGCGGTACTGGAGCGCGATCAGTGCTGCCTTGAGCGGCCGCATCAGCCCGAGACAGAGCGCCGCCGCGAGCGGCAGCCAGACGAGCAGATGCAGCCACACGGGCCAGCCCCAGCGAACCTCGACGAAGAGCGCGGCGCCGACCACGACGAAGCCCACGATCAGAATGATGAACGCCACCGGCCCGTCGCCGCTGTCCTGCGCGCGCAGGTCGAGGCCGCAGACGTCGCAGCGCTCGACCACCGACAGGAACCCGGCGAACAGGCGGCCCCGGCCGCAGCGCGGGCAGCGCGCGCCGAGGCTCGCCGCGAGCGGCGAGACCTCCCCCTCGCTCGCGCCCGCCTTCACCCGAGCCCCGTGGTCGACCAGCGCAGGCTGCCGCCCCACCAGTAGACCCAGACGAACAGGAAGAGCCAGACCACGTCGACGAAGTGCCAGTACCAGGCAGCCGCCTCGAAGCCGACGTGCTTTTCGGGCTTGAGCGTGCCGTACCAGGCCCGCATCATCATGACGATCAAGAAGACGGTACCGATCTGCACGTGCAGCCCGTGAAAGCCGGTCGCCATGTAGAAGGTCGAGCCGAACATGCCCGACTGCAGCGTGAAGCCCTCGTGATAAGCGTGAATGTATTCGTAGACCTGGAAGCCGGTGAAGGTGAGACCGAGCAGAACGGTCAGCAGCAGCGCTTTGAACGCGGTCTTCTGATCGTTCTGCTTAATGGCGTGATGCGCCCAGGTGACCGTCGTCCCGGAGGTCAGCAGGATCAGGGTGTTGAGGAACGGAATGCCCCAGGTCGGAACCGGCTCCACGCCCTGCGGCGGCCAGCTCACCGCCTCGAGCTCCGGCGGCACGAGCGCGCCCCAGAAGAACGCCCAGAAGAAGGCGAAGAAGAAGAAGACCTCGGAGGTGATGAACAGCAGCATCCCCATCCGCAGGCCGCGGGCGACGACATCGGTGTGCGCGCCGCTGTAGGATTCGGCGAGGACGTCGCGCCACCACATGAACATCGTGAAGATCACGGTGGCGAAGCCGGCGAGCGTCACCCATTTGCCCCCGGCGCTGCCGTGCATCCACATGACGGCACCCGCGGTCAGCAACAGCGCGCCCGCGCTCCCGACGAGCGGCCAGGGGCTCGGGTCGACCAGATGGTAGGGATGTTTGGCCGCGTGGGCGTGCCCGTGCGCCGTCCCGGCCGTTGCGCTCGTCGCCATGGTCACCGGTCTCCCACCTGATCCTTCTCGTGGCCGCTCAGCTGTTCGGGCCGGCCGCGCGGCGTCGGCGCAGCTCGGCCGTCGCCTCGCGGTCGACGAAGAAGGTATAGGACAGCGTGATCTCGCGGACGTCGCGGGTCGCGGGATCCTCGAGAATCGCCGGATCGACGAAGAACGAGACCGGCATCTCGACCCGCTGCCCGGGCTCGAGCGTCTGCTGTTCGAAGCAGAAGCAGGCGAGCTTGTGGAAGTAGATCCCGGCCTTGTGCGGGGTGACGTTGAACGTCGCGGTGCCCACCACGGGCTCTTCGGCGCGGTTCTCGGCCGTGTAGAAGGCGAGGTTCTGCTCGCCCGGCTGCACGCTCACCCGGCGCTGCGCCGGCAGGAAGCGCCAGGGCAGATCGGGTGCCACGTCCGCGTTGAAGGCAACCGTCACCGTGACGCCGTCGGCAACGGCGCCGGGTGCGGCCTCCGCGCGTTGGGTCGTGCCGCCGTATCCGGTCACCTGGCAGAACAGCCGATAGAGCGGAACCGAGGCCGCGGTGAGGCCGATCATCGCCAGGATCACCGTTCCCGCGACGAGTGCCGTGGTTCGGTTGCGCCGCGCCAGGCTCACGACAGGTTGGCTCCGATGCGCACGATCGTCAGCACGTAGAACAAGACGACCAGGGCCAGAAGCGCGCCGGCCACGGCCAGATTGCGCGCACGCCGGCGCCGCTGCTCCTCTTCGCTCATCGGGCTCACCACCACGCCGCGATCGCCGCGCCGAGGGCGCGATCCACGAGCATCGCCCCGAACAGCGCGAAGAGGTAGGTGATCGAATAGCGGAAGAGCCGGTTGGCCACGACGTCGCTATCGCTGCGCCACAATTTCCAGCCCAGAGCCAGGAAGCGAACGCCCAGGAGCGAGGCGGCCACGCCATAGGCGATGCCGAGCTCGCCGTGCGCGACCGGCAGCACCGAAGCCGCCACCGTGAGCGCAGCATAGAGCAAGATCTGGCGCGCCGTGGTCGTGCGGCCGGCGACGACCGGCAGCATCGGCACCCCGACCTTGCCGTAATCGCCCGCGCGATAGAGTGCCAGCGCCCAGAAATGCGGCGGGGTCCAGAGGAAGACGATGGCGAACAGCACCACCGGCAAGAGGTCGATGCCGCCCGTGGCGGCGACCCAGGCCACGACCGGCGGCAGCGCCCCGGCCGCTCCGCCGATGACGATGTTCTGCGGGGTCCGCCGCTTCAACCACATCGTGTAGACGAGGACATAGAAGCCGATCGTGGCGGCGAGGAGGGCCGCGGCGAGCCAGCCCACCGCGAGCCCCATCACCGCGATCGCGACACCGGCGAGCACGATCCCGATCCCGAGCGCCTCTTCGGGCGCCAGCCTGCCGGCCGCGGTCGGCCGTCGCCGGGTTCGGGCCATGACCCGATCGATATCGGAATCGTACCAGTTGTTGATCGCCGCGGCGGCGGCAGCGCCCAGGGCGAGCGCCACCATGACGGCGATCGCGAGGACCGGATGCAGCGAGGCGGGCGCGAGCAAGAGGGCCACGAGGCTCGTGAACAGCACGAGCTGCATCACCCCGGGCTTGAACAGGACCAGGAGGTCGCGGCCCAGCCGGCCGAGCTCAGCGGCGACGCTCGCCGCCGCCGGCTGCCCCCTTACGCTCGCGCCCTGCATCATCCGATCCTCGCCTGCGCGCGAGCCTCAGTGCCGCTCGGCATGGACGACGGGCAGCTCCTCGAAGGTGTGGAAGGGTGGCGGCGAGCTCACCGTCCACTCGAGCGTCGTAGCACCTTCGCCCCAGGGGTTGTCGGCACAGCGCTCGGTCGAGGTGAAGGTACGATAGAGCACGTAGAAGAAGAAGAGCGCGCTCGCCGCCGAGATGAAGGCACCCGCCGAGGAGATCATGTTCCAGCCGGCGAACGCATCCGGATAGTCCGGAATGCGGCGCGGCATGCCGGCGAGGCCAAGGAAGTGCTGCGGGAAGAAGGTCAGGTTGACACCGATGAAGGTAAGCCAGAAGTGCACCTTGCCGAGGGTCTCCGGGTACTGCTTACCCGTCATCTTGCCGACCCAGTAGTAGAAGCCGGCGAAGATGCCGAACACCGCGCCCAGACTCAGCACGTAATGGAAGTGGGCGACGACGTAGTAGGTGTCGTGCAGGACCTGGTCCATCCCGGCGTTGGAGAGCACCACACCCGTGACGCCACCGACCGTGAACAGGAAGATGAAGCCCACGGCCCACAGCATCGGGGTGGTGAAGCGGATGGAGCCGCCCCACATCGTCGCGATCCAGCTGAAGATCTTGATGCCGGTCGGGACGGCGATGATCATGGTCGCCGCGGTGAAGTAGGCCTTCACGTTCACGCCCATGCCCACGGTGTACATGTGGTGGGCCCAGACGATGAAGCCGATCACGCCGATCGCGACCATGGCATAGGCCATGCCGAGATAGCCGAAGATCGGCTTCTTCGAGAAGGTCGAGACCACGTGGCTGATGATGCCGAAGGCCGGCAGGATCATGATATAGACTTCGGGATGGCCGAAGAACCAGAAGAGATGCTGGAAGAGGATGGGATCGCCGCCGCCCGCCGGGTCGAAGAACGAGGTGCCGAAGTTACGGTCGGTCAGCAGCATCGTGATGGCACCGGCCAGCACCGGCACCGCGAGCAGAAGGAGGAAGGCCGTGACCAGGATCGACCAGGCGAAGAGCGGCATGCGGTGCAGGGTCATGCCCGGTGCCCGCATGTTGAAGATGGTCGTGATGAAGTTGATGGCACCCAAGAGCGAGCTCGCACCAGCGAGGTGCAGCGAGAAGATCGCGAGATCCACCGCCGGTCCGGGATGGCCGATCGCCGCGGAGAGGGGCGGATAGACCGTCCAGCCGCCGCCGAAGCCGCCCACGAACACCGTCGACATCAGCAGGATGAAGGCCGGAACGATCAGCCAGAAGCTGATGTTGTTGAGGCGCGGGAAGGCCATGTCCGGTGCGCCGATCATGAGCGGCACCATCCAGTTGCCGAACCCGCCGATCAGCGCGGGCATGACGAAGAAAAAGACCATGATCAGCCCGTGCGCGGTGACGAGCACGTTGTACTGATGATGGTCCTCGATCAGCTGGGTTCCGGGCTGCATGAGCTCGGCCCGGAAGTAGACGGACATGAGCATGCCGATGATGCCCGCCACGAAGGCGAACACCAGATAGAGCGTGCCGATGTCCTTGTGGTTGGTCGAGAACAACCAGCGGCGGATCCCGGTCGGGGCGCCGTGGTCGTCGGCATGCGCGGCGGCGTAGGCCATGCGATCCGTCCTTTCGCTCGTCTATCGAACGCGGCTCAGCGACCGGCAACGGGCGACGCGGCCGCGACCCGAACCGGCTCGCCCGCGCGCGCGAACTTCTGTTGCGCTTCCGCGACCCAAGTCTCGAACTCCTCGCGCGGCACGACCTTGACGGCGATCGGCATGAAGCCGTGCCGCAGGCCGCACAGTTCCGAGCACTGACCGTAATAGGTGCCCGGCTCGTTGACGTAGAGCCAGACCTCGTTGAGCCGGCCCGGAACCGCGTCGATTTTCACACCGAACGCCGGCACCGTCCAGGAGTGCAGGACGTCCGAAGCGGTCACCTGCACCTTCACATAGGTCCGCGCCGGGATGACGACGAGGTTGTCGGTGTCGAGAAGCCGGCGCTGATCCGGGCGAAGCTCGCTGTCGTCGACCATCAGCGCGTCGAACGTGAAATTGCCGTGGTCCGGATACTCGTAGCTCCAAAGCCATTGCTTGCCGATGGCTTTGATCGTCATCTCGGTCTTCGGCAACACGTCCTGGAAATAAAGGAGCTTGAACGAAGGCACCGCGATGATGACGAGGATGAGGACCGGCACCGCCGTCCAGACCACCTCGAGCGCGGTGTTGTGCGAGACCCGCGAGGGCACGGGGTTGCGGTCCTCGCGGAACCGCCAGCAGGCATAGACCAGGAGGGCGAGCACGAAGAGGCAGATGAAGACGATGATACCGAGCAGCAGCCCGTGGAAGCTCGCGATGCGCTCCATGATCGGCGTCGCCGCCGGCTGGAGGCCGAGCTGCCAGGGCGTCGGCCCGGCGGCCAAAGCCGGGCCGCCGAAAAGGAAGGCCGCGAGCGCGGCCGTCATGGGTGTAAGCCTCGCGGTCATGCGGTCTCGGATCCCCTGCTGGGCGGCGCGGAGGGCCCCCGGACGGTCACGGAGCCGACTCGACGCGGCACCGGCGAGGAGGAGGATACGGGGCGCGCCGTGCCATCGCGCGTGACAGATTGTCGCAAAAACAGCGTTTTCGAATATGAGTTTAGCGCCGCGCCGCCGGGCATGGCGGGCCTGTTTACTGTTTTTTCAGGGCCGGGGGGTAACAGGTGGCGAAGGGTACGCGGCAGGTATGCTCGGGGTAGAGGCCATGCGTTTCCTCTTCGCTCTCCTATCGGCATTGATCGTACATGCCGCACAACCGGCAGCGGGTGAACTACCGGCGCCGACCGGTCGACCGATACTCGAGATCTCCGGCGCCATCGGTCGGACGAACGCTCCCGGCAAAGCGGTCTTCGACCTCGCGATGCTCGAAGCGCTGGGATTGCGCGAGCTCGTCACCACCACCCCCTGGACGGAGGGCGAGCAACGTTTCTCCGGGGTGGATCCGAGAGCCCTCCTCCGCATGGTCGAGGCGCACGGAAGCGAACTCGTGGCGGCGGCGCTCGACGGTTACCGCGCGGTCATTCCGATCGCGGACCTGGAGCGTTTCCCGCTCCTGCTCGCGACCCGGAGGGACGGTCGACCGATGCCGGTCCGCGAGCGCGGCCCGCTGTGGCTCGTCTACCCCTGGCGCACGCATCCCGAGACGGTCGAGCAGCCCTATCGCGGGCGGGCCGTGTGGCAGCTGCGCTCGATCGTCGTTCGCTGATCGCCGAGTCCCGCACGGAGTGGAGACGGCCTTGGATCGCCGCCGTCTGGGCGTGGTGTTGCTCGCTGCATTGTGTTTCCTGGCGGCGCTCGCCTCCGGCGGAGCCCGCTTGCGCGAGCAGCGCCTTCTCGACCTCGAGGCGAGCCTGCACTCGGGATGGTTCGCGAGCCGAGCCGAAGCCCATCTCCTCCGTTTCGCGAAGCTCCTCGAGCGGTACGCCGCAGGCGCCGGGCTGGACCGGGAAGGCTTCCTCGAGCAGGTCGACGTGCTCGTTCTCGCGGTCCGCCGTCTGGTCCGCGAGCGCGACGGAGCCGGGCTCATGGCCGACCCGGTTCTCGCCGGTCTCGCGCTCGAGGTCGAGCAACGGCTGGCAGAGGCCGAGCCCGACCTTCTGGCCCTCGAGCCGGGTGACGAAGCGGCGCTGGCGGCGATCCGGGAAAAAGTCGACGCGATCGGGCAGCCGCTCGCGGAACTGGTCGCCCGGACCTACGATCAGTTTCTGCGAGCCGCGGCCGATTCGGGACGTCTCGCCGCCGGTCTTCGGCAAGGTATTCTTTGGAGTCTCGGTCTGACCGGGCTCAGCGGATTGCTGCTGGCCGGGCTCGTGGCAAGTGCCGTCCAGGAGGCGCGCAGCGCGCGTCGTCGGGCGGAGCACGCAACGAGCGCCGCTCGCGAGGCCGAGGACAGCTTGCGCATGTTGGTCGACGCCCTACCGGTCGCGGTGACCGCCCGCGACGAGCGGGGCCGGCTCCTCCTCGTCAACCGCCATGCCGCCGAGCTCACGGGCATCGCCGAGTCCGCCGCGCTCGGCCGCGACCCGATCGAGATAGGGCTGCCCGCGGCACTCTGCACTGCACCGGTCGACGCGCGAGGCTTCCAAGAAGTCGATCTCGACTGCCCGGACGGCAGCCGGCGTCACCTGCTCGCGACCGCCAGGCGCGTGCTGCGCGAGGATGGTTCGCTCGCCCGGACCGTGCACATCGCCCTCGACGTCACGGAGCGCCGCGAGGCCGAAGAGCAGCTGCGTCACCTGGCCGAGCACGACCCCCTTACCGGCCTCGCCAACCGGAGCCGCTTCACGCGCCTTCTCGCGGCGACCCTCGCGAGACCCGGACGTCGGCTCGCCCTTCACCTCCTCGACCTCGACGGCTTCAAAGAAATCAACGACAGCCTCGGCCATCCGGCCGGCGACCGGCTCCTCGTCGCGGTGGCCGGAAGGCTCGCCGGTGCGGCGGGATCGCAGGCGACGGTCGCGCGCCTAGGAGGTGACGAGTTCGCGGTCCTCCAACCGGATCCGGAGGGTCCGGCAGAAGCCCAGCGACTCGCGGGACGCCTAGCCGACAGCCTGGCCCAACCTGTCGTCACCACCGACGGGCGCATCCGCGTCGGCGCGAGCATCGGCATCGCACTCGCCCCCGAGCACGGGCGCAGCGCCGAGGAGCTGCTGCGCCACGCCGATATCGCCCTCTACCGCGCCAAGGCCACCGCCCGGGGCAGTGTTTTGCCCTTTTCGGCCGAGCTGGCCGCGGCCCAGGCGATCCGCCACCGCCTGGCGAACGCGCTCGAGAGCGCGCTCCAGCACGGGGGCCTCGCGCTTCGCTTCCAGCCGATCCTGCGGCTCGCCGACCGGCGGGTGACGGCCTGCGAAGCGTTGTTGCGCTGGCCCGAGGGCCGAGCCCCTCGAAGGGTCTCGACCGCTGATGTCGTGGCGGTGGCCGAAGAAAGCGGCCTTGTGGGTCCACTCACCGAGTGGGTCCTCCGCACCGCCTGCCGTCAGGCCCGCTTCTGGAGCGAGCGCGGTCTGGCTTGCCCCGTGGCCGTCAATCTCTCGATGACACCTTCGATCGTCGACCGCCTCGAAGCCATGGTCGAAGCCGCGCTCGATCAGTCCGGACTGCGCCCGGATCTTCTCGAGCTCGAGGTCACCGAAAATGTCCTGATCCGCAATTTCGATCAGGCCGTCGGAATACTCGAGCGTCTTCGGCGGCGCGGGATCAAGATCGCACTCGACGATTTCGGGACCGGTTATTCGGCTCTCGCCTATCTGCAGCGCTTTCCACTCGATAAGCTCAAGATCGACCGTCGGTTCACGAGCGAGCTCGGCAAGGGCCCTGCGGGCCTCGCCATCGTCGACGCGATCGTGCGTCTCGGCCACGCGCTCGAGCTCTCGATCGTGGCCGAAGGGGTCGAGCGGGCGGAGCAGCTGCGCCTGCTCGACGCGGTCGGCTGCGACGAGGCGCAGGGATTTCTCCTCGGGGCTCCGGACACCCCCGAACGTGTCCTGAGCTTGCTCGAAGCCAGCGCGACGAGCGGCTCGACGCGCGCCACCGATCGGTTCGCCACCGAACCCCTCCTCGCCTCGGCCTGATCGCCTCGAGGGCTCGTGCCGGATCTCGGAGCGGCGCGACGCCGAGCCGGCGGAACGCTTTCCGAATCCGCGGGCGCCGAGCCCGGCCCCGAAGGCGCGGCGAAGCCATTCGACGCCACCCTCACGGTGGGCCCGAGGGTGCCTCCGCTCGAGCGACCCGCTCGCAGACAAGAAGGAACATCGCGGCCGTCTCGCTGCGCAGAATGCGCGGCCCGAGGCTCGTGCGACGCGTGCCGGGCCGGGCCAGGAGCAGGGTGCGTTCCTCCGGCGCGAAGCCGCCTTCCGGCCCGACCAGGAGCGCCGCCCCCGGCAGCTCGCGCAGCACCGAGCATACGGGCTCGCCGCCGGTCTCGTCGGCCAGGACGAGCGGCGTGTCCGGGCCGAGCGTCGCGAGCCAGCCCGCGAGATCGCGGTGGAGGACGATCGGGGGCACGCTCAACCGCCCGCACTGCTCGGCCGCCTCGATCGCGATCAGGCCGAGCCGCTCGCTGCGCTCCAAGCGAACGACGCTGCGCCGGGTCGGCACGATGTCGATCGCGGCGGCGCCGAGCTCGACCGCCTTTTCCACGATCCAGTCCAGTCGGTTCGGGCGGATCGGTGCGAGCGCCAGGCGCGGTCCGGGCTCCTCGCCCGGCGGACGCAACAGCGTCGCGATCTCGACCTCGGCCGTGCTGCGATCGAGGCGCCCGAGCGTGCCCAGCCACTCGCCGCATTCGGCGTTGAAGAGGCGGACCGGACTGCCCGGGCGCAGCCGCAGGACGTGCGCGAGCTGATGGGCGCGCGCCCGATCGAGCACGACCCGCGCCCCGGGCCCGAGCGCACCGGTGACGAAGAACCGCGGGGCGCGGGCGCTGTCCTCCCGCGGCTTGCCCGTCCGGGCGGGGCGGCTAGAAGAGTGTCCATGCCGAGCCAAACGGGGGAACTCCTCCTCGCCGATCAGCAGCTCGGGTGGGTCGGTCGGCTGCCGCCCCGCCTGCGCGATCTCGGCCTGCTCGCGCGTTGGGACCGGCCGATCGGCACCTGGCTCCTGCTCTTGCCCTGCTGGTGGGGTCAAGCCCTGGCACCCGGTTCGCCGGACCTCTGGCTCGCTTGTCTGTTCGCGGTCGGTGCCGTCGCGATGCGCGGTGCCGGCTGCACGATCAACGATCTGTTGGACCGCGAGTTCGACCGCAAGGTGGCGCGGACCGCGAACCGGCCGCTCGCGGCCGGCCGGCTCGGGGTCAAGGAGGCCCTCCTGTTCGTGGCGGCGCAGTGTCTCGTGGGACTGCTGGTCCTCGTCCAGCTGCCGCTGCCCGCGATCCTCGTCGGCTTCGCGAGCGTGCCCCTCGTGCTCGTCTATCCGCTCATGAAGCGGGTGACGTGGTGGCCGCAGGCGGTGCTCGGTCTCACCTTCAACTGGGGCGTGCTCGTGGGCTACGTCGCCGTCACGGGCCGGGCCGATCTCGCCATGCTGCTGCTCTATCTGGCCGGTGTGGCCTGGACGCTCGGTTACGACACGATCTACGCGCACCAGGACAAGGAGGACGACCGTTTGGTGGGCGTGCGCTCGACCGCGCTTCTCTTCGGCGAGCGGACGATGCCCTGGCTCTTGGGCTTCTACGGCACAGCACTCGTCCTGATCGCCCTGGCGGCCGCGGTCGCCGGAAAGGGCCCGGGCTTCTGGCTGCTCTTGCCGCTCGTGGCGTGGAGCCTCGCCCGCCAGCTGCGAGGCCTCGATCTCGACGATCCCAAGGATTGCATCCGGCGCTTCCGGATGAACCGGCTCACGGGGCTGCTCGTCACCGCCGCACTGCTCGCGGGCGAGCTCGGCATCGGCGCTGCGGGCAGCTAAGGAGCGGTGGCCGACACCCGAACGGCGGCCGAGGGCTCGCAGCGTTCCTGGCTCGAGGGCTTGTGGAGCGATCTCGGCCAGTTCGCCGATCGCGCGCTCGACCGGCATCTCCGCCTGGCGGTGACCGGGCTGCGTCGCAGCGGCAAGACGGTGTTCACGACCGCGCTCGTCCACCACCTCCTCGACGGGCGCGGTCTGCCGTTTCTGGCCGCGGTCCACGAGGGCCGCTTTCTCGGGGCGCGCCTCGTTCCTCTGGGCTACGGCGAAGAGTTTCCGTTCGCGCGCTACCACGCCGCGCTGAGCGCCGACCCGCCCTCTTGGCCGAAGCCGACCGAGCGGCTGTCGCGGCTCTTGTTGGCGGTGCGATTTTACACCACCAACCCGCTTCTGCGGGCGATCCAGCCGATCCAGGAGCTCTTGCTCGAGATCGTCGATTATCCGGGCGAGTGGCTGCTCGATCTGCCGATCCTGGGCGGCTCGTTCGAGTCGTTCGCCGAGGAGGCGTTGGCGCTGGCGGCGCGAGCGCCGCGCGCCGCGCTCGCGCGCCCGTGGCTCGAGCTCGCCCGCGGCCTCGACCAGGCGGGGCCGCCCGAGGCCGCCGCGATCGATCGGCTGGCGGCCGCCTATTGCGCCTATCTGCGCGCCTGTCAGGAGGAGCTCGGGCTCGCCTATGTGGTGCCCGGGCGCTTCGTCCACCCGGGCGAGCTCGAGGGGCACCCGGCCCTTCGCTTCGCGCCCCTGCCGCCCGCCCCGACCCGGCCCGGCAGTCTGCGCGCGGCGGTGATCGAGGCGTTCGAGCGCTACCGCGAGGAGGTGGTCCGGCCGTTCTACGAGGATCACTTCCGCGGCTTCGACCGGCAGATCGTGCTCGTCGACCTGTTGACCGCCCTCAACCAGGGTCCCGCGCATTTCGCCGACACGCAGCGCGCGCTCGAGCGGCTCGCCGCGAGCTTTCGCTACGGCCGCAGCGGGTTGTTGGCCCGGCTGTTCGCGCCGCGGATCGACCGGGTGCTGTTCGCCGCGAGCAAGGCCGATCACGTGGCACCGAGCCAGCACGCCGCCTTGAAGCAGCTGCTCGAGATCCTGGTCGCCCCGGCCGGCCGGGCGGCACGGTTCGAGGGGCTCGTGCCGGAGTTCCTGGCGATCAGCGCGCTGCGCTCGACCGATGTCGTGCGCACCGAGCACGACGGTCAGATCCTCTCCTGCGTGCGCGGCAGGCTCGCCGAGGACGGGCGGGAGACGGTCCTGTTCCCGGGCGAGATCCCGCCCGAGCTGCCCGAGCCCGAGGACTGGACGAGCGGCCGCTTCCGCTTCCGCGCCTTCGCCCCGCGCCGGCTGCAACCGGGCGTGCCGGGGCAGCACATCCGGCTCGACCAGGCGCTCGAGTTCCTGATCGGCGACAAGCTGCGATGAGCGAGCCGCGTCGACCGCCGCGCCCCTTCGAGCTCGACCCCGAGAAGGCGCCTCTTCTGGCCGAGCCCGAGGCAGCCCTGCCCGAGCCCACGGCGCAACCGGCGGCGATCGAGCCCCCGGACCGCCCGCGCCCTTGGCTTTGGCGCCTGCTCACGGGTGGCTTGCTCGGCATCCTCGTTCTCCAGGCGATCGTCTACGTCCGCGGGCTGGTCGCCGAGAGCCCGTGGCTCGGCTGGCCGTTCGCGCTCCTCCTCCTGGTCGTGGCGAGCAGCACGGCGGTCCTGCTCGGCCGCGAGCTCGCCGAGCTGCGGCGGCTCGCGCGGCGGGCGCGGCTGCGCGAGGAGGCGGCACGCTTGTCCGGCTCCGAGCTGCACGGGGAGGCGCCGAAGCTGCTCGAGGCCGTGGGCCGCGAGCTCGCGCCCGCGGCCGGAGCCGCGCCGGCCTTGGCGCGGTTCCGAGAACTCGCGAGCGACGCGCTGGCCGACGGCGAGCGGCTCTTGTTGTTCGAGCGGACCGTGCTCGCACCGCTCGACCGCCGCGCCTATCGGCTCGTGCTCGAGAGCGCGCGCGACATCGGCCTGTTGACCACCTTGAGCCCGGTCGGGCTCCTCGACGGGCTCTTCGTGCTGTGGCGCACGACGCTTCTGTTGAAGGCGATCGCCCGGCTCTACGGCATGGCGCCGGGCCCGGCCGCGAGCCTCGCCTTGTTCCGCAAATGTCTGCGCAACGCGGCCTTGGCCGGGCTCGCCGATGTCGTGGCACAGGCGACGCTCGAGCATGCGGGTGCGTCGATCCTGGCGACGCTCTCGGCGCGTGCCGGGCAGGGTGCCGGCAACGCGCTCTTGGCGGCCAAGCTCGGCCTCGAGGCCATTCGCGAGAGCCGGCCCCTGCCCTTCGTGGCCGAGGAGCCGCCGCGGCTTTCCCAGATCCGCAAGGCCCTGGGCGAGGCGCCGCCGCGGGGCTGAGCCGTGGTCCTCAGGCGATCCGTGCCCGGGCGGCCTCGCGGCGGATCGGGACGGCGAGCTTGTCGAGGATCTCCTTGGGCACGATCTGCCAGAAGCGGCCGAGCTCGTCCTCGAACTCGTGCAACAGGCGCCGGCCGAGCTCGCTGCCGGTCTCGCGCACGTGCTCCTCGATCAAGGAGCGCAGCTCGATGACGTAATGATCGACCTCGAGGCGCTGGTAGATGACCATGTCCTCGTTGATCCGCTGCGGCAGCAGATCATGCGGATCCCAGACATAGGCCATCCCGCCGCTCATGCCGGCGGCGAAATTGTCGCCGATCGCCCCCAGGATCACGGCCACGCCGCCGGTCATGTATTCGCAGCCGTTGTCGCCGCAGCCCTCGACGACCGTGACGGCACCGCTGTTGCGGACCGCGAAGCGCTCGCCCGCCCGGCCGGCGGCGAACAGCCGGCCGGCCGTGGCGCCGTAGAGGCAGGTGTTGCCGATGATCGTGTTCTCGCTCGCGACGAGCGGCGAGGAGACGAGCGGGCGGACGACGATCGTGCCGCCCGAGAGGCCCTTGCCGACATAGTCGTTGGCGTCGCCGAAGACTTCGAGCTTGAGGCCGCGGACCGCCCAGGCGCCGAGCGACTGGCCGGCCGAGCCCCGCAGCCGGACGGTGAGATGTCCGGGCTGCAGCCGGTCCATGCCGTAGCGACGGGTGATGTGCGCCGACATCCGGGTCCCGACCGCGCGATGCACGTTGCGGACGTTGTACTGCAGCTGCATCTTCTCCCCGTCCTCGAGCATCGGCCGGGCGTCCTTGACCATCTGCGCATCGAGCGTGTCGGGCACCTCGTTGCGCCCGTCGAGCACGCAATAGGGCGGATACGGCCCCGCATCGACGCGGACGAGCAGCGGGTTGAGGTCGAGATCGTCGAGATCGGCCGAGCCGCGGCTCACCTGCTTCAAGAGATCGGTGCGGCCGACCGCCTCTTTGAGCGAGCGCAGGCCGAGCGAGGCCAGGATCTCGCGCACCTCCTCGGCGATGAAGCTCATGAGGTTGACGACCTTCTCGGGCGTGCCTTCGAACTTGGCGCGCAGATCCGGACGCTGGGTGCACACGCCCACGGGGCAGGTGTTGGAGTGGCACTGGCGGACCATGATGCAGCCCATCGCCACGAGTGCCGCCGTGCCGATGCCGTATTCCTCCGCCCCGAGCAGCGCGGCGATGACGACGTCGCGGCCGGTCTTGATGCCGCCGTCGGTACGCAGCACCACGCGGTGGCGCAGGCGGTTCAAGGTGAGCAGCTGGTTGGCCTCGGACAGGCCCAATTCCCAGGGCGTGCCGGCGTACTTGATCGAGGTGAGCGGCGAGGCGCCGGTGCCGCCCACATGGCCCGAGATCAAGATGACATCGGCCTTGGCCTTGGCGACGCCGGCGGCGATCGTGCCGATGCCCGATTCGGACACGAGCTTGACGCAGACCTTGGCGTCCGGGTTGATCTGCTTGAGGTCGTAGATCAGCTGGGCGAGGTCTTCGATCGAGTAGATGTCGTGATGCGGCGGCGGGCTGATCAGGGTCACACCCGGGGTCGAGTGCCGCAGCCGCGCGATCTCGACCGTGACCTTGAAGCCCGGCAGCTGGCCGCCCTCGCCGGGCTTGGCACCTTGCGCGATCTTGATCTCGAGTTCCTTGGCGGCGTTGAGATATTCGGCGGTGACACCGAACCGACCGGAGGCCACTTGCTTGATCGGCGAGTTCGGATTGTCGCCGTTGGGGCGCGGCTGATAGCGTTCGCGGCCCTCGCCGCCTTCGCCCGAATCGGATTTGGCGCCGATCCGGTTCATCGCGATCGTCAAGCACTCGTGCGCTTCGGGCGAGAGTGCGCCCAAGGACATGCCGGGGGTGACGAAGCGCTTGCGGATCTCGGTGATGCTCTCGACTTCCTCGAGCGGCACCGGCGGCAGCTTGCGGTTGAAGTCGAGCAGATCGCGGATCGCGATCGGCTGCTGGGCGTAGATCATCTCGGCGTATTTCTTGTATGCCTGATACGAATCGGTCGCGACCGCGTGCTGGAGCTGGTGGACGAGGCGGCCCTCGAGGGCGTGCGCCTCGCCGCCGCGGCGGTAGCGGTAGAAGCCGCCGATCGACAGCGGCGGAAGGGCCTCGCCCATCGCCCGGCGATGCATCGCCAGGACCTTGTTGGTGATGCCGGTGAGGCCGATGCCGGAGATCCGGGTGAGCAGGCCGGGAAAATATTCGCGGCAGAGCGAGCGCGAGAGGCCCACCGCTTCGAAATTGCAACCCCCGCGATAGCTCGAGACGATCGAGATGCCCATCTTCGACATGATTTTGAGGAGGCCCTGATTGAGGGCCTCCTTGTAGCGGGCGAGGCACTCGTCGAGCGTGAAACCGGGGAACAGGCCGCGGGCGTGGCGGTCGGCGATCGCCGCCTCGGCGAGGTAGGGATTGACCGCGGTGGTGCCGACGCCGATCAGCACCGCCAGATAGTGCACGTCGAGGCACTCGCCGGAGCGGACGGTGATCGAGCTGAACGAGCGCAGCCCCTGGCGGATGAGGTGGCTGTGGACCGCGCCGGCGGCCAGGATCATCGGGATGGGTGCCCGGTCGCGGCTCACCCGCTCGTCGGTCAAGACGATGTCGCGAGCGCCCTCGCGGACCGCCTCCTCGGCCTCGCGGCGGATGCGCTCGAGCGCGTCCTTGAGGCTCTCGCCCTCGGCCGCGAAGGTGCAGTCGACGACCCGCAGATCATCGCCGAAATAGGCCACGAGCGCGTCGTACTCGGCAGTCAGCAGAACCGGGCTCTCGAGCTCGAGGATCCTGGTCTGGCTCGGGTCCTCGTCGGCGATGTTGCCGAGGTTGCCGAAGCGGGTCTTGAGGCTCATCACCCGCCATTCGCGCAGCGGATCGATCGGCGGGTTGGTGACCTGGCTGAACTGCTGGCGGAAGAAGTGGTGCAGGCCACGATAGCGCGTGGACAGCACGGCGAGCGGCGTGTCGTCGCCCATCGAGCCGACCGCCTCCTTGGCGTCGAGCACCATGGGCGAAAGCACGAGCTCCATGTCCTCGATCGAGAGATCGAAGAGGGCCTGCCGGCGGCGCAGCTCGCTGCGCTCGAAGGTGGTGTAGCGCTTGGGCCGTTCGGCCACGATGCGCTCGAGCCGGGTGATGTCTTCGACCCATTTCGAATAGGGCTTGAGCCCGGCCAGGAAGTCCTTGAGTTCGCTGTCGTGGTAGAAGCGGCCGGCGATCAGGTCGACGCCGATCATCTCGCCCGGGCCGACCCGCCCCTTTTCGACGATGGTCTGCTCGTCGAGCGGCACCATGCCGGTCTCGGAGCCGACGACCAAAAGCCCGTCGCGGGTGCGGGCGAAGCGCATCGGCCGCAGCCCGTTGCGGTCCATGCCGGCGATCACCCAGCGGCTGTCGGAGCCGACGAGGGCCGCCGGCCCGTCCCAGGGTTCCATCACGCAGTTGCAGTAGTTGAACAGATCGCGGTGCTCCTTCGGCATCGCGATCCGGTTCGACCAGGCCGGCGGAACCAGCAGCGTCTTGACGAGCGGCAGCAGTCGCCCGGCGCGGACCAGGACCTCGACCACGTTGTCGAGGGCGGCACTGTCGGAACCGCCCGGCTGGACGATCGGCTTGACGTCCTCGTTGTACTCGCCGAACACCGGCGACCAGAGCCGCGTCTCGTGGCTCTTCATCCAGTTGATATTGCCGCGCAGGGTGTTGATCTCGCCATTGTGGGCGAGCACGCGGAAGGGCTGGGCGAGCCGCCAGGCCGGCCAGGTGTTGGTCGAATAGCGCTGGTGGAAGATCGCGAAGTTCGAAACGAACCTCGGGTCGCCGAGATCGGGATAGAAATTGTCGAGCTGCTCGGCCAGGAACAGCCCTTTGTAGATGATCGAGCGGCAGGACAGCGAGCAGACGTAGAAGTCGGTGACGTTCTCGGCGAGCGCTTGCTTTTCCACGCGCCGGCGGATGATGTAGAGATCGCGCTCGAACTCGTCGTCGGACACCCCGCGCGGGTTGCCGACGACGATCTGCTCGATGTCGGGCTGGGTGGCTTGCGCCTTCTCGCCGATCACGGAGGTGTCGACCGGCACCTGCCGCCAACCGAGCACGCTGTAGCCGAAGCGCAAGAGCTCGCTCTCGACGAGCGTGCGACAGAGCTCGGCCTGCGCGAAGTTGTTGCGCGGCAAGAAGACCATGCCGACGGCGAGGCGGCCGTTCTCGGGCAGCCGCGCCTTGACCTGCTCGCGGAAGAAATCGTGCGGGATCTGGAGGTGGATCCCGGCACCGTCGCCGGTCTTGCCGTCGGCGTCGACCGCACCGCGGTGCCAGACCGCCTTCAAGGCCTGGATCGCCTTCTCGACCACTTCCCGACGCGGCTTGCCGTCGATCGCGACGACGCAGCCCACGCCGCAGGAATCGCGACCGAGCTCGAGATCGTCGAGGCCGGCGGCCCGCAGGCGTTCGCGGTTCGCTTCGTAGGCGCGGAGGAAGTCGGCCGCGGATTCGCGCATCTCGTTCATCCTTCACCTCCCGCTCAGGAAGCGAGCGCGAGCTCGGCGCGGCGCTGGAGCATCGGCTGCGCGAGGTTCCCGGCCTGCGCCTCCTCGGCGAGGCGCCCGGAAAGCTAGCGATCGCGAGTTTCGTCGTCGAGGGGATCCACGCCCAGGATCTCGCGACCTTCCTCGATCTCGAGGGGGTGGCCGTGCGCAGCGGACATCACTGCGCTCACCCGCTGCATCGCCGCTTCGGCGTGGCCGCGAGCTGCCGCGCCTCGCTCGCGCTCTACAACACCGTGGAGGAGGTCGAGCGCTTCGCGCTG
>JANWZN010000219.1 GCA_025054575.1 Geminicoccaceae bacterium | reverse complement strand
CTGGGCGCGCCGAGCCGGGCGACCGGCACGCCCAGCTCTTCGGCCGCGGTCGCCGCGATCTCGGCGCCGAAGCCTGCGACCCTGACCGCTTCGTGCGCCACGAGCAGACGACCGGTGCGGGCGGCCGATTCGAGCACCGCCTCGCGATCCCACGGCCAGAGCGAGCGCAAGTCCAAGAGATCGACCGAGATCCCCGCCTCGGCGAGGGTTTCGGCGGCGTCGGCCGCGGCATGCACGGTGGCCGACCAGGAGACGATCGTGAGATCCTCGCCGAAGCGCAGCCGCCGCGCCCGGCCGATCTCGGCGACTTCCTCGGCCTGCGGCACCTCGCCCTCGAGCGGCCACAGATTCTTGTGCTCGAGATAGACGACCGGGTCCTCGCAGCGGATCGCCGCCTTCAACAGCGCGCGGTTGTCGGCGGGGGTCGCGGGTGCCAGCACGACCAGGCCCGGAACGTGCACGTACCAGGCCTCGAGGCTCTGGCTGTGCTGGGCCGCCGAGCTGCGCCACATGCCGATCGGCTCGCGCACCACGAGCGGCACCTTGGCCTGGCCGCCGAACATGTAGCGGGCCTTGGCGGCCTGGTTGACGAGCTCGTCGATGGCGCAGAGCGCGAAATCGGAAAAGCGCATCTCGACCACGGGCCGCGTGCCGGCCATCGCCGCCCCGACCGCGGCGGCCATGATCGCGGCCTCGCTGATCGGCGTGTCGACGATCCGCTCGGGCCCGAACTCTTCTTGCAGCCCCCGGTACTGGCCGAACACGCCACCCCGGCCGAGATCCTCGCCCAGCGCCCAGACGCGCGGGTCGCGCCGCATCTCTTCGGCGAGCGCGAGCCGGCTCGCCTCGAGGTAGGTCATCCGGCTCATGCCGGCACCTCCGCCGGCGCCGCGGCCGGTCGCTCGGCGCCCGTGTCCTGAACGTCGCTCCAGGCCAGCGCCGGCTCGGGCCAAGGTGCCGCCCTGGCCGCCTCGTAGGCCCGTTCGATCGGCGCCCGCGCCGCCCGCTCGAGCGCCTCGATCGCGGCCGGGTCGAGGCCGGCGCCGGCCAACAGCTCGCGGGCGCGGGCGATCGGGCAGCGCCGGCGGTGCTCCTCGACCTCGGCGGCCGGTCGGTAGGCCGCGGGGTCGGCGTGGGTGTGGCCGGAGAGGCGATAGGTTTTGGCGTGCAGAAAGCGCGGTCCGCCGCCCGTGCGGACCTCGGCCGAGAGCGCCCGGGTCGCTTCCGAAACCGCGAGCACGTCGTTGCCGTCGACCGCCTGCCCGTCGACGCCCAGCGCGCGGGCGCGTGCGAGCGGCCCGGGGCCGGCGGTGAGCGCCCGGGTCCGGGTCGTTGCGGCGAAGCCGTTGTCCTCGCAGACGAACAGGACCGGCAGACGGTAGACCGCGGCCCAGTTGAGGCCTTCGAGGAACGGACCGCGGTTGATCGCCCCGTCGCCGAAGATGCAGCAGACGATGCGATCCTCGCCCAAGAGCCGGATCGCGTGGGCGGCACCGGCGGCGATGCCGATATTGGCCGCCACCACCCCGTTGGCACCGAGCATGCCGACCTTGAAGTCGGCGATGTGCATGGAGCCGCCCTTGCCGTTCGAGGTGCCGCCCGCGCGGCCCATGAGCTCGGCCATCATCGCGAACGGATCGGCACCTTTGGCGAGCGTGTGGCCGTGGCCGCGATGGGTCGACAAGAGATAGTCCGCAGGCCGCAGCTCGAGGCAGACGCCGACGGCGACCGCCTCTTGCCCGATCGAGGGGTGGATCGCACCCTTGACGAGGCCTTCTGCGGCCGCGCGCAGCGCCAGCTCCTCGAAGGCGCGGATCGCCACCATCGCCCGGAACTGCGCCTTCAGGCGCTCCAGATCGAGGTTGGTGCGCTCGAGTTCGCGAAGCGGACCGCTCGCCAACGTCCGGCCTCCCCTGTTGCAGCGGCTGCGCCGCTTCCTGCCGGGCGTTGCGCGGCTTGTCAAAAGCCCTGCGCGCGGGCCCGTCCACCGCTCAGCCGAACGCTCCCACGTGGTGGACGATGGCGCTGCCGATGCGCCGGACGAGATCGTAGTCGGCGGCCATCGGCCGGAAGATGAGCGCGTGCTCCTGGGCGTAGGATTGCTCGCGATCGCCGGCATAGGTGCTGGGCTCGCCCCAATCGAGGGCTTCGCGCTCGTGCTCGAGCACCGGAAAGATCTGGCCCAGAAGCTGCAGCGCCGGCTCGACCTCGAGCCGCAGCAGCGCTTCCACGAGCGCGTCGTGGGTGACCTCGTGGCGATCGGAGAAGTCCGGCACGTGCACGGCGGTGCGCGCGATGCGCTCGATCAGGGCGAGCCGCAGGGCGTGGAGCATGTGGAGATTGTCGCGCGTGCCGGGGTCGACCGCGATCGGCCGAGCCCCCACCTCGCGCGTCTTGCGGCGGTGCTCGCGCAAGGCCGCGGCGAGCGCCAGATGATCGCGCTCGAGCACCCGCAGGATCGCGGCGAGCCGGTCGAACAGGCCGATCCGCTCCATGTGTCCGGCCACCGCGAGCAGCTCCTCGATCACCGCCGGATCGCGCTCGGCGCGCGCCCGCGCGAGCCAGAAGGCCGGGTCGAAGCGCTGCGCGAGCGCGCGGGTCACGTCGAGGTCGGTGAACATGAAAGCGTGCTCGACCATGCGCACGAGCGAGCGGAACCGACGGCTGTCGCGATAGAGCCGGTGGAACCGGTCGGGATCCTTGGCGATCGCCTGGC
This sequence comes from Geminicoccaceae bacterium, assembly GCA_025054575.1. Taxonomy (GTDB): domain Bacteria; phylum Pseudomonadota; class Alphaproteobacteria; order Geminicoccales; family Geminicoccaceae; genus JANXAZ01. Next base: position 1,196 of record JANWZN010000219.1, on the reverse strand, counting down.
CGACACCGCCGATCGTGTTGGCGAGCACGCCCAGCTGCTGGAGGATGGCGTTGTGCGGGATCGCCCGGATCTGCGAGGGGTGATCCATGAGCTTGGGGCGGATGCCGGCGTCGAACTGGCGACGGACCGGTCGCGAGCCGGAGGGATAGAGAAGATTGGTGCCGTAAAAGCCCAGTAGTGCCGAATAGGCCGGATCGTCGATCACCCGCTCGTTGAACAGGCGCACCGCGGCGAAGAACTCGTCGACATAGGCCGTCTCGCTGTAGAACGGGTCGGGCCCCGGCTCCGGACTGCGCAGCACCTGCTCGAGCACGCGCGTAACCACCGCCAAGGCACTCGTCTCGCTCTGCAGCAAGAGATAGCCGTCGCCGCCTTGCCAGCTCGTCTCCTGGACCACCGCGAGGCCGGCTGCGGCGAACCGCCGGCGGCTCTCCGGCGTGTCGAGGTACGCGAACCGCTCGGCCAGGCTCTCGGGATGGGCGCCGCGGCCGATGCTCTCGCCGTGGGTGTCGAAGATCACGACCTCGAGCCGGCCGAGCCCGTGTCGGGCCAGCACCTCGACGAGGCCGAGCCGCAGCCGCTCGATCGCCACGGCAGCGGCGGTCTGGCCGAGATAGCGCCCGGCATCGGAGAAGCCCGTCTGGATGCAGATCCGGCCGCGTCGCTCGAGATGCGCCCGCCAGGCCGGCACCGAGAGGACTTCGTCGAGGATCGCGACACCGCGCTCGAGCGCCTTTTTCGTCTCGAACAGCGGCGTGATGTCGAGCCGGTCGGCGACGCCGAAGAGCTCGGCCAGATAGAGCGCCGCCAGGAGCGTGAAGGGTGTTTCGCACTCGGCGATCAAAAAGCGGATCGGCTCGGCCGCATCGAGATATTTGGCGAGCTGGGCCGCGATCATGAAGGCGCGCCGTGCCGTGGCCTTCTCTTGCACGAGCGAGCCGAAATTGATCTGGACGGGCTCGACCGTCTCGATCAGCCGCGCGATCGCCGCGAGATAGGAGAGCCGGTGGGTCGGGTCGTCCGGAGGATGGTCGAGGCCCACGAGCTTGCGGACCGCGTTGTGGACCTGCAGCGCGTTGATCCGCAGATGCGTGCGGGCCGAGGCGAGCCCGTGCGTGGCGATCGCCGCGCGCAACAAGAGCAGCCGCTGCTGCAGCTCGGGCGTGCGCGCCGCCGCCACGCAGCGGTCGACGAGC
>JANWZN010000218.1 GCA_025054575.1 Geminicoccaceae bacterium | reverse complement strand
GGTCTCGGCGATCGCGATCTCCTTGCGCCCCCATTCGGCGAGCGCGAGGTCGGCCACGTGGAAGTCCTGAGCGTGGGTCATGCTCTCTCTCTGGGCAGGAGTGGCTCGCGGCCGCCCCGGGCGGCGGGCACGCGCACCGGCGCCGCCGGCTTTAACCACAGCCGGCCGCGAGGCAGCAAGCGACGGCGCCGCGGCCCCTCGAGCACCGGCTCACTCCTCGTCGAAGCCGCGCGCGACGAGGTCGAAGAGGGCGTCGAGCGCGGCTCGCGCTTGCGGGCCCGAGGCGCTCAGCCGCAGCACCGAGCCGGTCGCGGCCGTGAGCATCATGAGGCCGAGGATCGAGGTGCCGGCGACCACGTGCTCGTCCTTGGCGACCGTCACGACCGCATCGAATTGCTCGGCCAGCTTGACGAAGCGGGCCGCGGCCCGGGCGTGCAGGCCCAGCCGGTTGACGATCGTGACCTCGCGCTCGAACGGCTCGCTCACCGCGATCTCAAGTCCGCTCGACGACGAGCAGCTGGCTCGCGACGTTGATGTATTTGCGGCCGGCCTCCTGCGCCGCGGCGACCGCGGTGGCGAGCGGTGCCGTGGCGCGCAGCGAGGCGAGCTTGATGAGCATCGGCAGGTTGACCCCGGCGATCACCTCGACGCCCGGCCGGTCCATCACCGAGATCGCGAGATTGGAGGGCGTGCCGCCGAACATGTCGGTGAGAATGACCACACCCTCGCCGGTGTCGACGGCGCGGACCGCCTCGACGATCTCGGCGCGGCGTCGCTCGATGTCGTCGTCGACGCCGATGCAGATCGCGCGCGCTTGCGGCTGCGGCCCGACGACGTGCTCGACCGCAGCCAGGAATTCGGCCGCGAGACGGCCGTGGGTGACGAGCACGATGCCGATCATCGGCCGCCGCCCTCCGGTGCCGACAGCTCCCGGTGAACCTCGAGCGGATCCCAACCCGCCCGACGCAGCCGTTCGGCGAGCGCGCGGACCATCGCCACCGAGCGATGTCGACCGCCGGTGCAGCCCACGGCGATCGTCAAATAGCTCTTGCCTTCGGCCCGATAGCGCGGGAGCAGGGGCATGAGCAGCGTCTCCAGCTGGTCGAGCGTCTGGCCCCAGGCCGGGTCCTGCTCGACGTGGCGGCGAACCGCCGGGTCGAGCCCGGTGAGCGGTCGCAGCGCCTCGACATAGTGCGGGTTGGCCAAGAAACGAGCATCGAAGACGATGTCCGCCTCGCGCGGCAACCCGTTGCGGAAGGAGAAGGAGACCAGCGTCAAGGTCAGCCGGCCCTGGGCCTCGGGGCCGAGCTCGGCCACGATCCGCCGCCGCAACTCGGCGAGCGTGGTCGTGCTCGTGTCGATCACGAGATCGGCCGCGGCCTTGATGGGCGCCATGACGATGCGCTCGCGGGCGATCCCGTCGGTGACCGGCCGATCCTGGGCCAGCGGGTGGCGGCGGCGGCTTTCGGTGTAGCGCCGCTGCAAGACGTCGTCGTCGCACTCGAAGAAGACGAGGCGAATGGGCACCCGGCCGGCCGCCCGCACCTGTTCGACCCGACGCACGAGCTCTTCGGGCACGAGACCACGCGTGCGGCTGTCGATCCCGACGGCGAGCGGCCGCTCGGGCGGCTCGCCGGGCTCGAGCAAGCGGGCCAGGAGCTGGAAGGGCAGATTGTCGACCGCTTCGTAGCCCGTGTCCTCGAGGATCTTGAGGCACGAGCTGCGACCCGCCCCCGACATGCCGGTCACGATCACGATCCGGCTCACCGCGAACCCTCTAGGGCTCCGCCGAACGGCTCGGCCAAGAGCGCGAGGCGCAGACGGGCCGGCGCCGAGGCGTCGCGGCAGGCGAGGGCCAGCACCGGCAGGGCGACGCCCAAGATGGTCTCGCGGCGCGGCGCCGGTAGGCGCGTGGCGGTGCGCGCGCGGCAGTCGACCAGCAGGTCGAGCGCCCGGTTCGGCAGGCTCGCCAGCCGGAAAAGCCCCTGCCCGCGCGCCTCGACCAGGCCCGGATAGGCGACCGGTCGGGCGATCAGCCGTTCGTCTCGGCGCTCGAGGGCGACGAGGTCGTCGGCCACGAGATCGGCACCCGCCTCGAGGAGCCGCAGCGCCAGATCGGACTTGCCGGTGCCGGGCGGGCCGCGGAGCAGGAGGCCGCGGCCGAGCCAGCCGAGGCAGACCGCCTGCAGCGTGATGCGCTCGCTCTGCAGGCCGCTCGCGCTCACCGCGCGGGCTCCCCGCGGCCGCAGAGAAGCGCGTGCACGCGCGCACGATCCTCGCTCGCGCGCAGCTCGGCGCAGAGATCCTCGTCGCGCAACAACCGGGCGACGCGTGCCAGCACCTTGAGATGGTCGGCCCCGGCACCTTCCGGGGCCAAGAGGAGGAAGACGAGATCGACCGGTGCTCCGTCCACCGCCTCGAAGTCGACCGGCTTGGCGAGACGGGCGAAGAAGCCCGTGAAGCTTCCGAGGTCGCGGATTCGCGCGTGCGGGATCGCGATGCCGCCGCCGAGGCCGGTCGTGCCGAGTCGCTCGCGCTGCATCAGCGCTTCGAGGATGACCGTCGCGTCCACCCCGGTGACCCGGGCCGCCGTCTGGGCCAGGCTCTGCAGCACCTGCCGCTTGCTCGTGGCCTTGAGGCCGAGGAGCACGCGATCGGGGGTCAGCACCTGGCCGAGATCGATCATCGCGGTCTCTGCGCGCCCGTGCGCCGGCCGCATCGGATCGCCGCCGGGTGGCAGGACGCGCTCACGACGCCAGCGCCTTGGCCCGGCGCCGGTGGACCGAGGAGGCGATGCCGAGGGCCTCGCGATATTTGGCCACGGTCCGGCGGGCGATCACCACGCCCTTGGCGCGCAGGGCCGCCACGATCTGGTCGTCGGAGAGAACGGAATCCTCGGTCTCGTTCTCGATCATGCGGCGGATCTCTTGGCGGATCGCCTCGGCGCTGTGGCTCTCCCCGTCGGTGGTCGCGGCGATCGCCGTGGTGAAGAAGTAGCGCAGCGGTAGCGTGCCGAGCGGTGTCGCCACGTACTTGTCGGCGGTCGCCCGGCTGATCGTGCTCTCGTGCAGCCCGGTCGCCTCGGCGATGTCGCGCAGGACGAGGGGCTTGAGGCCGGCCGGACCGCGCTCGAGGAAGCCCAGTTGGCGAGCGAAGATGGCACGGGTGACGCGCAAGACGGTGCGCGCCCGCTGATCGAGCGCCTTCACGAGCCAGCTCGCCGCTTGGTACCGCTCGGACAAGAACTCGCGTTCGTGGCGCTCGGTGCACCGGCGGCTGACCTCGGCGTAGTAGCTGCGGTCGACGAGCAGCCGAGGCAGCGTCGAGCGGTTGAGCTCGATCCGCCACGCCCGCGGACCCGCGCGCCGGACGATCACGTCGGGCACGACCTCGACCGGCTCGGAGGGTGCGTAGGAGAGACCCGGGCGCGGATCGAGCGCCTTGATCTCGGCGATCATCTCCTTGATCTCGTCGAGCTCCAGCCGGCACACGCGTTGCAGCGCCGCGAAGTCGGCGCGGGCCACCAGCGGCAGATGGTCGAGCAGGGCGGCCATCGCCGGGTCGAGCCGGTCGCGATCGGCGAGCTGTGCGGCCAGGCACCCGCGCAGGTCGCGCGCACCGCAGCCGATCGGCTCGCAGCGCAACAGGGCCGCGCGCGCTGCTGCCACCTCGGCTTCGCTGGCACCCAGTGCCGCTGCGAGTTCGCGATCGTCTTCGCGCAGATAGCCGTCTTCGCCCAGCCAATCGCAGAGCTGGCGGGCGACCTCGTGGACCCGAGCCGGCAGTCGCTGGCGGGCGAGCTGGGCGCGCAGATGCTCGGCCAGGCTCGGCGGCCGCGACAGCCGCGCCTCGAGGGCGCTCGCCGGTTCCTCGAACGAGCGACCGCCCGGTCGCTCGACCCGCAACCGGCGGTCGGCGGCCGCGACGGCGGCGGGCGCGTCCCAGCCGTCCGCGCTCTCGCCTCGGCCGGCAGCCAGCGCCGGGCGGCCGGTGAGCT
>JANWZN010000217.1 GCA_025054575.1 Geminicoccaceae bacterium | reverse complement strand
GGGAGCGGTCGCAACCTCGCGCTCGGCTGCCGGCGGCGCCGGCCGGGCGGGCGCCTCGCGGCCGGCCGGTGCGGCAGCGCTGCGGGCCGAGGCGGTCTGGGGGTCGAGCCGCTTGCCCTCGCAATCGTCGCCCTCGTGCAGGCGGAAGACCCAGACCGTGACCCGCGGCTCCTTGACCACGAACTGCCAGTCCCAGACCGAGGCGATCGCCGAGGCCTGGAGGCCGCGCTCGACCATCGCCTGCTGCACCCGATCGGCCCGCGCCCGGGCCATGCGATGGGCGGCCAGGGTCTCGCCCGTGCGCGCGGCCTCCGGCTCGACATGGCCGATCGCCTGCGCGGTCAAGAAACAATCGGTGGCGATCGTCTCGATCGTCCCGGCCAGGGCGGTGCGGACCTCGGGCTCGAGCTCGCTCGTGCCGGGCCGGAACGGCACCGCCCAGATCGTCACGTGCGCGATCCGCCCGTCCTTGAGGACGAGCGGCGCCGCCTCGCGGGCGAGCTCGCGGATCGGGCCCGCCGCGGCACCGCCCTTCGTGAGCAGCGCGGCCGCGAGGGCGCCCGTGGCGGCCCCGGCGACCACCCGGCCGATCGCTCTTGCGTACGCCACCCTCGAGCCCTCCCGCGCCTGCGGCCGGGCGCGAGGCCGGGCCGCTCAACTACCCTAGCGCGAGATAGTTAAGAGAAGCTCGCCTTTTCGGCAATGGGAAAGCCCACGAACGCGAACGGGCCCGCACCGGGCGGGCCCGTTCGCACCGATCGGCGCGCGGCGCGATCGGTTATTTGATCTTGGCTTCCTTGAACTCGACGTGCTTGCGGACCTTGGGGTCGTACTTGCGCAGCGTGAGCTTTTCGGTGGTCTTCCGGGAGTTCTTCTTGGTGGTGTAGAAGTACCCGGTCCCGGCCGAGCTCACGAGCTTGATGAGCGTGGTGGCAGCCTTGGCCATGGTGGGACGTCCTCGACGCTGAGCCGGCCGCGCACTCTAGGTGCGGGGCCTCGGCTGTCAAGCCGGCCGCGCTCGCTCCGCCGCGCCTCGCCCGCGACGGCGCGCCAGGCCCGCCAGCAGGAGCGCGCAGGCGGCGGCGAGCGGCAAGGCGAAGGCCTCCGCCCCGGCGCTGGGCATCACCCCGCCGACCGTGACCGGGCCCACCAAGAGGCCGATCTGGAAGGCCACGACGAAGGCGGCATTGGCGCGGACGAGCTCGCCCGCGGAAAAGCGCTGGCCGAGGATGACGAGGCTCACGGTGTAGAACGCCCCCATGGCCCCGCCACCCAGGAGGAGAAGCGGCCAGGCGGGCCAGCCCAGGCGCACGGCCGGATCGAGCAGGAGAAGGCTCGCCACCGAGACCGCAGCGCAGAGCGCGAGCGTGCGCCCGGCACCGATGCGGTCGACGAGCCAGCCGATCGGCAGTTGCAGCAGGATGTTGCCGGCGATCCAGACCGAGAGGAGGAGCGCCGCGAGGCTCTCGGGCTGGCCGATGGCCAAAAGATAGACCGGGAGAAGCGCGAAGAAGCTGGTCTCGAGCACGGCATAGACGAGCACGCCCGAAAAGGGCAGGGCGGCGCGGCGCAAGAGTGCCAGAGGCCCCGGACCCTCGCCCGCGCGGGCGTGGCCAGCCAGGAGCCGGTCGACCCCGGCCGCGAGCCGCAGCGGCAGGGCGGCGGCGAGCAGGAAGCCGGAGGCCACGAGGAAGGGCAAAAAGCCTTCGCTGCCGGTGAGCGCCAGAAGGAGCGGCCCGGCGGCGTAGCCGAGGCTGAAGGAGGTGGCGTAGAGAGCGAGGATCCGGCCGCGCCGCTCGGGTGGCGCCATGGCGTTGATCGAGGCCTCGCTCACGATGAAGAGCACGGCACCCGCGGCGCCCAAGAGGATCCGCCAGAGCGCCCAGAGCCAGAGATCGACCGCGAGCGGGAAGAACAGGAGCGCCGCCGCCGCCAGCAGAAGCGCGAGCTGCATCGTCGCGATCGCGCCGAGCCGCCTCGCGATCGGCTCGGCCGCCGGCGCGGCGGCGAGGCTCCCCAGAGCACCTGCCGTGGTGTTGAGGCCGATGGTGAAGGAATCGACCCCGTGGGCGTGCAGCACGATCGAGAGCAGCGGCAGGCCGAGCGAGATCGTGACACTCGCGAGCGAGGCCGTGGCGACGATCGCCACGAGCTCGCGACCGGCGCGGCCCGCGGGCAGGATGCCGGCGATCACGCCCGCACGCGCCGGCGGCGGACCGGCGCCGGACGGCCGCGCGCGCGCCCGCGCGGCGGCGGCAGGAGGGCCGCACCGGGGGCGCGCTTGTGCTCCTCGAGCCGCAACAGGAGCGAGCCCGTGGCCGGATCGGCCTCGAGCAGGGTCACCTCGACCCGATCGCCCATGCCGAAGACCTCGCCCGTGCGCCGGCCGACCAGGAGGTGGTGGCGCGGATCGTGCTCGTAGACGTCGTCGTCGAGCTCGGAGAGCGGCAACAGCCCCTCGGCCCCGGTCTCGTCGAGGGCGACGAAGAGGCCGAAGAACTGCACGCCCGTGATCCGGCCGGCGAAGCGCGCACCGACCCGCTCGGCCATGAAGAGCGCGATCATGCGCTCGAGGGCGCCGCGCTCGCACTCCATCGCCCGCCGCTCGGTCGCGGAGAGATGGCGGCCGAGCTCCTCGAGCTCCTCGATCCCGGTCTCGGGCAGGCCGCCCGCGCCGAGGCCCAGCACTCGGATCAGCGCGCGGTGGACGATGAGGTCGGCATAGCGGCGGATGGGCGAGGTGAAGTGCGCGTAGCGGCGCAGATGCAGCCCGAAATGGCCGATGTTGCGGGGGCTGTAGACCGCCTGCGCCTGACAGCGCAGGACGAGCTGGGCCACTTGCTCGCGCAAGGCGTGGTCGGCGAGGCGGGAAAGCAGCCGGTCGAAATCGGCCGGTGACTTGGGCCCGCGGCTCCAGGGCACGCCGATCCGCTCGAGGTAATCGGCGAGGGTTTCGAGCTTCAACGGATCGGGCTTGTCGTGGACGCGGAAGAGGCAGGGCTGGACCGCCTCCTCGAGCACCGTGGCGGCCGCGACGTTGGCGAGGATCATGAACTCTTCGATCAGCCGGTGGGCGGCGAGCCGCTCGCGCCGCTCGACCCCGGCGATGCGGCCCTGTTCGTCGAACAGGATCCGCCGCTCGGGCAGGTCGAGATCGATCGTGCCGCGCAGCCGGCGGGCTTCGGCCAGGACCTCGTAGGCGGCCCAGAGCGGGCGGATCACGGGCTCGACGAGTGGCGCGATCTCGGCGTCGGGGGCGCCATCGGCCGCCGCTTGGACGCGGCGATAGGTGAGCCTTGCCCGCGAGCGCACGAGCGCCCGCTCGAACCGCCAGTCGACGAGCCGGCCCTTGGCGTCGATGCGCAGATGCGCGGCGAGGCAGGCGCGGTCCTCGCCGGGCCGCAGCGAGCAGAGATCGTTGGAGAGCGCTTCGGGCAGCATCGGCACGGCACGGTCGGGGAAATAGACCGAGTTGCCGCGCTCGCGGGCGGCGCGATCGAGCGGATCGCCGGGCCGCACGTAATGCGCGACATCGGCGATCGCCACCGTGATGCGATGGCCGCCCGAATTGGCCGGATCCTCGTCGGGGGCGGCCCAGACCGCATCGTCGAAGTCGCGCGCGTCCTCGCCGTCGATCGTGACGAGCGGCAGATCGCGCAAGTCCACCCGGCCGCGGCGGGTGGGCCGCTTGGCCGCGGCCGCCTTGGCGAGCGCGGCTGCGGAAAAGTCGAGCGGCAGCCCGGCCTGGAGCGCGAGGGCCGTGCTGATCGCAGCCGGCTCGTCGAGCCGTCCGATCCGCTCGAGCGCGCTCACCACCGGTCGGGCGAGCGGGCGGTCGGCCGAAAGGGCGGCGCGGACCAGCTCGCCCGGCCGGGCGAGGCCGAGGGCCGCGGGTGCCAGCCGATACTCGACGCCGCGGGCGTTGCGGTCGAGCGGGCGAACCCGGAGGGCGTCGCCGGCGCCTTCGAGCACGCCCACGACCGCGCGCGGGATCCGCGGCAGGAGCCGGATCGCCTC
>JANWZN010000216.1 GCA_025054575.1 Geminicoccaceae bacterium | reverse complement strand
GCTCGTCACCTCGGCCCGCAGCCGTGCCGGCTCGGCCGGGCTCTGCCGCAGGAGTTCGCCCGCACCCGCGACCGTCGCACGCGCCAGCCGCTCTGCGAGCGGGGCCGGCAGGCCGAGCTCGCTCGCCGCCTCGGCCAGGGCCTCGACCAGGTAGAACACGTAAGCGGGACCGCTGCCCGAAAGGGCGGTGACGAGGTGCATGAGCTCCTCGTCCTCGATCCAGTGGACCTCGCCCACCGCCGCGAGCAGTGCTTCGGCCAGGCCGCGCGCTCTGGCATCGGCGGCGCGGTTGGCGATCAGCACGCTCGCCCCGCGGCCGATCGCGGCCGGCGTGTTCGGCATGGCGCGGACGATCGCGGTGCCCGGTGCGAACGCCGCCTCGAGCGTCGCGAGCGCGATCCCGGCGGCGATCGAGAGCACGAGCGTGTCGGCACCGATCCGGTCCCGCCAGAGCGGCAGCACCGCGGCCATGCTCTGCGGCTTGACCGCGAGCACGAGCGCACGCGGCACCACGTCCTTCGCGCACGCCTCGGCCGCTTCCAAGAGCCGAACCGGCCCGAGCTCGGCCAGGATCGCCCGCCGCTCCGGATCGGGTTCGACGATCTCGAGCTCGGAGGCCGCGAGCCCGGCCGCGAGCCAGCCGCGGGCCAGCGCCGCTCCCATCTTGCCGCCGCCCACGAGCCGGATCGGGCCCGGGATGCTCATGCTCAGGCTTCGCCCTCGGTCTCGAGCATCGCCGCGCGGATCGCCTCCTCCGCACCCTTGAGCCCGCGCCCGACGAAGCCGAACGCCGGATAGAAGCGGTCGCACTCGCTGGTCGCGATCTCGATCACCTCCTCGAGCAGCTCGGGCCCGGGGCTCGAGCCGTCGCGGAACAGGAGCGCGTAGCGGAAGGTCGGTCGGCGATCGTCGCCCGCGAGGTCGAAATGGCCGAGCAGGAGCTTGGCGTTGGCGAGGGCCAAGAGCGCGTGGACCTGGGCCGCGCGCCGCGCCGGGATCTCGAGGTCGAGGCCGCAGGCGACCTGGAGCACCCCGAGCTCGCCGTTCCAGGCGAGCCAGACCTCGTGCCGTGCCCACTGACCCTTGAACTCGATCAGCAGCTCCTCCTCGCTGTGCCGGTGGCAGGCCCACTCGTTGGCGGCGGCGAGCCGCTCGGCGAGGTCGAGGGGGTTCAGAGGATGCCCGTGCAGTTCGGGAAGGCCGTCGTTCACCGCACTCGCTCCCGCGACCGGATCGGGCCGCCGCGCCCGCTGCCGCGCGGGCCGGCCACGGCCGTCATGCTCGGCTCTCGCCGCCGCTTCTGCGACGGCGCGGCGTGGCGTGCTCGCTCGCGGCCTCTTGGTCCTCGCTGCTCGCGCTGCCGGCCACCTCGGCCAGCCGGTGCTCGAGCTCGACGATCCGGGCCTCGAGGGCGGCGAGCTCGGCTTGCAGCCGCTCCTGCTCGGCGCGCGCCTTGGCGGCCATGGCGCGGACCGCGTCGAATTCCTCGCGATTGACGAGGTCCATGTCGTTGGCGAGCCGCTCGAACCGCTCGCGGATCCGGGTCTCGATCTCGTCCTTGATCCCCGAAAGCGTGTTGATGGCGCCGCTCGCGACCCGTGCCAGGTCGTCGAACAGCCGGTTCTCCATCTGCATCCCGTCCTCCTGCCCGCGAAACGGCGGGCCGGGCACCGCAGCCGGTGCCTCCGCGCCGTGCAAAGCATAGCTGGCGACGGGCCGCAACACGCCCCGGGCGACCGCTTGCCGCAGCGCACCGCCACCCCTAAGAGCGTCGCGCCCCCGATCCAGCGCGAGCCCGTCGCGTGCCGCTCCTCGCCCTCCCGTTCCCGTCGATCGATCCGGTCGCGATCGCCTTCGGCCCGATCGCCATCCGCTGGTACGCGCTCGCCTACCTGATCGGCATCCTGCTCGGCTTCTGGATCCTCAAACGTCTCGCGGCCCGACCGGATTGGCCGCTTTCCTCCGCCGTCCTCGACGACCTCTTGTTCTACGTCACGCTGGGCGTCGTTCTGGGTGGCCGGCTCGGCTACGTGCTGTTCTACAATCCGGCCCACTTCCTCGCCCGTCCGCTCGACATCCCGGCCGTCTGGCAGGGCGGCATGTCGTTTCACGGTGGGCTCGTGGGCGTCGTCCTGGCGCTCCTTCTCGTGGCCCGCAAGCACGGCCTCGCACCGCTCGTGCTGGGCGACGCGCTCGCGGTCGCCACGCCCCCCGGCCTGCTGCTGGGTCGGCTCGCCAATTTCGTCAACGGCGAGCTCTGGGGGCGGCCGACCGATCTGCCCTGGGCGGTCGTCTTCCCCCATGCCGGGCCGGAACCCCGCCATCCGAGCCAGCTCTACGAAGCGGCGCTCGAGGGCCTGCTTTTGGGTGCGGTTCTGCTCCTGCTCGCGCGGCGGCCCTATCGAGCGGAAGCGGCCGGTCGGCTCGCCGGCGTCTTCCTCTTGGGCTACGGGCTCGCGCGCTTTTGCGTCGAGCTCGTCCGCGAGCCCGATCCGCAGCTGGGTCTTCTCCTGGGCGTGGTCACCATGGGGCAGATCCTGTCGCTGCCGATGCTCGCCCTCGGGGGCTGGCTCGTCCACCGTGCGACGACCCGCAGCCGCGCGCTGCCGGCCTGAGCGCGTCGTTCGGCCGCCGAGTTCCGCCGATCCGATCCCGTCCGCGCGCCCGCGGTACTGGCTTGGACCCTGTGTCGGCCGAGTCGGAGACGTTCATCCCGCCCGAGCGCCGACGATGTTGGCGCCGCGAGCGGGTGCTCTGGCGCGAGCGCACCGCTCCCGCCTCGCGGGGGTGGAGCCTCGGCTCGATCGGCGGCGGGGGCGCTGCTCGTTCCGCCTGCGATGGCGGTGCTGTCCGCACCCTCGCGACGCGCCCGTCCGCGCGCCGGCGGATCGGACCGAGACCGCACCATCGATCCGGCCCTCGCCACCCTCGGGCGGCCCGGCCCGAGTCTGGTGAAGATCCTCTCGATCGGGGCCGACGGCGGCCGCGGACCTTTTCCGTCCGGGCGCGGCCCGCCGAGCACCGGCGGAGCCGCCTTCGCCCGGTGGTGCCACGCCGGATCGGCCGGGCCCGCGCTCGCTGACGCGCACCCTGGCCGGCTGGACGACTGCACGCCAACCCGTCGCGCCGGGCCGGCCGAGCCGGTCGGCGCCGGCGCGATGCGCCGATCCGCGCTCGAGCGGATCGGGCCGGGGCCGTACGATTCGCCTCGCGACGGCCGCCCCCGGCGCCACGCGCGATCTGCAGCGGTCTCGGCCTCCCGCAGGGCTGTCGAGGGGTGATCGCGCTCGGTCCGTTCGGACTCGGCATGCTGAGCCGCTACCGAGCCGCTCCCGTCCGATCGTACCGCGCCGGATCGACTCGGGCCGGCACGGTGCCGCCCTGCGATGGTCGTCTCCAGCACCCCCTTGGTTGGCGCCGCGAACTGGTCGCGATCCGCGATCGTCGGGTCCGCGCTCGGCGAGGGGCGCCCCGGCCGGCCGATCGGCCGTCGGGCCCGTGGCGCCCGGTCGGTCGAGCCGCTCCGGTCCGCTGGTAGCGCGCCGGATCGGCCGGGCCTCCCTACGCTGCCGCCCCGCGACCGCCGCCGGAAGCACCCCGCGCGATCGGCGCTGCGAACCGGTCTTGATCCGCGAGGGCGGGGGCCGCCCGTCGCGCCGCACCCTGGCCGGCTGGACGACCGGGCACCGGGCTCGTCGGGCCGGGCCGGCCGAGCCGGTCGGCGCCGGCGCGATGCGCCGATCCGCGCTCGAGCGGATCGGGCCGAGACCGGACCATCGCTCCGGCCCCCGTGACCTCGCCCGCCCTGCGCGGTCTCGTGGCCGTCCCCCGCTTCGAGTGTCGATGGCAGCCGTGGGGCCGTCTCTGTTGGGGCGCGGCGTACGGAGCCCCGGCCGAGCGGCTGCCGCCCGTCCATAATGCGCCGGATCGGGCGGGGCCCCACGCTGCCGCTCCGCGACCGCCGCCTCCAGCACCCCGCTCGGCCGGCGGCGGTCTCGGCATCCTGCCTGGCCCGCGAGGAGGCGAGCACGCCCGCTTCGTC
>JANWZN010000215.1 GCA_025054575.1 Geminicoccaceae bacterium | reverse complement strand
ATCACTCCAGTACCTCGACCGAAAGCGGATCCTCGGTCTCGATTGTGGGCCCGCGCGTCGCGAAGAGCCAGCCGCGCACGCGCAGCCGCTTGCCCTCGAGCCGCTCGGGGGCGAGCCCGGCGCGCCGAAAGGCGGGCGCGGCCCGCTCGGGGATGCGCAGCGCGAGATCGCTTCTCCGATCGGGTCCGAGATCGACATAGAAGAAGAGCGCACCGCGCCCGATCCGGTGCACGCGGCCCACCGCGACCACGAACCGGATCGGCTCGGGGGCGATCCCGCGCGCGTCCTGCTCGGCGAGCGCCGGCTCCGCCCACAGACCGCGGCGCGCCGTCCGCGCCCGCTCCTCGGCCGCCAGGAGGAGCCGACCCGCGGGCGCGGGCAGACCGTCGGCCCAGGCCCAGGCGAGCCCCTCTTCGACGAAAAGCTCCGCGACGAGCCGGCCGTCCGGGGTGCGCGCGAGGGCTTCGAGCCGACCGTAGCGGTCCTCGCCCAGGATCTCGAACCGCAGGCCCTGCGCCGCGAGCTCTGCGAGCCGAGCTTTCGTCCGCGGTGCGCGCGACAGGCCCGCCGGAGCCGGGGAGAGATCGCCCGGAACGACGTAGCCGAGGAGCCTGGCGATGCGCCCGTCTGCGAGGCGCAGCCGATCGGGGCCTTCGACCTCCGCCACCGCCGTATCGATCGGTGCGGCCCGAGCCGGCCGCCTTCCGCGAGCGAGCGCGGCGAGCGCGGAGGCCGCGAGCGCGGCCGAAAAACCCCGCCGCGAGCGGGCCGCCCTGGCGCTCATCCTCCCCGCCCCCTATAGTAGCGCTCGAAGCGCCCGTAGCTCAGCAGGATAGAGCACGGGATTCCTAATCCCGGGGTCACAGGTTCGAGTCCTGTCGGGCGCACCACCGTCGCGACCGCCTCCGCCGGTGGCGGACTTCGTCAAGTTTTGAGCAGGCGCTCGACGAGCGCGTCCGCCCGGGCGGCGAGCCCAGCGTCGGCCAGCGCCTCGCGGATCGCCCGGCGTTTCCGGGGGGCGTTGCCTTCGGGCAAGACGACTTGCGCGGCGACCCGCTCGCATTCGGCGCCGAGTGCCGCGATCTCTCGATGGATCGCGTCCTGCGGATCAAACGTAGGAATCATAAGCTCCCACACGAGCATATCGAAGTCACGCCTGTTGACGGCTCCTCGCGTCTGGAAAGGGGCTACCTGAGCGAGAACCTTCTCACTATTGATGATAGTGCACAAGTATCTTGCCTCTGAACTCGAATCGGCTACCAGCCAATAGCACTTGTGATCGATAATTAACGTGTCCTCAACGAAATGTGCCGCGCTGAGAGCGGTGCCGGCCTTGTTGTACACCACCCGCGGGCCGGAGCAGTGGAGCTGCATCGACAGCCCGCGCATGTGGTCGATGCGCTCCACGAGCGTCAGACGCGGCCGACCGTCGGGACGCTTCTTGGCGTGCTGTGCCCACTTGGCCTCGCAGTCGGCGAGCCAGGCCGCGAGATGGCGGTGCCCGGCAGCGGCCGCGGCGGCCGAATCGAGCACGCGGCCGTTCTCGACCGGGATCACCGCCAGAGGCGTGTCCAAGAGCCGGAACGGTGCCACGCTCTCGCCCAGAACGACGGGCTTGAGGAACGGCGCCTCGACCGGCCCGCGCGGCGGCTCCACAGCGACCCAGGGCTTCTTATCGAGCGGGCCAGTCTTGCCCCGGACCAGGGGTGCCGACGGGCTCGCCCCGAGCCGACCCGCCTCCACCCGCTCGACGAAGAAGAACCGGCGCGGGACGATGGTGGCACCCTGCCGGAAGCGCTCACGGTAGGGGGAGGTGCCGCGCATCTCGCGAATCGGCGGCCAGGGTTCCTCGGCCGTGCGCAAGACAGCCCCTGCTTCCACCGTCGTCGCGTCGCGCCTGGGCAGATGGCCGCGAAAGCGCAGCACCTGGGTGGGCAACGGCGCCGGATCCGCATCCCTGCGGCCGAACAGAACGCAGGAGGCGTTGGGGAAGAGCTCGCGCAGCTCTTCGAGGCTCCAGGCGGCGGTGACGACGACCCGAACGGGCCCGAGCTCGCCTTTGCGCACGGGCGCGAAGGCGGGGCCGTTGAGCGCCGCCCAGGGCATGACGAAGGCGATCGTCCCGCCCGGGGCGAGATAGCGCTCGGCCGCCCGCGCCCAGAAGAGTGCCGAGGTGTCCTGTTGGGTGGCGAACACGCCACCGACCCAGATGCCATAGCTCTGACACGCTGCGCGGAACCGCTCCTTGAGGTCCGGACTGAGATAACGGTAGGTGACCCAGGGCGGATTGCCGACCACCACATCCGCCCGTTGATCGGGTCGCGAGAGCCACACCGGTCGCACGAGATTGCGCAACACGAAAGGCCAGATGCGGTCGCGGTTTTCTTTGGCGAGTTTCAACAAACGCGCGTAGGTTCGCACGAGTTCCTCGCGGTCGCGGTCGAGCAGATCCGTTAGGCGCGACAGACGCGCCCCCACGAGGCCCGGCTCTTGCAACCGCTCCTGACCCTCCGAGAGGATCCGCAACACCGCCTCGAAACGCTCGTGATCCGCGGCGACGCTCGCCGGGATGTAAAGCGGCCCCTCGCCCGGCACCGGCAGAAGCACCTCCTCGACGCCACCGATCTGCTCGAGGTTCCACTGAAGAGCGTCGCCCAAATAGACCGGGACGTGGAGCTCGCCCTTCCGCCCCTTCACGGCCTCGCCCAGCGCGAGGAGCCAGGTGACCCGGGCGATGATGACGGCCACGGGGTGCACGTCGAGGCCGCGCACCCGCTCCGCCGCCTCGCGGACCGCGCGCGCCTCGGGCCAACCGGCGGCCTTCGCGGCCTCGAGCAGGCGGCGGACGGCATGGAAGAGGAAGGTGCCCGAGCCGCAGGCGGGATCGAGTACGCGCATGGTCAGCGGCTCGCGCACGACCTCGCGGACGATGCGCTCGGCGAGCCAGTCGGGTGTGTAGTATTCGCCGAGATCGTGTCGCTGGGTGGGGTCGATCAGGCTCTCGTAGAGGGCCTTGAGGACATCGACCTCGAGGTCGTGCAACCGGAAGCGGCGGACCTGGCGGGCGACACGGGCTACGAGGTCACGGCCCTCGGGCTCGAGGAGAAGCCAGTCGAAGAAGTCGCTCTCGACCGCACCCAGGATGCCGACCTCCGCGAGCGCGCGTCCCGAAAGGATGGTCTCCGGATCATCGGCGGGAAGATCGAGCACCCGGGCAGCGAGCGTCTTGGCGACGATGGTGAGATAAGTGTGCTGGAGGAAGAGAGCGTCGTCGCCGACCTGCGCACCATACGCTTCGCGCAGCAATCCGTTCCAAAGATCTCGTTTGATCTTGACTTCGGAATGCTCGCGCAAGCTTGCCCAGAGCTTCTCGAGGATCGCCCGCGCCCGAGCCCAGGTGAGGCTTTCTCGACCGAGCTCGCGGCGGATGTGCACGGGGTCGGGGATGAGGTCGTCGCGGTCCGATAGCGCCGGCTCGAGCCAGGCGAGCAGGGCCGCCGGCGATTTGGGATCGGTCTCGTGGCGGCCGATCTCGACGAGCGCACCGTCGCGCCGCTCGAAGGCGAGGAAGATGGCCCCGTCGGTCGCGAGCCCGAGATAGCGCCGATGCGTGCGCCTCTCGCGCTCGGCCAAATAGTCCGGCAGGCGCGCCAGGACGTCGTCCCGCTCGCGCCGCAGATCGGACTTGAGCTCGATAACCGTGGCGCCGAACAGCATGTCGGCGCGCCCGCGCACCTCGGGCAGCCACGTCTCGTGCTCGATGTCGGCGAAGCGGGCCCCGAAGCTCTCGCGCAAGAGCTCCTCGATCAAAACCCGCAGTCGCTCGTGCCCGGGACGGGAAGCAAGCTCCCGGACGAGCTCGGGGAGACGCTCGGCGCGCCAGCGCTCGTTCATGGACACACCATGCTGCGCTCTTTTCCGTCGCGCAACCGCTGCTAGAACGGGGGCCGCGCGACCGAGAAGAACCCGATGTCCGACCCGCAGCTCGAGCTCTTCGCCCCCCCGCCCGAGCCCCCGCCGGCGCGGGCCGATCCCCTTCTCCTCGACGCGGTCCGGCGCGAGCTCGCGGCCATGCTCGATCATTGGCGTGCCTTGAGG
>JANWZN010000214.1 GCA_025054575.1 Geminicoccaceae bacterium | reverse complement strand
TGGCCTCGTCGAGATCGCCCAAATGGCCGATGCGCAGGAGCCGCCCGCGGAACGGACCGATCCCGCCGCCGAACGCCACCCCGTAGCGCTCGCGCGCCATGGCGCGGAGCCGATCCGGCTCGACATCGCCCGCCACCCCGATCGCGGTCACCGTATCGGCCCGGGCCGTAGGCTCGATGCAGTGGAACGCGAGCGCGCCCGCCTCGGCCCAGCGCGCGACCGCGGCGCGGACCGCTCGAGCGAGCCTCGCGTGCCGGTCGAAGACCGCCTCCATGCCCTCTTCGAGGATCATGTCGAGCGCCTCGCGCAGCCCGAAGATCGTCTGCACGGGCGGGGTGCCGTAGAACTTTTCGTACGATTCTGCGCCGTCGCGGCCCCGCCAGTCCCAGTATTTGCGGGGCCGACGGCAGTGCCTCGCCGCTTCCAGGGCGCCCGCACCGGCGAACACGAAGGAAAGACCGGGAGGAAGCATCAAGCCCTTTTGCGACGCGGTCAGCAAGCAGTCGATCCGCCAAGCGTCCATGGCGAGCGGCAGCGAAGCGAAGGAGGCGATCGCGTCGACCACGAGCAGGGCCGGATGATCGAGCGAATCGAGCACCGCCCGCACGTGGCGTGGATCGTGACGGATTCCGGTCGAGGTCTCGACGTGGCAGAGCAGCACCGCGCGGATCCTTCGCTCGACGTCCGAGGCGAGCGCATCGGCGATCCGCTGCGGGTCGATGGGCCGCCGCAGATCGGTCGGCACGAGCCGGACCTCGATCCCGAGCGCCTCGGCCATCTCCGCCCAGCCGCGGGCGAAGCGGCCGGTGTCGGGGACCAGGACCGCTTGGCCGGCGTCGACGAGGTTGACGAGGGCCGCCTCCCAGGCACCGTGGCCGAGTGCAGCGTAGGCGAAGACCTCGCCGTCCGTCCCGGCGATGCGGCGAAGGTCGAGGAGGCAGCCCTCGACGAGGCGGGCGAACTCCGCCGTACCGAAATCAACCGCTGGCCGGTGCATGGCGCGCAAGATGCGCTCGGGAACGTTGGTCGGGCCCGGTAGCTGGACGAGCCCGCGTCCGCGGCGGATCAAGCGTGCCTCGCTCCGGCTCGGTCGGCGCACTGCAGAGTGGCCGGCGCGCGCTCCGCTGACAACCCGGGGTGAGCCACGCGCCACGGCACAGCGTATCGAGAGCCGAAGGAGGCCCGCCATGACCCCGCGACCCGCCGCACTCCTCTGGTTGGTGCTGCTCGCCGTGCCGATGCCGTTGCGGGCGCAGCCCCTGGCCCTCGACCCCGTGCTGGTCGCCCGCACCGGCCGGCCGAACGACCGCCTGCTCTGCCCGGAGGGGTTCTGCCGCGCCCCGGCCGACGCCCCGGCCCCGATCCTGGAGGCCGCACCGCAACGCCTGTTCGCGGCCTGGAAGGCGGTGATCGAAGCGGCACCGCGCACCACGCTCTTGCTCGTCGACGAGCGCGAACTCCGGCTCGTGGCCGAGCAGCGCAGCCGCGTGTTCGGCTTCGTCGACACGATCGCGGTGAAGGTCCTGGCCCTTCCCGACGGCCGCACGAGCTTCGCCGCCTACAGCCGCTCCGAGACGGGCTATTGGGATCTCGGCGTGAACGCGGCACGGCTCGAAGAATGGACGCGTGCCGTGCTCGAGCGCCTCGGCCGCGGGTGATCCTCGAAGGGACGCAGGGGGCACGGGCCGGCGCGCTACCACGGCCCCGAGCACGGGCTCGGGCAGCAACCTGCAGGCCCTGTCGAGGTAGGAAGGTGCGGCCGACCGACAGCGCGCGCTGGTTGGTCGGCGGGTGGCGCGAAGGCCTCGCCTGAAGCGCGCCGAGCCCGCCGTTCGACCGCGGCACGCGGGGTCGCCCCTCCCCCGCCTCGAAAGGCCGCACCCGGCGAGCAGCGCGGACAGCGGCATCCAAGCAGCTCGACGCGCGATCGCAGAGCGAGCCGTCGCCCCTTTTTCGGGCGCAGGGGCGCGCGATCCGCACTTGTGCACCGGGCCGCATCGTGTCTGCCTCGGGGCTCGAGGGGGAGGCGAGATGACGCGCAGGGTGGCCGGCTACCGGCTCGCTCGATCGCTCGCGGGAAAGAGCGCAGGGGTCGCGACGTTCGTCGCGTTCTTCGCGCTCTGGGAGACGGCCGTACGCGTCCTGGCCGTGGCCGAATACGTGCTGCCGCCGCCCTCGCGGGTCGTGGTCGAAGCGGTCGGACGCTGGCCGCGGCTCCTCGATGCGGCGTGGATCACCGGCACCGAGATCGTGGCCGGCTACGGGCTCGCGATCCTCGTGAGCCTGCCGCTGGCCCTTCTGATCG
The DNA here is from genome assembly GCA_025054575.1 of Geminicoccaceae bacterium. Taxonomy (GTDB): domain Bacteria; phylum Pseudomonadota; class Alphaproteobacteria; order Geminicoccales; family Geminicoccaceae; genus JANXAZ01. The sequence continues at coordinate 1,841 of JANWZN010000214.1, read as the reverse complement.
CCGGCTCGCGCACGATCGAACGCACGGTCTATCCGCTGATCGTCTTCCTCCAGATCGTGCCCAAGATCGCGATCGCACCGCTCTTCATCATCTGGTTCGGGTTCGGCTTCACGCCGAAGCTGCTCCTCGTCTTCTTGCTCTGCTTCTTCCCGATCACGGTGGGCGCGGTCGCGGGCTTCAAGAGCGGCGATCCCGACGTGCTCGATCTGGCGCGCACGACCGGCGCCCCCGCCTGGCGCACGTTCCTCAAGATCCGCCTGCCGCAGGCACTGCCCGAGCTCTTCACCGGCCTCAAGGTCGGGGCGGCGCTGGCCGCCACCGCCGCGGTCGTGGCCGAGTTCGTCGCCTCCAATCGCGGCCTGGGCTATCTCCTGCTCGAGTACAACGGCAATCTCGAGACCGCGATGGTGTTCGCGGTCATCGTGCTGCTCGCGGCGATGGGCCTCGCCCTCTACGGCCTGGTCGAGCTCGCCGAGCGCCTGGCGATCCCTTGGCACGTCCGCCAACGAAAAACCGAACCGCTGCACCCGGCGTGAACGGCCGGCCAGGGAACGAGGGGGAGGCTTCGACGATGAAGCGGATGATCGGCGGTCTGATCGTCTCGGTCGGGGTAGCGATGGCGGGTGCGGTGAACCAGCCGGTGCGGGCGGCCGAGAAGGCGAGCTTGCTGCTCAATTGGTACCTGGGTGGGCTGCACACGCCGTTCTATCTCGGCGTCGCGAACGGTTGTTACGCACGCGAGAACGTCGAGCTCGCGATCGAAGAGGGCCGCGGCTCGGTCCGCGCGGTCCAGGTCGTGGCCGCCAAGGGTGCGACCTTCGGCATGTCGGATGCGGGCTCGCTCATGCTCGGGGTGGCCAAGGGCGCACCGCTCAAGGCCGTGATGTCGCTGCTCAACACCTCGGGCTTCGCGATCATCGCGCTCGAGAAGAGCGGCATCCGCTCGGTTCGCGATCTCCACGGCAAGAAGCTCGCGGTGACACCGGGCGACGCCTTGACCCAGCTCTTCCCGGCGGTGGTCAAGGCCAACGGGCTCGACGCGAGCAGGATCGAGCTCGTCTTCATGGATCCGCCGGCCAAGGTCCCGGCCACCCTCGAGGGCCGCACCGATGCGCTCTTGGGCGGGATCGACGACCAGTTCTTCCTGATCGAGCAGCGCGGCCACCGGGCGGTCGGGCTGCGCTTCGCCGACCTCGGCGTCAACACGGTGGGTATGACCATCCACACCCACGAAGACGTGATCCGCGACCGGCCCGATCTGGTCCGCCGCTTCGTGGCCGGCACCGTCTGCGCCTGGCGGGCCGCCAAGGCCGATCCGGACGCGGCGGTGGCAGCGGCCTTGAAGGTCAAGCCCGACCTCGACCGCGAATCGACGAGAAAGCAGCTCCTGGTCGACCTCGACCTCGTCGAATCGCCGGCGAGCCGCGGCAAAGGCATCGGCTTCGCGGCCGCGGAGGACTGGGAGCGCACCAAGGAGCTGCTCGTCCAGTACCGCGATCTGCAGACCGATCGGCCGGCGATGTCGTTCGTCACCAACGAGTTCCTGCCGCGGTGAGGGTGCGCGCCGGGGCCCGGGCCGGCGCGCCGCCGGCGCCGGCCGTCGAGGCCGGGGTGCCGATCCGGCTCGAGGGCGTGGCCAAGAGCTTCGCAAGCGGGGCGGGCGAGGTCCGCGCGCTCGCCCGGCTCGACCTCGAGGTCCGGCCGGGCGAGTTCCTCGCCATTCTCGGGCCTTCGGGCTGCGGCAAGAGCACCTTGTTGCGCCTGGTGGCGGGGCTGCTCGCCCCGAGCGAGGGGCGGATCGAGGTGGGCGGGGTCGCGGTCCGCGGCCCCGTCACAAAGCT
>JANWZN010000213.1 GCA_025054575.1 Geminicoccaceae bacterium | reverse complement strand
GGCGAGCGGGTCGCGCTCGGCTGCGGCGCGCGCCTCGCTCAAGAGATCGGCCAGGGCACCCAGGGTCGCATCGGCGATCGGGGCAGCATGCGCCCGGGCCGGCTCCGCGGCGATCGCGACCGAAGGCTCCTGCTCGAGCGTCATGCCCTGGTTTCCCGCGCCAACCCTCTCGCCACCACGAGACACCGACGCGCGCTGCAACGCAACATCCGTGCCGGAGGGACGGCGAGCGGCGCACGCCCTCGAGGTTAACGGCGACCGATGAAGAAAACCTTACCGATCGTGCGCGGATCCTCGAGGCAGTCGAGCACGAAGCGGGCGACCTCGCCCGGGCTCACCCGGCGCAGCACGAGATCGGGTGCCGAGCACGCGCCCACCTCGAGCGACGCCGCGGGTAGCGTGCGAAGGCGACCGGCCGCGCGCGAGCGTGCCCTCGGCCACGCCCGGCCGACCCGGACCGCGCCGCCCGGCACCAGGAGCCGCATGCGCCGGGGCCTCCATCCGCTTCGCCAGCGGAGAAGCTGGTCGGCAGCCGGCTCAGGACCAGCCCCGCAGGGCCCGGCGCACGAGCCGCTCGGCCGGGGCCTGCACCAACGCGAGCACGAGGCCGGCCAGGCTCGCGGCGAGCTTCCCGAGCTCGAGGCGCAGTGCGACCAGCACCTCCTCGCCCGCGCGGTAGACGCGGAAGGCGCGCGACAGGTTGCGGCCCGCGAGCGCGAAGACGCCCGCGGAATCCTCGCCCATGGCGCCCGCGACCCGGCGGAAGAGGGGCAGCTCGTCGATGCCGTCGGCGTTGCGGACCGCGAGCAGGGCGGCCCGGCGGCCGCCGGTCCGGCCGATCGCGAGCAGATCCTCGCCGGCGTCGACCAGAGGCCGCAGCCGTTCGACGCGCACCGCCGCCAGCGCCGCCCGGCGATCGAGCCGGCGCAGCGCCTCGAGGAAGCCGGCGCCGTCGACCGCCTCGCCCGAGAGCCGACGCAGCTCGGCCACGAGCTTCGGCCGGAGGAGACCGTTGCGGATCCCGACCTTGATCGCCGCCCGGGCGGTGGCGAGCGGCACCGCCGCCTCGGGCGCGATCAGGCTGCCGGCGGCGAGGGCGAGGCCGGCCGCGGCCAGGCCGACGATCACCGGGTCGGGCTCGCTCTCGACCAGAAGCTCGCGGGCGAGGTCGCGCAGATCGCCCACCACCGTGAGCTCGACCACGAAGGAGGCGAGCAGGCCGGCCGTGGTCCGGCAGCCCTTTCCGCTCACGAGGCAGGGCGTGTCGGCCGCGGCACAGGCGAGCCGTCCCCGCCAGGACCGCGCCGCCTCGAGCGCCGCCTCCGTCTCGGCCTCGAGCGCCCGCCCGGCGATCCGGGCGCCGGCGGCGAGCGCTTCGGCGAGGCCCCGATCGCACGCCTCGGTCGCGGCCCGGATCCGCGCATCGGGCCCCTCGCGGGCGAGTGCCCAGCGCAACTCGGCCAGGACCGTGTCGGTGAGCGCACGGTCGTCCTCGGGCGGGACCACGATCCCCTCGCGGACGACCCGGTCGGCGAGCCGGGCCAGCGCGCCGAGCCCGTGCAGGAGCCCCGCGAGCGCGAGGCCCGCGAGCAGGAGCCCGAAGAGGGCCAGATGCGCGGCCAAGTGGTCGACGAGCGCCAGGGGCAAAAGATCGGGCGGCAGCAAGCGGAGCAGGATCGGCGGTGCGAGTGTCGCCGCGGCGAGCGGCAGGACGAGCGTGCGCCAGGCCGGTCGCAGCGGATCGGGGGGCGGCCCGAGCGCGGGCAGGAGCCGCAGCAGCGGCCGGGCGAGCAGAACGCACGCCACCACGAGCAAGAGCACCCAGGGCCCCCGCTCGACGAGCCGGGGCTCGGCCCGTTGCGGCCGGCCGAAGGCGGCATCGAGCCAGCGCTGCGTCTCGGCGAGCGTCGTGGGCGCGAACAGCACGCCTACGTGCTCGACCAGCGGGGCCACCACGGCCCGCCGCGCCGTCCCGTCCTCGAAGCGCCCGTAGGTCACCCCGTAGGCCGGTGGCGCGGGCGCGCTCGCGAGCCCCGCGACCCGCAGCGCCTCGGCGGCGAGCCGGCCCTCCCATGCACCGGCGATCACGAGCAGGTTGCGCGGCTCGCGCTCCGTGACCGCCGGCGAGAAGAGCGAGATCGCCACGACCGCGGCGACATCGGGCTCGAGCGCGGCCGTGCGCACGATCACGTCGCCCGCCATCGAATGGCCCGAGAGCGCCACCCGTCCGTCGCCCAGCCGTCGCGCCTCGGCGAGCACCGCGCGGGTCGCGGCCACGAGCCGGGCCGCCGCCCCCTCGACCCGGAAGAGATCGCCGTCGAGCGGGACGGGGTGACGACCGTGGCCCGGGAAGTCGAAGGCGAGGACAGCGAGCCCGTTCGCGGCGAGGGAGAGGGCGAGCGAGCGCATCAAGACGGTCGAGCCGGAGAAGCCGTGCGCGACGACCACGACCGGGCCGATCGGGGCACCCTCGAGGCGAACGAGCTCGGCGGGAATGGTCCCCTCGACGAGGAGGCGTTCGAGCACGACACCGCGGCCCGCCTCCTCGAGGCGGTGCAGGGCGAGCGCGATCGCGCCCAGGGCCGCGACCAGCCAGAGGAGATCGGGGAGGCGGAGCCGCGGGCGCACGCGCCTCCGCCGTCCCGGCCTCAGGCCGCCTTCGGCAGCGCGCGGGCCTCGGCGATCGCCCGCCAGACCCGCTCGGGCGTGGCCGGCATGTCGATCCGCTCGATGCCGAGCGTTGCCAGCGCGTCGAGCAGCGCGTTGACGACCGCGGCCGTCGCCCCGGTGGCTCCGGATTCGCCGGCACCTTTGACCCCGAGCGGGTTGTGCTTGCAGGGCACGGTGTTGAAGGCGGTCGCGATGGGCGGCAGATCGGCCGCGCGCGGCAGGCGATAGTCGAGCAGCGAGCCGGTCACGAGTTGACCCTGCGGGTCGAAGACCACGCGCTCCATCAAGGCCTGGCCGATCGCCTGCGCCACGCCTCCTTGCACCTGGCCCTCGACCACGAGCGGGTTGATCGGCGTGCCGACGTCGTGGACGCCGGTGAGCCGATCGACCGTGACCACACCCGTCTCCGGATCGACCTCGACCTCGCAGACGAACACACCGTTGGGGAAGGTGAAGTTGGGCGGATCGTAGAACGCGTTCTCTTCGATGCAGGGCTCGAGCCGGTCGAGCGGATAATTGGCCGGCACGTGCGCGGCGAGCGCCATCTGCACCCAACCCAACGCGCGGTCGGTCCCCTTCACCTTGAAGCTGCCAGCCTCGAAGGTGATGTCCTCCTCCGCCGCCTCGAGGATGTGGGCGGCGATCTTCTTGCCCTTCTCGATGACCTTGTCGGCGGCGAGCGCGAGGGCGCCCCCGCCCACCGCCATCGAGCGCGAGCCGTAGGTCCCCATACCGAAGGGTACGGCTGCGGTGTCGCCGTGGACCACCTCGACCTGGTCGAGCGCCAAGCCGAACTTGTCGGCCACGACCTGGGCGAAGGTCGTCTCGTGGCCTTGGCCGTGGCTGTGGGCGCCGGTGTAGACCGTGACCGAGCCCGTCGGGTGGACGCGGATCTTGGCCGCTTCGAACAGCCCGGCGCGGCAGCCGAGCGCGGTCACGGCTTTCGAGGGGGCGGCACCGGAGGATTCGATCCAGCAGGCGAGGCCGCGCCCGCGCAGCTTGCCGCGCCGTTCGGACTCGGCCCGGCGCGCCGGGAAGCCCTCCCAATCGGCTTCCCGCAGTGCCAGCTCGAGCCCGCGGGCGAAGGCGCCGCTGTCGTAGACCACCCCCACCGGGCTCGCGAACGGGAAGGCGTCTTCGGGGATCAGGTTGCGGCGGCGGATCTCGGCCGGATCCAGGCCCGTGACGCGGGCGGCGCGGTCGACCACCCGCTCGAGCGCGTACATGCATTCCGCCCTGCCGGCGCCGCGATAGGCGTCCACGGGCGGGGTGTGGGTGAAGGCCGCCTGCACGCGCACGAAGATCGCGGGCGTGCGATACTGGCCCGAGAACATGAGCGCGTAGAAATAGGTCGGGATCGAGGGGGCGAAGGTCGAGAGATAGGCCCCCATGTTGGCGATCGTGTCGACCTCGAGGGCGAGGAACCGGCCGTCGGCGTCGAGCGCCAGCCTCACCTTGCTCACGTGATCGCGCGCATGCGCGTCGCACAGGAACGCTTCCGAGCGCTC
>JANWZN010000212.1 GCA_025054575.1 Geminicoccaceae bacterium | reverse complement strand
CCGCCTCCTCGCCCGGCCCGACGACCCTTCCGACCGCTACCGGATCTACGAGCGCTGGTACGGGGTGGGCCGGCTGCGCGAGCTCGCCGAGAGCCGCCGCGGCCGCGATTCCTTCGCCGATCTCTGGATCGGGCTCTCGGTTCTCTTCCGCGCTCTCGAGGAGCCCGAGGAGGCCGAGAAGCTCGGCCTTTCTGCCCTCGACGGCGATCTGTTCGCCGCTGCGGCCTGCGGCGATCTCGAGGAGGCGCGGATCGCGAATGCCGATCTGTTGGATGCGGTGCTCGAACTTTCCACCTTCGTCCCGCTCGAAGGCCGCGGTCGCAAGAGGAAGGCCGGGGCGCGCCGGAGGGTGCGGTTTTCGGCGCTCGACGTCGAAGAGCTGGGCTCGGTCTACGAATCGCTCCTGGACCTCCACCCCGCGATCGACCTCGCGAGGGGAAGCTTCGAGCTGTGTGCGGGCAGCGAGCGCAAGACCACGGGCAGCTATTACACCCCCGATCCGCTCGTCCAGGAGCTCGTGAAGAGCGCTCTCGACCCCGTGCTCGAGGCGCGCCTGAAGGATGCCGCCACGCCCGAGGAAAAGGAGCGCGCGCTTCTCTCCTTGCGCGTGCTCGACCCGGCCGCCGGTTCGGGCCATTTCCTGTTGGCCGCGGCGCGCAGGATCGCCCGCGAGCTCGCCCGAGCCCGCTCGGGCGAGCACGAGCCCGCGCCCTCGGTGCGCCGCGCGGCTCTGCGCGACGTTGTCCGCCATTGTCTTTTCGCGGTCGACAAGAACCCGCTGGCGGTCGACCTCGCCAAGGTGGCGCTCTGGATCGAGAGCCAGACGCCCGGGGCGCCGCTCTCCTTTCTCGACCACCGCATCCGTCGCGGCGATTCGCTCCTCGGCGTCTTCGATCTCTCCGTGCTGGCGGACGGGATCCCGGACGAGGCCTGGGCCCCCCTCGAGGGCGACGACAAAGCGGTCGCGCAAGGGCTGCAGAGGGTCAATCGCGCCGAACGCTCCGGGTCGCAGCGCGCTCTCTTCGATCATCGCCTGGAGCAGCACGTTAAGGCGCTCGCGCGCGAGCTCGCGGCGATCGCCGCCATGCCCGAGACCAGCATCGAGGAGGTGCGGGCGAAGCGGGAGGCCTTCGCCGCCTGGCACAGAAGCGAGGCGCGCAGCCGACTCGCGCTCGCCTGCGATCTCTGGTGCGCCGCCTTCTTCCTGCCGAAGCGCACCGGAACCGAAAAGGTGGTCCCGACGACCCGGCACTTGGCCCTCGCCCTCGAGAAGGGCGAGGCGGGGCTCGAGCCGCGGATGCTCGCGCAGGTGCGGGCGGTGGCCGAGGAGGTGGGGTTCTTCCACTGGCCGCTCGAGTTCCCGGAAGCGATGGCGGCCGGCGGGTTCGACGTCGTGCTCGGCAACCCGCCGTGGGACGTATCCCAATTCAGCGAAGAGGAATTCTTCGCCACGCGCGCGCCGGACATCGCGGCGCTCGAAGGAGCAGCCAGAAAAGCTGCGATTGCCCGCCTCTCGAGCGAACGCCCCGAGCTCGCCCAGGCTCACCGCGACGCCCTTCGCAGGATCGCCGCGGCGAATCAGCTCATCCGATATTCGTCTCGGTTTCCTCTGACGGCCAAAGGCAAACTCAATCTCTATGCTCTCTTCGCCGAGCTCTTTTCGAAGCTCTACCGGGAGGGCGGCCGGGCGGGGCTGATCGTGCCCACGGGCATCGCCACGGACGCGTCGACCAGCGGCTTCTTCGGCTATCTCGTGACCGATCGGCGGCTCGCTAGCCTGTTCGATTTCGAGAACCGCGACGGGATTTTTCCCGCGGTACACAAGAGCTACAAATTTGCACTGCTGACCCTAGCTCGACGGGTCCGCGAGCCGGCGTTCCTCTGCTTCGCCACCGCTGTCGATCAGCTCCGCGACAGTCGCCGGCACTTCACGCTTTCCGCCGAGGACATCGCCCGGATCAATCCCAACACCAAAACTCTGCCGGTCTTCCGTTCCGAGGCCGATGCGGAGATCACCAAGAAGATCTACGCCCGCGTTCCCGTGCTCGTGGACGAGTCGAAGGGCGATGCAGGTAATCCCTGGAAAATTGATTTCCGCCAGGGTTTGTTCAACATGACCTCCCACAGCGGGCTCTTCCGCACCGCCCGCGCCCTCGAAGCCGCCGGCGCCCACCGAAGAGATCAGGTCTGGGTCGAGCCCTCGGGGAAACGCTGGCTACCGCTCTACGAAGCCAAGATGATCCACCAGTTCGACCATCGCTGGGCGGGTTACGACGCGGCGGGCGAGGCCACGCTCGACGTCGAGGACTCGCGCAAGGCCGATCCGAGTTACGAGCCCGCGCCGCGCTACTGGGTTCCCGAGGCCGAGGTCGAGGAACGGTTGCGGGCCAAGGGCTGGAACCGCGGCTGGCTCCTGGGCTGGCGCGACATCTGCCGCTCGACCGACGAGCGCACGGTGATCGCCTCCGTCCTGCCCCGGGTGGGGGTGGGCCACTCGTTACCACTTTTTTTCTGTAACGCGCTGAAAAATTTCCAGCTGTTTGCCGCGCATCTTGCAAATTGGAATGCGCTGGTTTTAGACTTCGTGGCGCGCCAGAAAGTTGGCGGAACGCATCTGACCTATTCGTACTTGAAGCAGCTTCCTTTCCTGCCACCGCCCGATTTTGCGAAAAAAGATCTCGCCTTCATCGTCCCGCGCGTGCTCGAGCTCACCTACACGAGCCGCTCGCTCGCCGCCTGGGCTCGCGACCTCGGCTACGAAGGCGAGCCGTTCCCCTGGGACCCCGAGCGCCGCGCCGGCCTGCGCGCCGAACTCGACGCCTATTACGCCTTCCTCTACGGCCTCTCCCGCGACGAGCTCCGCTACGTCCTCGACCCCGCGGACGTGATGGGCGCCGACTACCCCACCGAGACCTTCCGCGTGCTGAAGGAGAAGGAGGAGCGGACCTACGGCGAGTACCGCACCCGCCGGCTCGTGCTCGAGGCCTGGGACCGGTTCGTGGCCGAAGGCGTCTTCGACCCCGAGCGCGAGAGCGGCCTTTCGCCCAACGAGCGCGACCGCGCCCGCCTCGGCCGCCTGCGAGGCGGGGCTTGACAGCCGCGCACCGGCCAAGGCAGCGTTCTCCAGAACGATCGGCCGGTCCGATCGGTCTGGAGACGGGGGAACGGTCGTGCCGCGTCTCGCCGCCGTCGTCCGGGCGGGGCACCCGGAGGAGGCCGCCGAAGCCGCCGTCGTCGGCAAGGCCGTGGCCCGCGCGGCCGATTGGCTCGGCCTCGGCAACCGCGAGCTCGCCCGCATCCTCGGGCTCTCGGAAGCGAGTGTTTCGCGCCTGCGGCGCGGCGCCTTCGCCCTCGACCCCGGCTCCGAGCCGTTCGAGCTCGCCGTCCTGCTCGTCCGCCTGTTCCGCTCCCTCGATGCCCTCGTGGGCGGCGACGAGACCGTGGCGCGCGCCTGGCTGCGCAACCCCGACACCGCGCTCGGCGCGGTGCCGCTCCAGCGGATGGCGACCGTCACCGGCCTCCTCGATGTCCTGGCCTACCTGGACAGCCGCCGCGCTGTTCTCTGAGGCCCGGCCCTGGGCGGGCGAGGGGCGGCGGCTGGTCGAGGCTCGGCACCACGTCGCCACGATGAAGCTCGTCGACACGGTCGAGGAGCAGGCCCTGCTCGAGCGGTCGATCGAGGCCACGAAGCCGCTCGTGCCGGAGCCCTGCCGGCATCTGCATTTCATGTTGGCGGCCCCCTTTCGCTACCGACCGGCACCCGTGGGCTCGCGCTTTCGGCGCGCGGGCGATCCGCGCGGGGTGCTCTACGCGGCGCGCGAGGAACGCACGGCGGTGGCCGAGATCGCCTTCTGGCGCCTTCTCTTCTTCGCCGAATCGCCGGACACGCCCTGGCCCGAGCGTCCGTTGCAGCTCACCAGCTTCGCCGTCGAGCTCTCCACCGAGCGGGCGCTCGCGCTGGCCGAGCCGCCGCTCGACCGCGACCTCGCGCACTGGACCGACCCGGTCGCGTACGGGCCCACCCAGGCGCTGGCCGAGTGCGCGCGCGAAGCGAACGTCGCGATCCTGCGCTATCCTTCGGTGCGCGATCCCGAGGGCGGGGAGAATCTCGCGGTGCTCGACTGCGCCGCCTTCGCCCGGCCCGAGCCGCGCGAGCCGCGGACCTGGCATCTCGTGCTCGATGCCAACGGGGTGCGGGCGGTGTGCGAGCTGCCGACCGTTCGGCTCGGGTTCGACCGCGCGGCCTTCGCCCGCGATCCGCGGATCGCGGCGTTGCGCTGGGAGCGGCCGCCGGCCCAGGTTTCGCGCGGGAGGGGCGGGCGATGACGCTCGAC
>JANWZN010000211.1 GCA_025054575.1 Geminicoccaceae bacterium | reverse complement strand
CGAGAGCGCGGTCGCGAGCGCGAGCTGGCCGCCGGCTGTCTGGATCCCGTCGCCGCTGTCGCCGGACAGCCGGACGACCACGCTCGACAGCGGCGTGCGCACGCGCGCGGGCGCGCCAGCGGCCACGATCGCCGTCTCGAGCTCGGCCATGGGATCCCCGTTCGCGTCGGTTCGACCCCGCCCAGCATCCTCGCTCGCGCGGCTCGGGGCAAGCGCGGCGGCGTCGCGGGCCGCTCCAGCAAGTGCCGCCCGCTCACGAGCCGGCGAGCGTCCAGCGGCCGCCGCAATTGTGCGCCACGCCGCGCTCGAGCTCGCGGGCCACGGCCTCCTTGTCCGGCCGGTCGGTCATGGCGAGGAGTGCCGAACCGGGGGCGGCGAGCGCCACGGTGGCGATACAACCGACCGCCTTGAAGGCGGCGTAGAAGGGTGTGCCGATCGCAGCGGTGGCGCCGCCGTCGGGCCGTTCGGGGCTCGCGCTGCAGGCGGCGAGCCAAAGCCCGCCGCCCGCCAGGAGCAGGTGCCTCGGGCGCAAGGGCGAGGGCTCAGCCGAAGCGGTAGGGCGGGCCGGCCTTCTCCATGGTCGCGAGATAGTCTTTGAGGATGGCGACGATCTTGGCCGAGCGCGGGCTCTGCTTGGCGATCTCGTCCCAGAACTGCAGCGCGGCCTTCTCCACCGTCGCCCATTCGGCCTCCGGGATCGAGGTCAGCTGCAGCTTGCCGCCGCGCGTGCGGTAGTGCGCCTCGCCCCACCAGTACCAGTGCAGCCGATAGTAGTGCGAACTGTCGATGCAGAGCTTGAACAGCTCCTTCAGGTGCTCGGGCAGCTTGTTCCAGCGATCGGTGTTGACGATGTAGGAGCCGGCCCAAGCACCCGAGATGTTGTTGGTGAGATAATACTTGGTGACGTCGGCCCAACCCACGGTGTAGACCTCGGTGATGCCGGACCAGCACACACCGTCGAGCTCGCCGGTCTGGATCGCGACCTGGACGTCCTCGTAGGGCAGCGAGACCGGGACGACGCCGAAACGCTGCAGGAACTTGCCGCCCGTGGGGAACATGTAGAGCCGCAGGCCCTTGAGATCGTTGATCGAGCGGACCGGCTTGGTCGAGGCGATGTTGCAGGGGTCCCAGGAGCCGGTCGAAAGCCAGGTCACACCCGGAACCTCTTTGTAGGCTTCCTCCCAAATCTCCTTGAGGCCGTACCAGTTCCACAAGGTGGGCACGTCGAGCGAATAGCGGCAGGCGAAGGGGAAGTAGGCCGAGAACACCGAGACGTCGACCGGGGCCGCCATCGAGTCCTCGTCCGACTGCGCGGCATCGATCGTGCCGCGCTGGACCGCGCGGAAGAGCTCGCCCTGGGGCACGAGCTGGTCGGCGGTGTAGAGCTCGATCACCATCTCGCCCTTGGCGGCCTTGTTGAAGGCGTCGATCGAGGGCTTGATGACGTGCTCGGCGAGCGCCGGCCCGGCATAGGTCTGCAGCCGCCATTTGATCGGTGTCTGCGCCCGCAGCACGGCCGGTGCGGCGAGGGCCGCGGCACCGCCGACCGCGGCCGCGCCGGCACCCTTCAAGAGATCGCGCTTGGTGGTCATCCCGTTCTCCCGTGAAGCCGGGGTCCCGCCCCTCGGAGCGAGCTTGGCACGCGCGAAGGCCCCGGCCAACCGTCTCGACACCCTCGCCTATCGGCGGTCGAACAGGTCCGGAGCCGGCGCTCACCGACCGTAGACGAGCTTGGGCAGCCAGAGTGCCAACTGCGGGAAGAGGCCCACGATCAGGAGGGTGAGGAGCATGATCGCCACGAACGGGGCGACCGAGCGGTAGATGTCGGCGAGCGTGATCCCGGGCGGGGCCATCGCCCGCATCAAGAAGAGGTTGTAGCCGAAGGGCGGGGTCAGGTACGCGATCTGGCAGGTGATCGTGTAGAGCACGCCGTACCAGATCGGATCGAAGCCCAGCTTGCGCACGAGTGGGATGTAGAGCGGGGCTACGATCACGAGCATCGCCGTGTCGTCGAGGAAGGTGCCCAGGATCAGGAAGGAGAGCTGCATCAAGACGAGCACCTGCCAGGGCTCGAGATGCATCTGGCCGAGCACGAGGCGTTCCACGGCCTTGACCGCACCCAGACCGTCGAAAACGGCACCGAAGGCCAGGGCGGCGGTGATGATCCACAAGAACATGCAGGAGACGGCGAGGGTCTTTTTTGCGCAGTCCTCGAGGAAGGCGAGCGTGACCCGTCCCTTCCAGGCCGCCACCAGGATCGAGGCGAGTGCCCCCACCGCGGCACTCTCGACGAGGCTCGTCACTCCTTTGACGAAGAGGCCGATCATGAGCGCGAAGATGGCGAGCGGCGCCAGCCCGGCACGCAGCAAGAGGATCTTCTCGCGGCGCGAGATCGCCGCGCGCTCCTCGGCCGGCAAGGCGGGGCCCAGATGCGGCTGCAGCCGGCAGCGGATCAGGACGTAGAGGACGAAGAGCGCCGCCATGAGCAGGCCCGGCAGGATGCCGGCGAGCCAGAGATGGCCCACGGGCTGGCGCGCGATCATCCCGTAGAGGACGAGGACGACCGAAGGCGGGATCAAGATGCCCAAGGTGGAGCCGGCCTGGACCACGCCCGTGACCATGAGCTTGTCGTAGCCGCGCTGGAGCATGGCCGGCAGCGCGATCGTGGCACCGATCGCGAGGCCCGCGACCGAGAGGCCGTTGATCGCCGAGATCAGGACCATCAGCACGATCGTGCCGATCGCGAGGCCGCCCCGGACCCCGCCCGACCAGACGTGGACCATGCGGTAAAGATCGTCGGCGAGGCCCGAGCCGGCCAGCACGTACCCCATCAGCACGAAGAGCGGCAGGGTCACGAGGGCGTACCAGTTCATGACCTGGATCGCCGCATTGAACGGCACCTCGAAGCCGCCCGTGCCCCACAGGGCCAAGGTCGCGACCGAGGCCACGAAGCCGATCGCGGCGAAGACGCGCTGCCCCGTCAAGAGCATGAGCATCATGCCCGAGAACATGAGCAGGGCGACGAGCTCGTAGCTCACGTCCGCTCGTCCTCGGGCAGCGGCTGCCCGCGCCAGCGGGCGAGGTCGCGGATGAAGAGCGCGGTCGCCTGGAGGAAGATGAGGACGAGACCCACGACCATGACGATCTTGATCGGCGCCAGGGGCGGTGCCCAGGCCGAATAGTTGCGCTGGTCGTAGGTGATCGCATAATGCGTGCTGGAGATGCCGCCCAACAACATCACCGCGAGATAGAAAAAGAGGCAGAAGGCGGTGAGCGAATCGGCGAAGGCGCGCCCGCGCGGCGACCAACGGGAATAGAGCAGGTCCATGCGCACGTGCGCATCGGCCTTCAACGACCAGCCGCCGCCCAACAGAAAATAGGCGGCGAGCAGGAACTGGGCGGTTTCGACCGACCAGAGCAGCGGCACGTTCAAGACGGTCCGCGAGAACGACGCGTAGAGCAGAAGGAGGAGAAAGAGAAAGATCGTCCAGACGACGACGCGGCCGACGGTGCGATTGAGCGCGTCCACGAAGCGGACGTAGCGGACGAGGGCGGGCGGCACGCGTCGCCTTTATCCGGCTCGTGGGCGGGGCGGGACTCGTGCGGCTCAGACCGGCAGCGTGTAGGCGGTCTTGACCGTCGTGTAGAACTCGACGGCGTAGCGGCCCTGCTCGCGCGGCCCGTAGGAGCTGCCTTTGCGGCCGCCGAAGGGCACGTGGTAGTCGACCCCGGCCGTGGGCAGGTTGACCATGACGAGCCCGGCCTGGGCGTGCCGCTTGAAGTGCTGGGCGTGCTTCAAGGAGGTCGTGCAGATCCCCGAGGAGAGCCCGTAGGGCGTGTCGTTGGCGACCGCGAGGGCCTCCTCGTAGTCCTTGACCCGGATCACCGAGGCCACGGGCCCGAACACCTCCTCGCGATTGATCCGCATCTCGGGCGTGGTCTCGGTGAAGAGCGCGGGCTCGAGGTAGAAGCCGGGGGTGGCGCGGGTGAGCCTTTCGCCGCCGCAGGCGAGCTTGGCGCCCTCTTGCTTGGCGATCTCGATGTACATGAGGTCCTGGTCGAGCTGGCGCTGGTCGACCACGGGGCCGATCTGGGTCCCGGGCTTCAAGGCGTCGTCGACCACGAGCTTGACCATGGCCTCGACCATGGCCTGCACGAAGCGGTCGTGGATCCGCTCGGTGACGACGAGGCGCGAGGAGGCGGTGCAGCGCTGGCCGGTCTGGTAGAACGCCCCCTGGATCGCGCAATGGACCGCCGTGGCGAGATCGGCGTCGTCGAGCACGACGAGCGGGTTCTTGCCGCCCATCTCGAGCTGGCACTTCTTCATGGTCTTGGCGCA
>JANWZN010000210.1 GCA_025054575.1 Geminicoccaceae bacterium | reverse complement strand
GGTCGCGCGCTTGTGCGAGCTGTTGCGCATCCCCTCGGTCGGCACCGATCCGGCGCATGCCGAGGACACCCGCCGCGCCGCCGCCTGGTTGGTCGAGCGGCTGCGTGCGATCGGCTTCGAGGCTTCGCTGCGGCCGACCGCGGGTATGCCGATGGTGGTCGCCCACGACCGGGACGCACCGCAGGGCGCGCCGCACCTCCTCTATTACGGCCATTACGACGTGCAGCCGCCCGATCCGCTCGCGGAATGGGCGAGCCCGCCCTTCGCGCCGACGATCGTCGACGGTCCGCACGGGCCGCGCGTCGTCGCCCGCGGCGCGGTCGACGACAAGGGCCAGCTCATGACCTGGCTCGAGGCCTTGGCCGCCTGGAAGGCCGTGCACGGCCGCCTGCCCGTGCGGGTTTCGATCCTGATCGAGGGCGAAGAGGAGAGCGCGTCGGAAAATCTCGAGCCGTTCCTGCTCGCCAACGCCCAAGAGCTGCGGGCCGATGTCTGCGTGATCTCGGACACCAACATGCTGGCCCTCGACGCGCCGGCGATCACCACCATGCTGCGCGGCATCGCCTATTTCGAGCTGCGTCTTTCGGGCCCCGAGCGGGATCTCCATTCCGGGATGTTCGGCGGTGCCGTGCCCAATCCGATCCACACGCTCTGCCGGGTGCTCGCCAAGCTGCACGGGGAGGACGGGCGGATCGCGCTGCCGGGCTTCTACGACCGGGTGGTCGAGCTCGAGCCCGCGATCCTCGCCCAATGGCAGCGCATCCCCTTCGACGAGAAGGGCTTTCTCGCCACGGCCGGGCTCTCCCGCTCGATCGGCGAGGCCGGTCGCAGCGTGCTCGAGCGGCTCTGGTCGCGCCCCTGCTGCGACGTCAACGGGATCTGGGGCGGCTATACGGGCGGGGGCTCGAAGACCGTGATCCCGGCCAAGGCGGCCGCGAAGCTCTCCTTCCGCCTCGTCCCCGACCAGGACCCGGAGGAGGTGGCCCGCCAGCTACGCGCGTTCTTGCGCGAGCGGATCCCGCCCGATCACGCCTTCGAGCTCGTGCCCATGGGGATGGGCCGGCCGATCCGGGTGCCGACCGACTCGCCCTTCCTGCACGCCGCCCGGCGGGCGCTGGCCCGCATCTTCGGCCGCGAGCCGGCGCTCATCGGCTGCGGCGGCTCGATCCCGGTCACCGCGACGATCAAGGAGCGGCTCGGGATGGACTCGTTGCTGCTGGGCTTCGGCCTCGACGACGATCGGGTGCACAGCCCGAACGAGAAGTTCGAGCTCCTCTGCTACCGGCGCGGCCAGCTCGCGCACGCCGCCTTGCTGGCCGAGGCGGCGTCGATCCGGGGCGAGCGGTGATCAGAAGGGGAGTTCCGGTTGCGAACCGGCGACGTCCTCCCTCGGCGCGGCTGCCATGGCACGGCCCTCGTTCAACAGCCGGACGATGTCCCTGGCCACGAAGCGTGTCGGCTGGGCGCTACCGGGCAGCGGCGCGAGGCGGCCTACGAGATCGATCGCCGCTCGGCACGCGTCGCGGACGACCTCGAGAAAGAACCGGATCCATCCGGTCCATACGCCCCTCGGACTCACCGCCAGGAGGTCATCGACCTATTCCGTTCGCCGGGCCTCGATCTGCGGGCTGGGATAGAGCAGAGGAGCATTCAGACGACCACGACTCACAAAAAGAAGTGGTATCAGCGAGCGTCCCGGCCTTCCCTTCCCATCGGGAAACGGATGTATCGTCTCGAATTGATCGTGCACGCGTGCGGCCACGACGAGGGGCGGCATCGTCAGCGCGTTGTCGGCCTCGATGAACTCCGTGTGCTCCTTCATCGGACGCTCGACTTCTGACGGCGGGCAAGGCACGAACCGCGCCCGCTCGACCGGCTCTCCCGGGCGCCCGAGGTGGTGCTGGTGACGCTCGCCCCCCGGGAGGTCCACCCCCGGCTCGATCCTTGGGTAGTCCCGCGAGCAGTCGCCGATGGGCATTCTCGACGAGACGCGAGCCAATGGGGAGCTGTTTCAGATCTTCGCGAGCGCCTTCGAATGCCGAAACGCAGTCGCGGACCTCGCGAAGTTCGTACCGATCGGGCCTCGGGTCGGCCTGCGATCGGAAGAGTTCGTCGAGCGAGGTGATCCTTCCATCCGCGAGGTTGCGATCGCCTCTCGGTTGGCGAGGGGACGGACGAACAGGTGAGGGTTGATCATGCGCCGTCCGGCCCCGTTGAGCTCGCCCAAGAGGTGCGCGGTCTCGTCGAGGAGGAGCTGAACCGGCGCCAAGTCGACCTTCGGCGGCAGCGGGTCCGGTACGAACGCCCGGATTCCCGCGACCGTCGGCACCCAGCGGCCGGTGAGCGCCATGGTTGGAACCAAAGTATCATCCCCGAGCGGGAGATCGTGCGAACGGGCCGAACGGTACAATTCCGATCGTGAACGGCTACCTTGGCCTCACACATTGAACCGGAAGTGGCAGACGTCGCCGTCGCGGATCGGGTAATCGCGGCCCTCGAGCCGCATCCGGCCGGCCTCCTTGGCGCCCTGCTCGCCGCCCAGCCGGACATAGTCTTCGTAGCCGATCACTTCCGCACAGATGAAGCCCTTGGCGAAGTCGGTGTGGATCACGCCAGCGGCCTCGACCGCCGTGGCCCCCTCCGGTACCGTCCAGGCCCGCGCCTCCTTGGGGCCCACGGTGAAGAAGGTGATCAGCCCCAACAGCCGATAGCCCTCGCGGATCACCTTGGCGAGCCCCGGCTCCTCGAGCCCGAGTGTTTCCAGATAAGCCTTGCGCTCCTCGGGCTCGAGCTGGGCGAGCTCGGCCTCGATCGCAGCCGAGATCACCACGGTGCGCGCCCCTTGCCGCGCCGCCATGGCCGCCACCGCCTCGCTCCAGCGATTGCCGGTCGCAGCCGCCGCTTCCTCGACGTTGCAGACATAGAGAACGGGCTTGGCGGTCAGGAGCTGGAAGCCCTTGGCGAGGTTCTTCTCCTCCGCCCCGAGCGGCACGGCGCGGGCCGCTGTTCCCTGCTCCATCGCTGGCAAGAGCTTCTCCAGCACCGCAAGCTTGGCCTGCGCCTCGGGATCGCGGCCGCGCACCCGCCGCACGAGCCCCTCCTTCTGCCGCTCGAGGCTCTCGATGTCGGCGAGGAGGAGCTCGGTCTCGACGAGCTCGGCATCGCGCAACGGATCGACCGCGCCCTCGACATGGGTGATGTCGGCATCCTCGAAGCAGCGCAGCACGTGCAGGATCGCATCCACCTCGCGGATCGCCGCCAAGAAGCGGTTGCCGAGCCCCTCGCCCTTGGATGCCCCGCGCACGAGCCCGGCGATGTCGCGGATCTCGAGCTGGGTCGGCACGATCTTGGCCGACTTGGCGAGCCGGGCCAGCACCTCGAGCCGCGGATCCGGCACCGGCACCCGGCCGATGTTGGGCTCGATGGTGCAGAACGGGTAATTGGCCGCAGCAGCCGCCGCGGTCGCGGTCAAGGCGTTGAAGAGGGTCGACTTGCCGACGTTCGGCAAGCCCACGATGCCGCAGGCGAAGCCCATCTCAGCCTTTTCCCTGGCGCGCGGCCTCCGGCCGCTCGGCCGCCGGTTTGCGCCGCCTCGCTTCCTCCTCCTCGTCGCGGGAGAGGAGCGCCACCTTGTTCATGAAGCCCGAATCGTCGCCTTTGGCGAGCAAGGGCGCGGCTTCCGCGATCGCGTCCAGAAGGCGCTCGAGCCAGGGCCGCTCGCTCTTGGCGAAGTCCGAGAGCACGTGGCCCGTGACCTTCTCTTTGTGGCCGGGATGGCCGATCCCGATCCGTACCCGCCGGAACTCCTGGGTCCCGAGGCAGGCGGCGATCGAGCGCAGCCCGTTGTGGCCCGCGACCCCGCCGCCCAGCTTGACTCGGATCTTGCCCGGGGCGAGGTCGAGTTCGTCGTGGAAGACGACCACGTCCGGATAGGGCAGCTTCAAGAACCGGACGGCGGCCGCGACCGAGCGGCCGCTCTCGTTCATGAAGGTCAAGGGCTCGAGCAGAAGCGCCCGCTCGCCGTCGAGCGGGCCTTCCGTGACCCGTCCCTGCCACTTGCCGCGCCAAGCGGGAAAGCGCCAGCGCGCGGCGATCCGCTCGACCGCCATGAAGCCGACATTGTGCCGGTTGTCCTCGTATTCGGGCCCGGGATTGCCGAGGCCCACGAAGAGCTTCACGGGCCCCGGCTCCGGTCTCAGCCGGCCGCCGGCTGCTCGCCGCCGGCCGGGGCTTCGACGGTGGTCGGCGGCACGATCGAGGCGATCGTGAAGTCGCGATCGGTGATCGTCGGCCGCACGCCCTGCGGCAGGGTGACGTGCCGGATGTGCACCGAATCGCCGATGTCGAACCC
>JANWZN010000020.1 GCA_025054575.1 Geminicoccaceae bacterium | reverse complement strand
GGGATCACCTGCAACAAGAACGGGGTGCCGAACGACCCGGAAAAGCCGACCGTCACCTCCGGGATCCGGCTCGGGACACCGGCCGGGACCACGCGCGGTTTCGGGATCGCCGAGTTCCAGCGCATCGGTCATCTCGTGGCCGACGTGCTCGACGCGCTCTCCGTGCGACAGGAGGGGGATCCGGCCGTCGAAGCGCGGGTGCGCGCGGAAGTGGCGGCGATCTGCGCCCGTTTCCCGATCTATTGATCCCGCCGGCCTTCCGACTCCGCACCTCGCGGCACGCGCGACCCGACCCGATCGCGACGGGTTGCGCCGTCAGCAGCCCTCGCCGAGGCAGCCCGGCAAGCGCTCGCCGGCATCGGGCTCGCCGCTCGCGCGCAGCAGGCAGCCGCCGCGGGTCGCGAGCTCGCCGCGGCAACCGCGCAGCTCGATCAGGCTCGTCGCGGTGACGAGTCGAAGCCCGCGCTCGCGCGCCCGCGGCAGCCAATCGGCCAGCACCTGCAACGTCGCGGGATAAGGATGGCCGATCGCCAGGGCCGAGCCGCTGCGCCGGGCGAGCCGCTCGGCCTGCTCGAGCCGGGCGCGGATCGCGGCCGGGGCCGGGTCGTTGTCGAGGAAAACGTCGCGCGCGGTGGTCGGCAGGCCGCTCTCGAGCGCGAGTGACGCAGCGACGCTGGCGCCCGTGGTCATGCTGTCGACAAAGGGCAAGCCGAGCCGGTCCAGCTCGCGAACGACCAGCGCCATGGCACGAACGTCCGCTGTCAGGCGGCTGCCCATGTGATTGTTGACGCCGGTGGCACCGGGCACGCGGCCGATCGCCCACAAGAGGCGACGGCGCAGCTCCTCGTCCGGGAGCCCGGCCAAGAGCGCCATCGGCCCGGGGTCCTCGTTGCCGACCGGCTCCATCGGCAGGTGCACGAAGACCTCGTGGCCGGCCGCACGGGCTTCCCGGGCGAGCGGGCCGGTGAGCTCGGCATAGGGCAGGAAGGCTAGGGTGAGCGGCCCGGGCAACGCGATCGCGCGCCTTGTGGCGGGCCCGCTCGGTCCGAGGTCGTCGAGCACGATGGCGAGCGCGCCGGCACGGCCGACCGGTGGTCGGACCAAGGGTCCCGGGAAAGCGACCGGGATCGGCCGGACGTTCTCGGGCCCGCGCTCGCCCGGCGCCGGCACGGCCAGGGGCGGGGCGGGCCGGGGCTCGAGGGTGGCCGGCGCGGGCTCGCCCGCATGCGGGACAGCATGCGGGGTGGTGGGCTCGGGTGGCGGGACCAGGGGAGCCGACAACCGCACGCGGCTCTCCTCGGGCGGTGCCGTGGTCGCCTCCTCCGCGGGCTCCGAGGCGGCTGCAGCTTCGAGCGCTGCCGAGGCGGACACCGTCTCCACCGCCTGCGCCGGCAAAGGCAGCTCGGCGAGCGGCGGCGGGATCGTCCGTTCGACGGGCGGTGGCGGCTTCGGCACGAACCCCCGATGCGCGCGGCGATCGGGCTCGGCGAGCAGGAGCACGAGCAAGAGACCGCTCGCCAAGAGCAGGCCCAATCTGGCCAATCGCCCGCCGAGGCGGCGCGAGCGCCGGCGCCGACGCGGACGATAGGGCAGGAGCGCGGCCCGGGGCGGCGACGGGGCGGGTCTGGGCAAGCTCTCCTCCGGCCTCGGCCCGCGACCTTGACGAGGCCTCGACCCTCGGGTTTGCTCCCGCGGCTCCGAAAGCCTCGCACGCCGGGCGTCGCCCATGCTCTTGCTGCTCGACAATTACGACAGTTTCACCTGGAATCTCTACCACTATCTGAGCGAGCAAGGCGCCCGCATCGAGGTCGTGCGCAACGATGCGCTCACCGTGCAGGAGGCCCTCGCCCGGGCTCCCTCGGGGATCGTGATCTCGCCGGGCCCGTGCGATCCGGACCGGGCCGGGATCTCGTTGCCGTTGATCCGTGCTGCCGCCGGACGCTGCCCGATCCTCGGCGTCTGTCTCGGCCATCAGGCGATCGCCCAGGCGTTCGGTGCCAGGATCGTGCGCGCGCCGGTGCCGATGCACGGCAAGATCAGCCGGATCGAGCACGACGGGAGCGGCATCTTCGCGGGCCTGCCCTCGCCCTTCTCGGCGACCCGGTACCATTCGCTGTGCGCCGATCCGGCGACGATCCCGAGCGAGTTGGTCGTCAACGCCCGCAGCGAGGACGGCGTGATCATGGGCCTGCGGCACCGCGTGTTGCCGATCCACGGCGTCCAGTTCCATCCCGAGAGCATCGAGACCAAGGTCGGCAAGCGCCTGTTGCGCAATTTTCTCGACCTCTGCACGAGCCCGGTCCCGGCATGAGCGCCGATCTGCAGCGATTCAAACAGATCCTCGCGATCGTCGCGGACGGTCGGCCGCTCGATTTCGAGACCGCGCGCGAGGCGTTCGCGATCATGATGGCGGGCGATGCGACGCCGGCGCAGATGGCAGGCTTCCTCATGGCCCTCCGCGTCCGCGGCGAGACGGTCGAGGAACTCGCGGCCGGCGCCACGGTGTTGCGCGAGCGGATGCTCCGGGTGAGCGCGCCCGAGGGTGCCATCGACACCTGCGGAACGGGCGGCGACGGCGCGGGTACCTACAACATCTCGACCGCCGCGGCGCTGGTCGTGGCCGCCTGCGGCGTGCCGGTCGCCAAGCACGGCAATCGCGGGCTCTCCTCGCGCTCCGGCTCCTCCGACGTCCTCCAGGCCCTCGGCGTCGACATCGAGGCACCGGTTCCGGTGATCGAAGACGCGATCCGGGAGGCCGGGATCGGCTTCATGATGGCACCGCGCCATCACGGTGCCATGCGCCACGTCGCCGGCCCGCGGCTCGAACTCGGCACCCGCACGATCTTCAACCTGTTGGGACCGCTCGCCAACCCGGCCGGGGTGAAGCGCCAACTCGTGGGCGTGTTCGCGGCGCACTGGGTCGAACCCTTGGCCCACGTGCTCGGTCGGCTCGGTGCCGAGCGGGCCTGGGTCGTGCACGGCTCGGACGGCCTCGACGAGCTCACCACGACGGGCCCCACGCTCGTGGCGGCGTGGGACGGTGGTGCGGTGAAGACCTTCGAGGTGACGCCGGAAGCGGCAGGCCTCCCCCGGGCGCGTCCCGAGGATCTCAGAGGCGGCGACGCCGCGCACAATGCGGAGGCGATCCGGGCGGTGCTGGCCGGGGTCCGCGGGCCGTTCCGCGACGCCGTTCTGTTGGCCGCCGCCGGCGCGCTCGTGGTCGCCGGCCGCGCAAGGGACCTGGCGACCGGCGTCGGCCTCGCCACCGAGGCGATCGACAGCGGTCGGGCGGAGCGAACGCTCGCTCGGCTCGTCGAGATCACCAACCGCCAGCGGCAGGCGTCGTGAGCGACGTTCTGGCCCGGATCTGCGCCGACAAGCGCGCCGAGATCGCCCGCCGGCGCGAGCGTCGGCCGCTCGCCGAGCTCGAGCGGGCGCTGACCGATGCGCCACCCTTGCGCGGCTTCGCCGACGCGCTCGCACGTGCGGCCGCGGCGGGCCGGTTCGCATTGATCGCCGAGATCAAGAAGGCCTCGCCTTCGCGCGGCCTGATCCGCGCCGATTTCGATCCGGCCACCCTCGCCCGCCTCTACGCCCATGCCGGCGCCACCTGCCTCTCGGTGCTCACCGACGAGCCTTATTTCCAGGGCTGCGACGAGCATCTGCTGGCGGCGCGCGCCGCGGTCGGTCTGCCCGTGCTGCGCAAGGACTTCACCCTCGAGCCCTATCAAGTACTCGAAGCCCGGCTCTTGGGTGCCGACTGCATCCTCCTGATCATGGCGGCCCTCGAGGATGCGACCGCTTCCGAGCTGGCCCGGCTCGCGGGCGCGCTCGGGATGGACGTGCTCGTCGAAGTCCACGACACGGCCGAGCTCGAGCGGGCGCTCGCTCTGCCGACCCGGCTCGTGGGTATCAACAACAGGGATCTCAAGACGTTGCAGGTCGATCTGCGAACAATGCTCGAACTCGCCCCGCGGATCCCCGAGGATCGTATCGTCGTGGCCGAGAGCGGGCTTTCCACCCATGCCGACCTCTTGCGCGCGCGCGAGGCCGGCGCCCGGGCCTTCCTGGTCGGTGAATCGCTGATGCGCGAGCCGGATCTCGTCGCCGCCACGCGCCGTCTCTTGGGCGGTCCGGCATGAGCGGGCTCACCCACTTCGACGCGGCCGGCAACGCGGTGATGGTCGACGTCGCGGCCAAGGCCGCGACCGAACGGACCGCCACCGCCGAGGGTCGGGTCCTGATCTCGGCGGAAACCGCCCGGCTGATCGCCGAGCGCGGCTTCGCCAAGGGCGACGTGCTGAGCGTCGCGCAGCTCGCCGGGATCATGGGGGCGAAGCGGACGCCGGAGCTGATCCCGCTGTGCCATCCCTTGCCGCTCGAGAAGGTCGCGGTGACGCTCGCCCTCGTGGCCGATCCGCCCGCGGTCGCCATCACCGCGACCTGCAAGGTCACCGCCAAGACCGGCGTCGAAATGGAGGCCTTGACCGCGGTCGCGGTCGCGGCCTTGACCGTCTACGACATGTGCAAGGCGGTCGACAAAACCATGCGCATCACCGACATCCGCCTCACCCACAAGGCCGGCGGCCGCTCGGGAACGTTCACGGCCGCATGAGCTCGAACCGCGCGAGAAGCGGGTGATGCTGCCGCTCGAGGAGGCCAGAGCGCGCGTGCTCGCCGCCGCCCGGCCGGTCGGCCGCGAGTGGTTGGCGCTACCGGACGCGCTCGACCGCGTCCTGGACGACGACCTGCGCGCCCGTCACGACCAGCCACCCGTGGCGGTCTCGGCGATGGACGGCTATGCGGTCCGTGCTGCCGACACCGATCCGCCCGGCCGCTGGCTTCGACTTGTCGGCGAGTCGCGGGCGGGCGGCCCAGAAGGCCCGTCGGTCGAGCCGGGCACGGCGGTGCGCATCTTCACCGGCGCCCCTCTCCCGGCCGGGGCGGACGCGATCGCGATTCAGGAGAACGCGGAGGTCGACGGCGAGCGCGTGCGGTTCGTGCGATCGAGCCGACCCGGCGAGTTCGTGCGCCCGGCGGGTCTCGACTTCAGCCGCGGCAGTCTCGGCCTGTCGGCCGGTACGGTCCTCGATCCGTCCGCGCTCGCGCTCGCCGCGGCCATGGGCCATGCCTGGATCCCCGTGCGCCGCAAGCCGAGGGTGGCGATCCTCGCCACGGGCGACGAGCTCTTGTGGCCCGGCGAGCCGGTCGTGCCGGGTCGGGTCGCAGCCTCCAACAGCATCGGGCTCGCGGCCCTGGTGCGCAGGCTGGGCGGTGTGCCGCTCGATCTTGGCATCGCGCCCGACAGCCCGGAGTGCCTGGTCGCCGCCTTCGGCAGGCTGGGTGCGGTCGATCTGATCGTCACCTCGGGCGGCGCCTCGGTCGGCAGCTACGATCTCGTGCGCAGCGCGCTCGGCCGCGAGGGGCTTTTGGTCGATTTCTGGACGGTCGCGATGCGGCCGGGCAAACCTTTGATCTTCGGTCGGTTTCGCGACGTGCCGTTGTTGGGCGTGCCGGGCAATCCGGTCTCGGCGCTGGTCTGCGGCTTGGTGTTCGTGCGGGCCGTGCTGCTCGCGATGCTGGGCTTGCCGAGCGAGCTCCCGGTCGAGCCGCTGCCGGTTCGACGCGATCTGCCGGCCAACGATCAGCGGGCCGATCATCTGCGCGCCCGGATCGTCGAGGCGGAGGGACAGCGGGCAGTCGAGCCGGCCGAGCGGCAGGACAGCTCGATGCTCGCCACCCTCGCCCGCGCCGACGCCTTGATCCTCCGGCCGCCGCACGCGCCGCCGGTGCCGGCGGGTACGCTCGTGCCCTGCGTGCCGCTCGAGCGGGCCCTGCGGCTCGGCGGACCCCGTCATGCGGCACCCTTGCTGCCTTGACCGACAACGCGAACGTCTGTAGAACAAATTACCGACGCCCGGTCGGTTCCTCGCGCGCACCCGGAGACGAGGCGTGCTCACCCAACGCCAGTTCCAGCTCCTGCGCTACATCCATCAGTTCATGCAGGAGCACGGGGTGCCGCCCTCGTTCGAAGAAATGCGAACGGCACTCGGCCTGCGGTCGAAGTCGGGGATCCACCGGCTGATCTCCGGGCTCGAAGAACGCGGCTACATCCGCCGCCTGGCTTACCGCGCCCGTGCGCTCGAGGTGGTGAAGGCGCCTCTGAGTCCGGCGCCGGCCCGCCTCGCCGTCG
The DNA here is from genome assembly GCA_025054575.1 of Geminicoccaceae bacterium. Classification (GTDB taxonomy): domain Bacteria; phylum Pseudomonadota; class Alphaproteobacteria; order Geminicoccales; family Geminicoccaceae; genus JANXAZ01. Next base: position 26,193 of record JANWZN010000020.1, on the reverse strand, counting down.
CCAAGCCCGCCGCGACGGCGCCCGAGGTCCGCACCACCAACGTGGTCCATGCCGAGTTCGGCGCACCGCGTCGGCCCGGGTTTCTGGCCGGTGTCGCCGGCAACGTCGATCTTCCGGTCTACGGCCGGATCGCTGCAGGCACCCCGATCGAGGCCCTGGCCGATCACGGCACGACGATGGACGTGCCGAGCGTGCTCCTGGGCGAGGGCGAGCACTACATCCTCCAGGTCGTCGGCGACTCGATGATCGAGGCCGGCATCCAGGACGGCGACTGGGTCGTGATCCGCCGATCCGAGACCGCCGAGAGCGGCGAGATCGTCGTGGCGTTGATCGAGGACCGCGAGGTCACCTTGAAGCGGCTGCGCCGCCGCGGCGCCTCGATCGCGCTCGAGGCCGCCAATCCCGCCCACGAGACCCGCATCTTCGGGCCTCACCAGGTCAAGGTGCAGGGCAAGCTCGTGGGCTTGTTGCGGCGCTATTGAGGGCAGCCTCGCGCGGCGGCGAACCCCGTCCCCTCAGCTCCAGGCGTGCGGCAGCGGCGGCGCGATCGGCAGGATCGCTTCGGGCACGTCGCTGAACACCGCCCGAACCCCGAGCTCGAACACCCGTTTGGCCTCCGCCGGATCGTTGACGGTGTAGACCAGCACCGGCACCGCCTCGCGATAGAGCTCGCGCAGGATCGACTCGTCGAGGTGATGGGAGCCGAGATGGAGCGTGATGCAGGCCAGCCGCTCCATGGCCACGCGCCAATCCGGGCCGGCCCGCTCGCGCAAGAGGCCGCGCGGCAGCTCCGGTACCTCGCGACGCACCGCGGCGAGCGCCTCCTCGGCGAAAGAGGAGACCAGGACCGGCGGGCCGTCGGCGGGCCAGACCCGCTCGATCAGCCGTGCCGCCTCTGCACCGGTGCGCCGCTCCTCGCCCGGATCGGCCTTGAGCTCGACATTCACGGCCATGTCGAGCCCGGCCAAGAGCTCGAGCGCCTGTGCCAGGGTCGGGACCCGCTCGCCGCGAAACTGCGGACCGAACCAGGAACCGGCGTCGAGCAAGGCGAGGCGATCGCTGTCGGTCTCGATCACCCGGCCGTGACCGTCGGTGGTCCGGTCGAGGGTCGAATCGTGGATCACCACGAGCACGCCGTCGCGCGTGAGCCGCGTGTCGAGCTCGACCATTCGTGCGCCGCGCTCGCGGGCGAGCCGGAAAGCCGCGAGCGTGTTCTCGGGGGCCGCAGCCGACGCGCCGCGATGCGCGATCACCCTCGGCAGACCCGGTAGAGGCAGCCGCCGACCGGGCTGCCACGGCTCCCAATCCTTGCCTCGCATGCTCCGCCTCCTTCGTGCGCGACCGCCGCTCCGCTACGATCGGCTCCGTTAGGCCCGCAACCGACGCCGAGCAAGCCACGACGTCGCAGCTGGAGGCATCCCTGACCGCCATCGCCGACGCCGGCGCGGCGCCGTCCGCACCGGCTCCGATCGTCGAGCCCGAGGCGCAGGTCACGGGCGTGATCGATCGTGTCGTCTTCCAGCGGCCGGAGACGGGTTATTGTGTGCTGCGATTGGCCGAGCCGGGCGGCGAACGGTTCGTGCTCCTAGCGACGGTGCCCGAGCCGCGCGAAGGCGAGCTCGTACGCGCTCGTGGCGTCTGGCGCGACGATCCGAGTTGGGGGCGGCAGTTCGTGGCCTCGAGCCTCGAGATCCTGCCGCCCTCCTCCCCCGAAGCGCTCGCCGACTATTTGGCCTCGGGCATCGTGCCGGGGCTCGGCCCCAAGACCGCGGCCCGACTGGTCGAGCGGTTCGGCACCGACCTTCCCGACATCCTGGAGCGCAGCCCCGAACGATTGCGCGAGGTCAGGGGCCTCAAACGTGGTCTCGCCGACCGGCTGGTCGAGGCCTGGCGGGCGCACCGGGCCGGCCGCGATCTCCTGCTCTTCCTCCATGCGCACGGGGTCGGGCTCGCCCGCGCACGGACGGTGCTCGAGGCATGGGGTCCGCGGGCGCTCGACCGGATCACGGCCGACCCCTACGCCCTCGCCCGGGAAATCCAGGGCGTCGGCTTCCGCACCGCGGACGCGCTCGCCCGCCGGCTCGGGCTCGCCCAGGACGCGCCCGCCCGCCTCGTGGGCGCGCTCGAGGAGACCCTTCGACGGGCCGCCGAGGAGGGCCACACCGCCCTCGACCGCAGCAGCCTCCTGGCCGGCGCCGGCGCGCTCCTCGATGGTCCGGTCCCGGGCCTCGAGGCAGCGCTCGATCGCGCCTTGGCCGATGGCAACCTGCACGAGAGCACGCTCGACGGCGAGCGCTGGGTCCAGCTGCCCGAGCTCGCGCGCGCGGAGGAGGGGATCGTGCGCGAGCTCGCGCGGCTTCTGGCCGTGCCGATCGGCTGGCGGCTGGCCGACCCGGCCGCCGCGGTCGAAGCGGCGCTCGGTGCCCTGGGACTCGACCCCTCGCCGGAGCAGCGCACCGCGCTCGAGGCGGCGCTGTCGCACAAGCTCCTGGTCGTCACGGGCGGGCCCGGCACCGGCAAGACCACGCTCGTGCGGGCGATCCTGGCCGGCCTCGAAGGCCCGCGGATCCGCGTCGCACTGGCGGCCCCCACTGGCCGCGCCGCCAAGCGGCTCGCCGAGAGCACCGGGCGCGAGGCCAAGACCCTGCATCGGCTGCTGGAGGCCGAGCCGGCTCGCGGCTTTCGTCGTGGTCGCGGGCGGCCGCTCGAATACGATCTGTTGATCGTCGACGAGGTCTCGATGGTCGACACGCTCTTGATGCGCGCAACCCTCGAGGCCCTGCCGGACGGCGCGGCGTTGGTGCTCGTGGGCGACGCCGACCAGCTCCCTTCCGTCGGCCCCGGCCAAGTCCTGGCCGATCTGCTCGCCTGTCCGGCGATCCCGGCCGTGCGCCTACACCAGGTGTTTCGTCAGGCGGCGGAGAGCGGGATCGTGCGCAACGCCCACCGGATCTTGCGCGGCGAGCTCCCCGAGCTCGCCCGGGGCGAGGATCCGGGCGGCGATTTCTTCGGCATGCGGGTGCGGGATCCAGAAGAGGCGGCGGATCGGATCGTGGCGCTGGTGGCCGAGCGCATCCCCGAGCGTTTCGGGCACGATCCCTGGTCCGACATCCAGGTCCTGAGCCCGGTCAATCGTGGCCCGCTCGGTGTGCGCGCCCTCAACCGTCGCCTCCAGGAGCGGCTCAATCCGAGCCCCGCCGACGCGATCGAGCGGTCCGGCCAACGCCTCGGCGTCGGCGACAAGGTGATGCAGCTCGCCAACGACTACGAGCGCGACGTCTACAACGGCGATCTCGGCCGGATCGGGGCGATCGACCGCCGGACGCGAACGGTCGAGGTGGTGTTCGACGGGCGCGCGCTGACCTACGGCTTCGACGAACTGGATGCCCTCGCCCCCGCCTTCGCCGCCACCGTGCACAAGGCGCAAGGCTCGGAATACCCGGCCGTCGTGCTCGCCCTGGCCCGTGCCCACGGTCGCATGTTGAACCGGCGGCTGCTCTACACCGCCATCACCCGCGCCCGTCGGCTCGTGGTGCTGGTCGCCGAGCCCGCAGCCCTTGCACGCGCGGTGCGGGAGGGGGGCGGCCCGGCGCGCAAAACGCTTCTCGGCCATCGGCTTTCCGTGCTCCAAGCGCGTCCCGACAGGAGGGCGGGAGCACGAGCATGAACGAGCGGGAGCTCGAAGCACGGCTGGATGCAGCGACGGCGATCGTGCGCGAGGCCGGGGCGCTGGCGCTTCGCCACTTCCGCGCGCGCGAGCGGCTCGCGATCGAGCAAAAAGGTCTGCAGGACCTCGTGAGCGCCGCCGACCGCGAGAGCGAGGCGTCGATCCGCGCTCGGTTGACCGCGGCCTTTCCCGAGGATGCGATCCTGGGCGAGGAACAGGGTGGTACGGATGCCCCTAGGCTGTGGGTGATCGACCCCATCGACGGCACCGCCAACTTTTTGAAAGGTCTGCCCTATTGGTGCGTGGCGATGGCCTTCGTCGCGGCCGGCCGGGCGCAGCTCGGGCTCACTTACGATCCCGTGCACGACGAGCTCTTCCTCGCCCGCCGCGGCGCCGGCGCGCATCGCAACGGCACCGCGATGCGGATCGCGACGCGGCCGCGCGAGGCCGCCTGCGTGGGCTTCTCGCACAATTTCAAAACCCCCGCGGAGCCCTATCTCGAGGCGATGCGACGGTTGCTCGAGGCCGGCGTCGATCATCGCCGCATGGGCTCGGCCGCCTTGAGCTTCGCGCACGCCGCCGACGGTCGGCTCGATGCCGCGATCGCGTTCCGCACCAACGCCTGGGACGTGCTCGGCGGGCTTCTGTTGGTCGAGGAGGCAGGAGGTCGGAGCACGCCGTTCCTGGACGGCCGCCCCCTGCTGGAACGCCGTACCGTGATCGCCGGCACGCCTGCGGTGACGAGCCTGCTCGACGGGATCGACGGCGCGAGCGTCCCCTGACCCTCTTCGATTAGGCGACCTCGGGCGGAGGTTGACAACCCGAGGTTGCTACAGGAAAAAACGCATGACCCCTTCGAACGGAGCGCATGGCCGATCGCAGGCGGCCATCGTCCCGGTGAGGATGCGGTGGCCGAGGATTATCTCGCGCATCTGCAAAAGGCCGCCGAGGCGGCGCTCGCTTCGATGCGGCGGCATGCCGTGCCTCCGAACGCCGTTCATTACGCCGTGTGGTTCGCCCATCACGCCGGGCACAGCCCGGCGCTGAGCCGGGCCATCCAGGCGCTCGAGGCGAGCGGGGACGCGTTCGACGAGGTCCGGCACCTCGAGCTGGCCGAGCGTTTCCTGGGCCGCGGCGCCCAGCTCGAGCGGATCCAAGCGCTGGTCGGCAGAGCCGACGGTGCACTCCAAGCGGTCGCCCGCGAGATCGGCGGCTTCCGCGCCGACACGGCGGCCTATGGTGCCACCCTCGAGGGGGCCGCGAGCACGATCGCCGGTGCGGCCCGGATCGAGGAGCTCGCCCGCCTGGTGGAGGCGCTGCGCCATGCGACGACATCGATGCACAGCCGGGCCGAAAGCCTCGAGCGCGAGCTCGCGAGGCGGGATGCCGAGCTCGGCACCTTGCGCGGCGAGCTCGCCCGGGCCGAAGAGGCGATGAGCAGCGATCCCTTGACCGGGATCGCCAACCGCCGGCTATTCGACCGCAGCCTCAAGGCCATGGCCGCGGCCGCCGTGCAGCAGGGCGAGCCGCTCTCGCTGCTCATGATCGACATCGACCACTTCAAGAAGTTCAACGACACCCACGGCCACCAGGTGGGCGACCTCGTTCTCAAGCTCGTCGCCAGCAAGCTCGCCGAGAAAGCGAGCCCACCACGGCTCGCGGCCCGCTACGGCGGCGAGGAGTTCGCCATCCTCATGCCCGGCAGCGACCTCGAGGCCGGTCTGCTTCTGGCCGAGCAACTCCGCCGCGAGATCGCGACCCGCGAGGTGTTGCTCAAGACCGACGGCAAGCGTCTCGGGGTCGTGACGCTTTCGATCGGCGTCGCCACCTTCCGGCCCGGCGAGAGCCTGGAGGCCTTCGTGACCCGCGCCGACAGCGCGCTCTATCGCGCCAAGCACGCCGGCCGGAACCGGGTCGAGGCCGAGACCGGGGCCGTGGTCGCGGCCGGTGCGGCCTAGGCCGGAGCCGGCGCGCGCGGCTGCTGCTGGGCGAGCGCGCGGGCGGCGGCCTGGATCCGCGCGATCATGCTCGCGAGCCCGTTCGAGCGGCCCGGGGTCAAAAATAGCGTGAGGCCGACCTCGTCCAGGACCTTGGGCGGGTTGGCGAGGATCTCTTCGGGCGTGCGATCGTCGTAGAGCTGCAGCAACAGCGCGATCAGGCCCTTGACGATGAAGGCCTCGCTGTCGGCGGCGAAGCGGATCCGACCGGTCGCCGGATCGCGTCGCGCGACCAGCCAGACCCGGCTCTGGCAGCCCGGGACGAGGTTGGTGTCGACCCGCTCGCTCTCCGGAAAGGGCGGCAGATGGCGGCCGCGATCGAGGATGTACTCGATCTTGTCGCGGTACTCGTCGAACAGCGCGAAATCGGCCGCGATCTGCTCGGCCGCCTCGGCGATGGTCGCGGTCGCGGGCATGCTCGTTCTCCGATCCGACGCCAATCTGGCGGCGCCGGCCCGCCTCTTCAACCGCCACCGTTCGGCGGCGGGCGGCCCTGCATCGGCAGCCGTGGACAGGCGTGGCCCGAGCGCCTAGCCCAGGGGCCCATGACGACGCCGCGTGCCGACCTCGAGGCCGCGCTCGCGCGCCAGCCGCGCGTGCCCTTGGCCATCCTGCCGACCGCGCTGCATCCCCTGCCGCGGCTATCCGAAGCCCTGGGCGGCCCGGAGATCTGGGTCAAGCGCGACGATCTGACCGGGCTCGCGTTCGGCGGGAACAAGACCCGCCAGCTCGAGTTCCTGTTCGCCGACGTGCTGGCCTCGGGTGCCGACACCGTCATCGCCGGCGCCTACACCCAGTCCAATTGGTGCCGGCAGATGACCGCGGCCTGCGCCCGGCTCCGCCTTTCGATCCATCTGATCCTGCTCCACGGCCAGAAGGGCCCCAAGCTCCAGGGCAATCTCCTGCTCGATCGACTCATGGGTGCCGAGGTCGAGATCGTCGATCTCGACAGCATGGAGAAGCTGCAGCCGCTGATCGACGCCCGCGCCGAGGAGCTGCGGCGGCGCGGCCGCAAGGTCTACGTGGTCGAACCCTTGGGCCTGCGTTCGAACGTGCTCGGCACGCTCGGCTATGTCCAGGCGACGCTCGAACTGCTCGATCAGATCGAGGCGAGCGGCCACGCCTTCCACCATCTCTACCAGTGCGGTGCCAACCTGCAGCCCGCGGGGCACGCGCTCGGGCTCGAGGCGCTGGCCGCGCCCTTGCGGCTCACCACCGTGACCTCGATCCGCTGGTCGACGCCGCGCGGCGAGGACATCGCCCGGATCGCCAACGCCACGGCCGCCCATCTCGGCCTCTCGGTGCGCGTTACACCCGAACGGGTCAACGCCACCGACGACTACATCGGCCCCGACTATGGCGTGCTCACCCCGGAGGCGCGCGAGGCCCTGCACTTATGTGCGCGGACCGAGGGCCTGATCCTCGATCCGGTCTACACCGCCAAAGCCATGGCCGGGCTGATCGACCACGTCCGCAGGGGCATCGTGGGTCGGAACGAGCGGGTGATCTTCCTGCATTCGGGCGGAACCCCAGCGCTCTTCGCCTATGCCGAGGATCTCGGGCTCGGCTGAGCGAGCCTCAGGCGCTGCCGGGCAGGATCACGCAGACGATCCGCTCGCCGAGGGTGGGATGCGGCCGGGTGCAGAGATGAGCACGCCCGTCGGGCGAGGGCAGCGGCACGAGCCGGTCGCCCGGAACGGGCACGCAGGCGCCACGGTGGACGATCCCCTCGCGGGCGTCGACCACGCATTGCGCGACAGGCGCGCAATCTTGCACCCCGCAACAGAGCTCGCCCACGGGGTTGCGCAGACCCTGATACCAGTCGTGCGCCCGCGCCTCCCCCGTCGTCAGGGTGAAAAGCACGCACGCCGCGCCCGCTCGCATCATCCTCGGCCTCCCGATCGGCGCGTTCACGAAGGGCAGCTCGTTATACGCTCGGTCGAGCGACCGACCAAGCCAAGCACCGATCACCCGCCGCGGATCGCCTCGAAGGCTGCGAGCGCCGCCTTGCGCGCTCGGTCGTGGTCGACGATCGGCCGCGGATAGGTCGCACCGAGCCGCACGCCCGCTTCCTCGAGCAGGAGCGGGGGTGCCGCCCACGGCTCGTGGATCCACTCGTTCGGCAGGTTCGCGAGCTCCGGAACCCAGCGCCGGACGTAGGCACCGTCCGGATCGAACTTCTTGGCTTGCAAGACGGGATTGAAGATGCGGAAATAGGGTGCCGCATCGATCCCGCAGCCCGCCACCCACTGCCAGCCCATGGCGTTGTTGGCGAGATCGGCATCGACGAGCGTGTCCCAGAACCATCGCTCGCCCTCTTGCCAGGGGATCCGCAAGTCTTTGGTCAGGAACGAGCCCACGATCATGCGCACCCGATTGTGCATCCAGCCCGTGGCCCAGAGCTCGCGCATGCCCGCATCGACGATCGGATAGCCCGTCCGGCCCTTCTGCCAGGCGCGCAGAGCGACAGCGTCCTCGACCCAGGGAAATCGAGCGAATTCCGCGCGCAAGGGTTCGTCGGGCAGGTCGGGAAAGTGGAACAGGTTCGACCAAGCGAACTCGCGCCAGACGAGCTGGCGCAGGAACGGCCAGGCGGCCTGGAAGCCCCGGCCCTCGACCTCGGCCCGAGCGCGCGCTGCCCAGTAGGTCCGCCTGGGCGAGATCGTCCCGATCGCGAGGTGCGGCGACAGACGCGAGACGCCCGTGCGGCCCGGGAAGTCGCGGGCGCGGGCGTAGGACCAGATCGGTCCGTTCAAGAAGCGGTCGAGCAGCGCCTCGGCACCGCGCTCGGAAGGCTCCCACACGGCCCGCATGCCAGCCGCCCAGTCGGGTTTCGTCGGTCGGAGCGCCAAGGATTCGATCGTCTCGCTCGGGATCGTCGGGTCGAGGAACGCGAGCCGCTCCGGCACCGGCAGCGGCCGGTCGGGCGCGTCGCGCTCGAGCCAGGCGCGCGAGAACGGCGTGTACACCCGGTAGGGCTCGCCCCCTCTCTGCGTCACCTCCCGCGGCTCGTGGATCAGCGAGCCCGGGAAGCTGCGGGCCCGGATGCCGAGCTCGGCGAGCCGCTCGGCGAGCCGGGTCTCGACCGCGCGGCTCGCGAGATCGTAGCCGCGCGTCCAATGGACCGCCTCCGCCCCGACCGCGTGCGCCACGTCTGCGACCACGACGTCCGCGACACCACGTCGCAGGAGCAGACGCCCGCCGCGGGCGGCGATCTCGGAGCCGAGCGCGTCGAGCGCGCCGGCGAGGAACCAGCGCGAGGCCGCGCCCCGCATCCAGCTCCCGGCGGACACGTCGTCGAGCACGAAGAGCGCTACGATCGGCCGATCCTCGCGGGCCGCGGCATGCAGGGCCGGATGATCGGCGAGCCTCAGATCGCGCGTGAACCAGAGAAGGATCGGTCGGACCATCGCACGTCCCGCCGCGCACTACCTTCTCGTTACGCCTCGGGCGCGGAAGAGGATCGCTCGAGCGGCAGGCGGTGCCGGCGCGGATCGAGGTCCGGAAGAAGCCGCCGCGCCGGGATCGGAAACAGCCGATCGGTCGCGAGCAGGTAGGCCGTGAAGCCCGCCGGAAAGAGGCCGGCGATCGCCGGATCGAGCACGTTGAGCCCGCCCGCGAGCGTGCCCGCGGCGGGCAGCAGCAGCCGCGCCCCGTCGGCCGCGAAGCAGCGCCGCCTCTGGATTCGGCCGGCCGCGGTGGCGATCCGTGCCGCCGGGTGGAGATGCCCCGCGATCTCGCCCTCCGCGCCGGTCGGCACGTGCACGAACGAAAGACCGTCGAGCACGAGCCGATCGAGCACGGCCCCGCCCAGAGCGAGCGGGATCGTCGGATCGTGGTTGCCCGTGATCCAGAGCCACTCCTGCCGGCGGACCAGTGCTGCGAGCCGGTCGAACGCCTCGCCCTCGAGGCCACGCGCGGCACGGCCGTCGTGGAAGCCGTCGCCGAGGCTCGCCACCAGCTGCGGTCGATGCCGCGCGATCACCGATTCGAGCCGTGCGAGCGTCGCGCCGAACTCGTAAGGGGGGGCCAGAAGTCCGCGCCGCGCCAGCGCTTCCGCCTTGCCGAGATGGAGGTCGGCCACGACCAGCATCCGTCGCTCGGGCCAGAACAGGGCACCAGCTGGATCCAGGAGAAACTCTCGCCCGGCCAGCCGGACCTCGAGCAGTTCGAATGCCACCCTTGCGCCTCGCTCAAGAAACGGGAAACGCCTCGGCGTCGACATCAGCGCCCGGCGCAAACCATCCTCGCCGTTGCTTTACACGAAGGCCGCGGCTGCCGTCGAGTATTGAAACCGCAGGGAGAGGACTGTAATCTTCAAACGTTTGCGAAGGATCGAGTCTCCATGTTGGAACGTGCGGAACTGACGTTCACGGAACCACCCACCAAGATCCAGGTACCCCTTCACGGCGTTACCCTGCTGGTAGGCCCCAACAATTCCGGTAAGAGTTTAGCCCTTCTTGAGATTCGGCACGCCATCGAGGCCCCGCTCGAGCCGCGTCGCATGGTAACGAACATCACACATCGAGCGCCCGAGGAGAGCGTTCTGAAGCGTCTCTTGAGCCAGATTGCACCGACCGACATCGATTGGGACAGCGATGAATATATCAACGTTGGATTAGGTGACCATCAAAAATATATACCGAAACAACTTATCGGAGAGGTTATTAGAAACGAAGCCGTTCGCAGGCGCGTGTTTATTCAACGCTACACGGTCCATCTCGACGTGGGCGCACGCATCGGCGTGCTTCAGAAGGCTCGTGGCTCCTTGGAGCGCCAGCTCAGCGCGCGGGCATGTCTGTTCATGAACGATGAAGTGTACCGAAATCTTGTAAATGAGCTTATCCGCGAAATCTTCCCGCGATGGTGGCTCGTACGTGATCCGTTGACAGAGTACGGAAATGTTGTTTTCCGCCTGTCCACTTCGCCTACTAATGGCCTGGAGTTTCACATTTCAGGGAAAAAGCGAGAAAAACTGGCGTCGATGCTGCCTGTGTATGAAACGAGCGACGGCATCCGGGCTTATCTCGGAACCATCCTCCACGCCGCCTCGGGCCTCGTTCGAACCCTGCTCGTCGACGAACCCGATGCGTTTCTGCACCCCCCGCTCGCTCGCAAGCTTGGCACGCAACTCTCCCGCTTGGCGCAGCAGAAGACGTTCCAGCTCTTGGCGGCGACGCACAGTGCCGACTTCGTGATCGGTTGCCTGCTCGGCCCCTCGGACGCCCGTATCCTCCGCCTGGAGTACCGAGACGGCAAGTCCCGCGGCCGCTTGGTCGAGGCCGACACGTTGCGTCGCTTCTTCAACGATCCCCTGTTCCGAAGCGCACACGTCTTTTCGGCTCTGTTCCACGACGGAGCAGTGGTCACGGAAAGCGACAACGACCGTGCGTTCTACGAAGAGATCGCGTACCGCTTGGGTGAAGTGGAGTCCGGGCTTCCCTGGGCCCGCTTCTTGGCGGCACAGAACCGGCAAACGGTCCACCGAATCGTCGGGGCCCTTCGCACCATGGGCGTGCCCGCCGCGGCCATCGTCGATCTCGACTTCCTCCGCGGTGAAGGAGACTGGAATGCTCTGCTGGATCCCGCGAGCGTTCCCAGCCCGCTGCGGCAAGGCTGGTCGCAGACCCGGGCTCTCCTTCAACAGGCATTCACGCAACATGGTAATCCCAGCATGCCACAGCCGGGCATCCACATGCTTCCCTCGGACAACAAAGAAAGTGCCTCGAACTTATTGTCCAATCTAGCCGAGTATGGAATTTTCGTGGTGCCAAGCGGCGAACTCACCTCCTGGCTTCCGGAACTCGCCGTCCCAGCTAACAAAGGCTCTTGGGTTACGCAGGTCTTCAAGCGACTCGGCTCGAATCCTGCCGCCCCTGCCTATGTTCGCCCAGGCCAAGGGGACGTGTGGGACTTCCTCCGGAAGCTCCTGCTCGAGTGGATCGGTCGCCCCGATCGAAAGGGCCTCCCCGACTGAGACCGATGCTCGTTCGCCGCTCACCTCATCGCCTCCGCGACCAGCTCGGCGACCGCCGCCTCGAGCTCCTGGTCGAGCGCTTCGCCGCCCACGAACTCCTTGCCGATTCCGGCGATGATCGCGACCGCGAAGGGCGAGACGCGGGAGAGACGGACGTGGCGGATCCGGCCCTGGACCGCGTTCAGCAGATCCGAAAGCCGGCGGATATCGGTCATCCCTTGTGCGGCCTCGGCACGGGCCGCGCGCAAGAGCACGTGGTCGGGCTCGTATTTGCGCAGAACGTCGTAGAGCAGATCGGCGCTCATCGTGACCTGCCGACCGGTCTTCTGCCGGCCCGGATGGCGCCGCTCGATCAAGCCCGCAACGACCGCACAATTGCGGAACGTACGCTTGATCACCGAACTCTCGGCCATCCACTCCTCGAGATCGTCGGCCAGGAGATCGATAGTGAAGAGCTCTTCCGGTCGTTCGACCGGCCGGCGTCCCCAAACCGCGATGCAGTAGTCCGAGGCGACGAAGCCGAGCGGCGCCAACCGGCAACGCTCCATCCGCCGGGTCAACAGCATGCCGAGCGTCTGGTGGGCGTTGCGGCCGGCCATCGGGTAGGCGACCAGGAACGCCCGACCTCCGCGCGGGAAGGTTTCGACCAGGAGCTCGTCCGGCTCGCCGGTGGCCGAGCGGCGTGCCTGGGCGTCCAGCCATTCCCGGACCGGTGCTGGCAGGTCGGGCCAGCGCCCGCGGTCGGCGAGCATGGCCTTGACCCTCGTTGCAAGCGCGCTCGTGAGCGGCAGCTTGCCGCCGGCATAGGCCGGCACTTTGGGCTCGCCGCCGCCCTTCGCCCGGCGAACGATCACCTCGTCCTCGTGCACGCCCAGAAACTCGAGCAGCCGGCCGGCGAACAGGAAGGTATCGCCCGGGGCGAGCGTGCTCACGAAATGTTCCTCCACCTCGCCGAGCCGGCGGCCGCGGGGCCCGAGCCGGACCTTCATGACCGGGGCCTCGACGATCGTCCCGACGTTCATCCGCCACTGTTTGGCGAGGCGCGGGTCGGCGAGGCGCCAGAGGCCGTCGGCGCCACGCGCGAGCCGCCGGAACCGTTCGTAGCGGCCGAGCGCGTAGCCGCCGGTGGCGACGAAGTCGAGCACCGCATCGAAGTCGGCGCGAGCGAGCCCGGCATAGGGCGCGGTCGAGCGCACCTCGTCGTAGAGGCGATCGGCGTCGAACGGCCCGGCGCAGGCCACGCCCGTGACGTGCTGGGCGAGCACGTCGAGGCCGCCCGGCGCGATCGCGCCACCGTCGAGCGCCCCGGCCCGGACCGCCTCGCGCGCCGCGAGGCATTCGAGCACCTCGAAGCGATTGGCCGGGACCAGCACCGCCTTCGACGGCTCCTCGAGCCGGTGATTGGCGCGGCCGATCCGCTGCAGGAGCCGGGCGGCGCCTTTGGGCGCGCCCACCTGGACGACGAGATCGACATCGCCCCAGTCGATCCCGAGATCGAGCGAAGAGGTGGCGACGACCGCTCGCAGCCTGCCCGCCGCCATCGCCGCCTCGACCTTCCGCCGTTGCTCGACGTCGAGCGAGCCGTGATGGAGCGCGATCGGCAGATTGTCGTGATTGAGCCGCCAAAGAAGCCCGAACAGGACCTCGGCCTGGGCGCGGGTGTTGACGAAGACGATGCTGGTCCGATGGCGGCGTATCAGATCGAGCACGGCCGGGGCGGCATGGGTCGCGTAATGCCCGGCCCAGGGCATGGGGCCTTCGGGGATCAAGAGCTCCACCACGGGCTCGGCCCCCGCTTCGCCCTCGACGAGGGCAACCCGCTCGGGGGCGGGGGAGAGCCATCGACGCAGCGCCCAGGGCTCGGCCACGGTCGCGGAGAGCCCCACGAAACGGGCCGCGGGCGCGAGCGCCTTCAGCCTCGCGAGGCAAAGGGCCAAGAGGACCCCGCGCTTGTTCTCGGCCAAGGCGTGCAGCTCGTCGACCACGACCGCCTCGAGCCGCGCGAAGCGCTCGGCCGCGTCCGGATAGGACAGCAGGAGTGCCAGCGATTCGGGCGTGGTCAGCAACAAATCGGGCGGCCGTCGTCGCTGCCGGGCCCGCCGTGCCGCCGGCGTGTCGCCGGTCCGCACCGCGGCGGTCACGGCGAGGTCCATCTCGCGGATCGGCACTTCGAGATTGCGCGCGACGTCGGTGGCGAGCGCCTTCAAGGGCGAGACGTAGAGGGTGTGGATCCCGCTGCCGCCGCCCCGCTCGGCGAGGGCCACGAGGCTCGGGAGGAAGCCCGCGAGGGTCTTGCCGCCGCCCGTGGGCGCCACGAGCAGCGCGTCGCGCCCCTCTCTCGCGAGCGCCAGCATGGCGAGCTGGTGGCGGCGCGGCCGCCAACCGCGCGCTGCGAACCAGGACGCGAAGGGTTCGGGGAGTGCTGCTGCCGGCGGCGGCTCGACGGGACGGGAACGCTCGAGAGCGAGGCTCATGGCCGGGATCTAGCGCGCCGAGCGCGGCCGGTCAGCGCCGGCACGGCTCGACCGGCGAGGCCTCGCTGCTTAGAGTGCGACTGCCATTCGGCCGAGGAACCGATCGCGATGACGGCCAGGGTCTTCATCGACGGCGAGGCGGGTACCACCGGGCTCGGGATCCGCGAACGGATCGCCGGCCTTGCGGGAATCGAGCTGGTCTCGATCGACCCGGCGCGGCGCAAGGATCCCGCGGCCAAGCGTGATCTCCTGGCGACGGTCGACCTCGCGATCCTCTGTCTGCCCGACGAAGCGGCGCGCGAGGCCGTGGCGCTGATCGACGAGCTCGGCGCACGGGGACCGCGGGTGCTCGACGCGAGCACGGCCCATCGCGTGGCGCCGGGCTGGGTCTACGGTCTGCCCGAACTGACACCCGAGGCGCCAGCCCTGATCGCGGCCGCGCGCCGGGTCGCCAATCCCGGCTGTTATCCGACCGGAGCCGTGCTCCTTCTTCGCCCGCTGGTCGATGCCGGTCTGCTTCCGGCCGACTACCCGATCACGATCCACGCGGTCTCGGGCTATTCGGGTGGCGGGCGGAGCATGATCGAGGCCTACGAGCGGGGAACCGCGCCGCCGTTCGAGCTCTACGGGCTCGGCCTCGAGCACAAACATCTGCCCGAGATCACGGCCTGGTCGCGGCTCGCCCGGCGGCCGATCTTCGTGCCCTCGGTCGGGAATTTTCGGCAGGGCATGGTGGTCTGCGTGCCGCTCCATCTCGACGAATTGCCGACCCGACCGAGGGCCGCCGAACTCGAGGCCGTGCTCGCCGAGCGCTATCGGGCGACCCCGCTCGTCCGGGTCGTGCCGGCGCCGCGCGAGGGCCGGCTCGATGCCACGGCACTCGCGGGCCGCGACGACCTCGAGCTTTTCGTCTTCGCCAACCAGGCCCGGCAGCAAGCGGTCCTCGTCGCCCGGCTCGACAATCTCGGCAAAGGCGCGTCGGGCGCGGCGGTACAGAACCTGCGATTGATGCTGGGCCTCGCGGGCTCGGAGGAAGCAGCGTGATCTATCGCCTGGGCGAGGCCGTTCTCGAGACCGAGAGCGATGCCTTCTGGGTGGCTCCCACCGCGGTGATCATCGGCCGCGTGAAGCTCGGCCAAGAGGCGAGCGTGTGGTGGAACTGTGTCCTGCGCGGCGACGGCGAGCCGATCGAGATCGGCGCCCGGACCAACATCCAGGACGGCACGATCTGCCACACCGACCCGGGCTTCCCGCTGGTGGTAGGCCCGGACGTGACGGTCGGGCACGCCGCTGTGTTGCACGGCTGCACGATCGGTGCGGGCTCGCTCGTCGGCATCGGGGCCATGGTCCTGAGCGGCGCCAAGATCGGCCGCAATTGCCTGATCGCGGCCAAGGCCCTCGTCGGCGAGGGCAAAGAGATCCCCGACAACAGCCTCGTGATGGGCGTCCCGGGCAAGGTCGTGGGCGAAGTGCGGCCCGAGCAGCTCGAGCGCATGGCGCGTGGTACCCGCGCTTACGTCGCCAATTGGAAACGCTACGTGCGCGAGCTCGCGCCGATCGCCTGAGGCGCCGCGCGGCTCGCCCCTGGTCGGCGGGCGACGATCGGCTATGCTCCGGGACAGGCGCCGCGACGCACCGACGATCGCGCGTCCCACCGCCACCGCCCGCGGCCCCGAAACGAGTCTCGTAGCATGAACATCAACCGCGAGCTGTTCGCGCGCTCCAAGGCGTGGCCCGTGCTCGAGGCGCTCAAGGTCGTGGAGCGCGTGCGCCGCCGCCCGCCGGCCAAAGGGTACGTGCTCTTCGAGACCGGCTACGGGCCCTCGGGCCTGCCGCATATCGGCACCTTCGGCGAGGTCTTCCGTACCACCCTGGTGCGCCGCGCTTTCGCTCGGTTGAGCGATCTGCCGACCGAACTCGTCGCTTTTTCCGACGACATGGACGGGCTGCGCAAGGTACCCGACAACATCCCCAATCGCGAGATGGTGGCCCAGTATCTCGGCCGCCCCCTGACCGCCATTCCCGACCCGTTCGGCACGCACGAATCCTTCGGCCATCACATGAACGCCAGGTTGAAGGCGTTCCTCGACGATTTCGGCTTTCCTTACAGCTTCACGAGCGCCACCGAGTGTTACAAGAGCGGTCGGTTCGATGCGACGCTCCTCAAGGTGCTGCACCATCACGACGCGATCCGTGACGTCATCCTCCCCACTCTCGGCCCCGAACGTCGCGCGACCTATTCGCCCATCCTCCCGATCTCGCCCAAGACCGGCCGCGTGCTGCAGGTGCCGATCCTCGAGACCCGGCCCGGCTCGGGCACGGTCGTCTTCCGCGACGAGGACGGCACCCTGACCGAGCTCCCGGTCACCGGCGGCCACTGCAAGATGCAGTGGAAATGCGACTGGGCGATGCGCTGGGTCGCCCTCGACGTCGACTACGAGATGTCCGGCAAGGACTTGATCGATTCGGTGAAGCTCGGTGCGCAGATCTGCCGGATCCTAGGCGGGGTGCCGCCGGAAGGCTTCACCTACGAGCTCTTTCTCGACGAGAACGGCCAGAAAATTTCGAAATCGAAAGGCAACGGCCTCACGATCGAGGAGTGGTTGCGCTACGGCACCCGCGAAAGCCTCGCCCTCTTCATGTACAAAGAGCCGAAGGCGGCCAAGCGGCTCTACTTCGATGTCATCCCCCGCCACGTCGACGAGTACCAGCAGTTTCTGGAGGCTTATCCTTCCCAGGACGAGGAGAAGAAGATCGCCAACCCGGTCTTCCACATCCACGACGGCGAGCCGCCGATCGACCGGTTGCCGATCTCCTATGCGATGCTGTTGAACCTGGCGGCCGTGCTCAACGCCCAGTCGGCCGAGCTGCTCTGGGGCTTCATCACGCGCTACGCCCCGGGAGTCACCGCCGAGACGCATCCCAAACTCGCCCGGCTGGTCGAGCACGCGCTCGCCTACTGCCGCGACTTCGTCCTGCCCGCCCGAAGGTTTCGCCCGCCGACCGGGCTCGAACGCGCCGCGCTCGCCGATCTCGACGCCCGGCTCGCGGCGCTCCCCGCGGGTACGAGCGGCGAAGCGATCCAGGACCTGCTCTACGAGCTCGGCAAGGCGCATGGCTTCGCCAACCTGCGCGACTGGTTCAAGGCACTCTACGAGACGCTCTTGGGCCAGTCGGAGGGACCGCGCTTCGGCACCTTCGTCGCTCTCTACGGGATCCAGGAGACCCGGGCCCTGATCGCCGCCGCTCTGGCCCGCGAGAGCGAGGCCGCATGAGGGGGCGGAACGAGGAACCGCCGCGGCGGCGCAAGGGGCCGCCCGAGCCGCCGCCGCGCCGTGGCCCGGCGCATGGCGGGCCCCCGGTGCTCGAGGCCAAGCGCCCGCCGGCGAGTGCACGGATGCTCGCCCTCGACGTGCTCGAGGCGGTGCTCGGCCCACGGCGCCAGCCGCTCGAGGAAGCGTTCGCGAGCCACCCGGACCTGGCGCGGCTCGCCCTCCGCGACCGCCAGCTCGCCCGGCTCCTGGTCGCCACCGCGCTGCGGCGCACGGGCGAGCTCGATGCGCTCGCCGCACCCTTCCTCCGCTTCACCCCGGAGCCGCCGCGGCTGCGCCACATCCTCCGCCTTGGCATCGCCCAGCTCGCGTTCCTCGGCACCCCGCCGCACGCCGCCGTGCACACCACGGTCGAGCTCGCCCGGCACGGTCACGAAAAGGCGGTGCCGATGATCAACGCGATTCTGCGCCGGGTCGCGAGCCACGCCGCCGAGCGCCTGCCGCAGCTCGACGGGCCGCGGCTCGATACGCCGGACTGGCTGTGGCGGAGCTGGGTGGCGGCCTTCGGCGAGCCCTGCGCGCGCGCGATCGCCGAGATTCACCTGCGCGAGCCGCCGCTCGATCTCGTGGTCCGCGACGAGCCGAGTGCGGCGGCAACGCGACTGGAGGCCGAGCTTCTCTGGCGCGACGTCGTCCGCCGGCCGGTCGGCGGCGCGATCGAGACGCTTCCTGGCTACGCCGAGGGCGCCTTTTGGGTCCAGGACGTCGCCGCGACCGTGCCTGCCCGGCTCCTGGGCGAGGTCCGCGACCGCCCTGTTCTCGATCTCTGCGCCGCACCCGGCGGCAAGACCCTGCAGCTCGCCGCTGCGGGCGCACGGGTGACGGCGGTCGACATTTCCGGCGACCGGCTCTCGCGGGTCCGGGACAATCTCGCCCGCACCCGGCTGTCGGCGGAGCTGGTCGAAGCCGATGCGACCCAGTGGCGGCCGCAGGCCCCCTTCCCGCTCGTCCTCCTCGACGCGCCCTGCTCCGCCACCGGCACCATTCGCCGCCATCCGGACATTCCGCACCACAAGCGGCCCGCCGACATCGAACGGATGGCCGCGCTGCAGGACCGCTTGCTCGATGCGGCCGTGGCGATGCTGGCACCCGGAGGCCTGCTCGTCTACGCGGTCTGCTCGCTGCAGCCGGAAGAGGGCGAGGAACGCATCCGGGCGCTGCTCGAGCGCACGCCTGCGCTCCTCCGCGATCCGATCGGCACGGACGAGCTCGCGGGTCTGCCGGTGCTGCGCTCGCAAGCGGGCGAGATCCGCACGCTGCCTTGCCACTGGGCGGAGCGCGGCGGCATGGACGGTTTTTTTATCGCCCGTCTCCGCCGCGCGCCCTGATCAGCCTTCGGAGCATCGTCGATGACCGTCCGTCCGATCCGCCGCGCCCTGCTCTCGCTCGCCGACAAGACCGGTCTCGTCGACTTCGCCCGCGCCCTGGCCGAGCGCAACGTCGAGCTCGTCTCGACCGGCGGCACCGCGCGCACTTTGCGCGACGGCGGGCTCGACGTGGTCGACGTTGCCGGCATCACGGGCTTTCCCGAGATCCTCGGCGGCCGGGTGAAGACGCTGCACCCCAAGATCCACGGCGCCCTCCTCGCCACCGGTTCGGCCGAGCACGAAGCGACCCTCGCCGCACACGCCATCCCGCGGATCGATCTCCTGGTCGTCGACCTCTATCCCTTCGCCGCGACGCGAGCCTCGGGGGCCTCCTTCGCCGACTGCATCGAGCAGATCGACGTAGGCGGACCGGCCATGATCCGCGCTGCGGCCAAGAACCACGACATGGTGGCCGTGCTGGTCGATCCGACCGATCGCGCGGGGCTGCTCGGCGAACTGGACGCCGCCGGCGGCACGAGCCTCGAGACGCGCCGGCGGCTCGCGGCCAAGGCGTTCGCGCTCACTGCATCCTACGACGCGGAGATCGCGGGCTTCTTGGCCGAGATCGCGGGCGAGCTCTTTCCCGAGCGCCTCGTCCTCGCCGGCAGCCGTCTCGAACGGCTGCGCTACGGCGAGAACCCGCACCAGGAGGCGGCGCTCTACCGGCTGTCCTCGCCCAGGCCGGGCGTCGCCACGGCGCGGCGCCTGCAGGGCAAGGAGCTCTCCTACAACAACCTCCTCGACGCCGATGCCGCCCTCGAGGCCGTGGCCGAGCACAGCGAGCCGGCGGTGGTGATCGTCAAGCACGCCAACCCGTGCGGGGTCGCGGTCGGCCCGAGCCTGCGCTCGGCCTGGGAGAAGGCGCTCGCTTCCGATCCGGTCTCGGCTTTCGGCGGCATCGTCGCCGTCAATCGGCCGCTCGATGCGGCGACCGCGGAGGCGATGGCGGCCCTGTTCCTCGAGGTGATCGTGGCCCCGGCGGTCGAGCCCGAAGCGGCCGAGCTTTTGGCCCGCAAGCCGGGCCTCCGGGTCCTCCTCCCCGAGGGCCTACCCGATCCCGCTGCCCCCGGGCTCGTGGTCCGCTCGCTCGCGGGAGCGCTCCTCGTCCAGACCCGCGATCCGGGGGTGGACGAGCGGGCATCGTGGAAGGTGCCGACCCGTCGGGCACCGAGCGAGGCCGAGTGGGCGGATCTCGTCTTCGCCTGGAAGGTCGTCCGTCACGTGCGCTCGAACGCGATCGTCTTGGCCCGCAGCCGGGCCACGGTCGGCATCGGGATGGGCGAGACGAGCCGGGTCGACGCGGTCCACCACGCGGTCGAGCGGATGCGCCGAGGCCCCGGCCCGGGCCCCTGCGTGGTCGCCTCGGATGCCTTCTTCCCGTTCGCGGACGGGCTCGAGGCCGCGATCGCGGGTGGTGCCACCGCCGCGATCCAGCCCGGCGGTTCGAAGCGGGATGCCGAGGTGATCGCGGCTGCCGATCGGGCCGGGCTCGCGATGGTCTTCACCGGCCGCCGCCATTTCCGGCACTGAGGCCGGCCAGCAGCGTAGCGAGCGCGCCTCGCGATCCTCGGAATAGTGGTGGGCGCACTAGGACTCGAACCTAGGACCCGCTGATTAAGAGTCAGCTGCTCTACCAACTGAGCTATGCGCCCGCGGGACGGGCGGCATGTAGGTCCGGGCGGCGCAAGCGTCAAGCGCGCCGCCGCGCCGGTTGCCGGAAACGGCGCCGGCAGTTAAAAAGCTCGACGAGCACATAGCCTGGAGGTTGCGCGAGCCTTGGCCTCGACCGCGAGCGAGCGCGCCGCCACGGTCCTCCACGCCGATCTCGAGAACTACACCGGGCGGTTGGCCCGCGACCCGCGCGGCACCGTGGTCGCGCTCAAGAGCTGTCGAACCGTATTCGAGAGCAACGTCGCCGCCGCGGGTGGGCGGATCGTCAACCTCGCCGCCGACAGCGTCTTGGCCGAGTTCCCCGATCCCGAGGCGGGCGTGCTCTGCGCGCTCGCCATCCAGCGCCGGCTGGCCGAGCCGCCGGTCGGCCGCGGCGATCTCGAGCCTCTGCGCTATCGCGTCGGCATGGATTTTGGCGAGCTCTTGGACGAGGGCGACGGGATCTACGGCTTACCCGTCAACCGCGCCGCCCGCATCCAGGAAATCGCCGAGCCGGGCGAGGTGCTGGTCTCCGACAGCGTCCAGGCCCGGGTGCGAGCGACGAGCGGCATCGCCTTCGCCGCCGAGGGTGTGCTGCGGCTCAAGAACCTGCCGGCGCCCGTGGCGGTGTTCCGTGCCCGCCGCGCCGACGAGCCGACCGACGCCGCCGGTCGGCGCCGCGCTCTCACGAGCCTGGCCCTGCCGGCCCTGCCGTCGATCGTGATCTTGCCGATCCGAGCGCTGGGCCAGGACCCCCGTACCGCGGTCCTGGCCGAGGGGCTGACCGACGAGGTCATCACCGACCTCGCCCGCTTTCGCGACCTCTTCGTGATCGGCCGAGCGAGCTCGTTCGCTTATCGCGACCGCGCGATGCCGGCCTACGAGGTCGGCCGCGAGCTCGGCGTCCACTACGCGCTCGATGCGAGCTTGCGGATCGACCGCGACCGGCTCTTGCTGCACGCCCACCTGGTCGAGGCGGCGACCGGCAAGGTCGCCTGGAGCGAGCGCTGGGAGATCGACGGCGAGGTCGTGCTGACAGCCGAACGCGAGCTCGCCCGTGGCCTCGTCGCGACCCTCGCGGGTCGGGTCGAGGAGCACGAGCAGCACCGCCTCCAGCAGGGCAGTCCCCGCCGGCTCGAGGCCTACGGCCACTTGCTGGTCGGGCTGCAGCAGCTCTATCGCTACACCGCCGCCACCAACCTCGCCGCGCGTCAGGCCTTCGAGCGGGCGCTCGAGCTCGACCCGACCTATGCCCGCGCGATCGCGATGCTCTCGCGAACCCACAACTACGATTGGCGCTACCGCTGGAGCCCCGAGGCCGAGCTTTCGCTCGCTCTCTCGCTCGAGCTCGCGCGCGAGGCGGTCGCCCGCGATCCCGCCGATGCCCGCGGCCACGCCGAGCTCGGCTTCGCCCGGCTCTATTCCAAGGACGTCGCGGGTGCCCTCGAGGCCTACGAGACCGCGCACCGGCTCAACCCGAACGATCCGGACATTTTGGCGTTGATGGCCGACGCGCTCGTTTATGCCGGCCGGGCCCGGGAGGCGCTCGAGCACGTCGCCCGTGCCAAGCGGCTCAATCCGCACTATCCCGATCTCTATCTCTGGAGCGAGGCCGACGCGCTGTTCTCGCTCGGCCGCTACGACGAGGTCGTGGCGGCCATCGCCAAGATGCGCGATCCGGCCGAGGGCGGTCGGCTGTTGGCCGCGAGCCACGCCCTCGCCGGCCGGCTCGCGGAGGCGCGACGCTACGCCGAGCTCGTGCGCCGTCGTCAGCCGGGCTTCAGCGTCGCGGATTGGATCGCGACCCAGCCCGACACCGATCCCGACGAGCTCGAACGATTTCGCAAAGGCCTCTTGCTCGCCGGGTTGCCGCCATGAGCCAGGGATCCGTCCGCCGCGCATGAGCGAGGCCGATCGGGATCGCTGGGAGCCGCGCTGGCGAGCTCGCCTCGACGGACCGGGGCCACCCGAGCGCTGGCTCGTCGCCAATCTCGCCGAGCTGCCGCCGGGGCCCGTTCTCGACGTGGCGAGCGGCGACGGCCGCAACGCGCTCTGGCTCGCCGCTCGGGGCTTTTCCGTGACCGCGGTCGACATCGCCCCGGCCGCGATCGAACGGCTCGCGCGCGCCGCCGCCGGCCGCCGGCTCCAGGTGACGACCCGCGTGATGGATCTCGACGAGCCGGAGGCACTCGCGGGCCTCGGGCCGTTCGCCGGGCTCGTGATCGTCCGCTACAAGCCGTCGGCCGAACAGTGGGATCGCCTCCTCCAGGTGCTGGCACCGGGCGGCCGGGTGCTGCTCTGCTCGTTCGGCAAGGAACGAGCGGCAGCCGGTTTCGATCCGGCCTTCTGCCTCGACGAGGCCGAACTGCGTCGGCTGCTCGAACCCCGCCTCGTCTGTCTCCGCTACGAGCGACTCGGGCCCGAGACCGACTGGCTCGAGGGCTCGGTCTGGGCGAAGCCGCGCTAGCCCACGAGCCGCAGCCGCGGTGCCGCGGGCTCGTTCGGCGCGCTCGGCGCGAGCAAGCGACGATCGATCGCCGGCAAGGAAGCACAACCCGAGAGTGCCATCGCCCGCTCGAGCTCCCGGCGGAAGATGTCGAGGACCAGGGCGACACCCGCCTCCCCCGCGACCGCGAGCCCCCACCAGTGCGGCCGACCGATCAGCACCGCGCGGGCACCGAGCGCTAGCGCGCGCAGCACGTCCACCCCGCGGCGAACACCGCCATCCAACAGCACGACGAGCCGGTCGCCCGCGACCTCGGCCACGGCCGGCAGCGCCCGGATCGAGGACACCGCGCCGTCTAGCTGGCGGCCGCCATGGTTCGAGACGATCACGCCGTCGACCCCGTGCTCGGCCGCGATGCGGGCGTCGTCGGGGTGGAGGATCCCCTTGAGAAGGAGCGGCCCCCGCCACAGCTCGCGCAGCCAGGCGACGTCGCGCCAGGACAGCTCGGGGTCGAGCATGCGCGCGACATATGCGCCGAGCGAGACGATATCCTCGGCGTGACCGGCGGCACCCCGGTAGTTGGCGAAACCGATCCCGCGCGCCGCCCGCATCCGCACGAGCCACCGCAGATGCAGCGCCATGTCGAGCATCCCGCGCACCCCGAGCCGCGGCGGGATCGCGAAACCGTTGGCGAGATCGCGCTCGCGCTGGCCCAGCACCTGGTTGTCGACGGTGAGCACGAGCGCCTCGCAGCCCGCCGCCTGCGCCCGCTCGACCATGCCGCGCGTGAGCCCACGGTCGCGATAGAGAAACACCTGGAACCACCGGGCGCCCGGGGCGCCGGCCGCCAGCTCCTCGATGGTGCAGGTCGAGCCGTGGCTCTGGCAGTAGATCGTGCCGGCCGCCTGCGCCGCCCGCGCGGCGGCGATCTCGCCCGCGGGCCAGAGGATGCCGGAAAGCCCCGTGGGGCCGATCAGTACGGGCAGGCGCAGCTGCCGACCGAAGAGCTCCAGCGAAAGATCGGGGGTGCCCACGCCCGCACACATCCGAGGCACGAGCTCGAGCCGATCGAAATCGGCCTCGTTGCGCCGGAGCGTCGCTTCGTTCTCCGCCCCGCCGTCGGCGAAGTCGAAGATCACCTTGGGCAGGACCCGTCGGGCAGCCCGGCGCAGCGTCTCGATGCTGTAGAAACGCCGCGCCAGCGCCTCGCAATCCATGACCGAACCTCCCCGATCGTTCGGGTTCTCCGGGCCCGGCGAACGTGGCATGCGCGGCCGGCCGGAACAAGCGAACCGGGCGGAAGCGGGCCCCGCGTGGGCCGCAGCCCGCCTTCCCGGGCTCGACCCGTTCGGTCGATCAGCCTGCAGCCGCTGCCGAGATCGGCAGTGGCCGCGGATCGATCGGCAGGAGGCGGGCTATCCCGAGCAGCTCTTCGAGCCGGGCGGCAGCAGCCAGGAGTGCGGCTTCGCCCCGCGGCTTCCCCACCATCTGTAGCCCCACGGGCAGGCCCGTCTCGGTGAAGCCGCAGGGCAGCGAGAGGGCCGGCAGGCCCGTGAGCGTGATCGCGTACGTGATCGCCACCCAGTCGATGTAGCTCGGGAAGCGATGGCCCTGGAGCTCGTCGATCCAGCGGCGCTCGACCGGAAAGGGCGGCACGATCGCGGCCGGGCAGAGCAAGAGGTCGAAGCGGTCCATGAAGGTCGCGGCCGAGCGCTGCATCTCCGCCCGAAGCCGCTCGGCCCGGCCGATTTCCTCGGCCGTGAGCTTCATGCCGGTCTCGATGTTCCAGATCACCTCGGGCTTGAGCTTCGCCCGATGCTGCTCGAGCAGCGGCGCCCGGGTGGTGACGAAGTGCTCGGCACGGAGCACACGGAACACCTCGACCGCCGCACCGAGGTCGGGGCAGGCATCGAGTACGACCTCGCAGCCGAGTGCGGCCAGGCGCTCGGCCGCTTGACGGCAGATCCGCGCCACCTCCGGATCGACGGGCGTGATCCCGCCGAGATCGGCCGAGAACGCGACCCGCCGGAGCCCCGGATCGCGTTCGACGGCGACCACGAACGGCTCGGCCGGCGGGTCGAAGGTCAACGGGTCGCGCGGATCGAACCCGGCCTGCGCGTCCAAGAGCAGCGCCAGATCGCGCACGTCGCGGGCCATCGGTCCTTCGACCGCCAGGGTCTGGAACGGCGCGGGCGAGGGCCCGTGCGGCACCCGGCCGGGCGACGGCCTGAGGCCGACGACCGCACAGAAGGCCGCGGGTGTGCGCAGCGAGCCGCCCAGATCGGAGCCGTTGGCGAGCCAGCATTCCCCGGTGGCGAGCGCCACCGCGGCGCCGCCCGAGGAGCCGCCACAGGTGAGATCGGTGTTCCACGGGTTGCGGGTGACGCCGAACACCTCGTTGAAGGTCTGCGCGCCGGCCCCGAACTCGGGCGTGTTCGACTTGCCGAGGATCACGGCCCCCATCGCCTCAAGGCGCTCGACCTCGTAGGACGAGCGCTCGGGCACGTGCTCGGCGAAGACGGGCGAGCCGTAGGTCGTCCGCACGCCGGCCACGTCGTTGAGATCTTTGACCACGACCGGCAGGCCCGCGAGCCAGCCGCGACCGTCCTCGGGTGGCGCGATCGCACCGGCCATGATCCGCCGCGCCTGCTCGCGCGCCCGCTCGGCACAGCGGGTGGGCACCGCGTTGACCGAAGGCTCGACCGCCTCCATCCGGGCCAGCGCGAGCTCGACCAGTTCCAGTGGGCTGACCTCTTCCGCGCGCAACAGGCCGACCACCTCGCGCGCGCTCGACCGCAGGAGCTCGTGCACGGCCCTTCTCCGATCCGCCGCTCCCGGCGTAGCTTGCCGCCGACCGTCCGTCCAGCGAACCCGGGACGAACCCGAGCGGAGCCTTCGATGCGACCAGCCCGCCCACCGCTGCGAGTCGCGATCGCCGGACTGGGAGCCATCGGCCGCACCGTGGCGGAGCGCCTCGATCGCGGGATCGAGGGCCTGGAACTCGTGGCGGTGAGCGCGCGCGATCGAGCCGCTGCCGAGGCCCGGTTGCGGGCAACGGTCTCCCGCCCGGTCCCGGTCCTGACAGTCGACCGGCTCGCCGAGATCGCCGACGTCGTCGTCGAGTGCGCGCCGGCCACGGTGTTCCGCGCGATCGCCGAGCCGGCGGTTGCGCACGGGCGGATCTTGCTGCCGCTTTCGGTCGGGGCGCTCCTCGACCATCTCGATCTCGTCGAGCGGGCACGGGCAACGGGTGCGCGGATCCTGCCGCCCACGGGTGCGCTTC
>JANWZN010000209.1 GCA_025054575.1 Geminicoccaceae bacterium | reverse complement strand
CGGGGCGGGTTCTCGCCAAGGGCAGCGGTGGGCCGGGCAACGAGCTGGGCCGCGCCCGGCTCGGCCCGATCGATCGCGCTTGCTTCGGACGGGCCCGATCGCCCGTCGGGGGCGGTACCGGGCGTGCCGAGCGGGGCGGGCGGAGCGCTCGCCAAAGCCTGCGCCGTAGCGGCCGAGCCGGCCGCGCCTGCCGGCGGTCGCTCGCCCTGCGCGAGCTCGACCGGGGCGCTCGTGCCGCTCGGGGCACCGTCGGCGAGGAGGAGCGGATCGATCACCGGGCCGGGTGCGGGCGCCGATGCGTCCCGTTCCGGCCCGGTGACCATCGCCGACCGTCGCGCGGCCGGCCCGATCGGCGCAGCCGCGGCTGCGCGCGCGCTGCCGGCCGAAACCGAGGCGGTGGCGACCCCGCCAGCGATCGGCGCGCCGAGCGCAGGGATCGCCGGGCTCTGATCGATCGCGAGCGCGCCGCGCTCGCCGGCCGCGTCGGCCGCGAGGACAGCGATCGGATCGGCGAGGTCGAGCGGCGAGGTCTGCGGCCCGGCGCCGACCTCGGTAGCGGGCCTCGTCGGCGTTCCCGCGGCGAGATCGCCCGGCGCGGCGGCGAGGATCGCGGCGCCGGCTGCCGTCCCGACCCCAGGGGCGATCGCCGCCCGTCGCGCGACTTCGGCCCCGGCCCCCGGCACGTCCGACGAGCCGGCCCCCGCAAACGCCCCGTCGCCGGCGAGAAAGGATCCCTCGGGTCTCGCGAGCGGGCCGGCTCGGCCGCCGCCTTCGCTCGTCGCACCCGGCTGCGGCCCCGGGACCACGGCAGGATCGGATCGGGCGCCGTCGAGGGCGCCCGTGCCGGCTGCCGTGAACGGCCCGGCGGCGAGGAGCGCCAACAGAAGTGCGAAGCCATCGGCCGCGGCCGCGGGCGGCTCGGCCGCGGGGCCAGCGCCGCGCGGGCGACTGGCGAGGAGAGGCGCGGTGGCTGTGGTCTGCATGGCGACCGTGCAGGTCGCAAGGCACGTGCCACGGCCGAGCCCGCGCGGGACCCGGCGCCGATCCCCCCGTGGCACCCGGCGAGCGCCCGTCGTTTACCCGGAAGCTTTTGCCGTGTCGGGAAAAATTCGCCGGGCGGCGGAGCGTTCCCGGAGCCGTCCGGCGCCCCGCCTCAGAGCATGCTGGGGAGGACGCGATCCGGCGGCCGGTGACCGTCGACGAAGGTCTTGATGTTGATGATGACCTTCTCGCCCATGTCGAGCCGGCCCTCGATCGTGGCCGAACCCATGTGCGGCAACAGCACGACATTGTCGAGCTGGCGGAGCTTCGGGTTGATCTCGGGCTCGTGCTCGAACACGTCGAGGCCGGCGCCGGCGATCTCCTTCTCGCGCAGCATCCGGGTGAGCGCGATCTCGTCGATCACCTCGCCGCGGCTCGTGTTGACGATGATCGCGTGCTTTTGCAGCAGCTTGAGCCGTCGCGCCGACAACAGATGATAGGTGGCGGGCGTGTGCGGGCAATTGACGCTCACGATGTCGACCCGTGCGAGCATCTGATCGAGGCTCTCCCAATAGGTCGCCTCGAGCTCGGCCTCGAGCGATTCGTGGACCCGCCGCCGATTGTGATAGTGGATCGAGAGGCCGAAGCCGCGCGCCCGGCGAGCGACCGCGCTGCCGATCCGGCCCATGCCGACGATGCCGAGGCGCTTGCCCCAGATCCGATGTCCGAGCATGGCGGTGGGCGCCCAGCCCTGCCACTCGCCCGAGCGGGCGAGCCGCTCGCCCTCGACCAGCCGCCGCGCCACGGCCAGGATCAGGGCCATGGTCATGTCGGCGGTGTCCTCGGTCAGGACCCCGGGCGTGTTGGTGACGGTGATTCCGCGCTTGTAGGCGGCGTCGACGTCGATATTGTCCACGCCCGTGCCGTAATTGGCGATCAGCTTGAGGCGATCGCCGGCCTGCGCGAGCACCGACGCGTCGATCCGGTCGGTGACGGTCGGCACGAGCACGTCGCAAGCCTGCACCGCCTCGACCAGCTGGGCGCGCGTCATCGGCCGGTCGGTGGGGTTCAAGCGCGTGTCGAACAGCTCCATCATCCGCGCCTCGATCGGCTCGGGCAGCTTGCGGGTGACGATCACCACCGGGCGAGAACGCGGCATCGAGCGGGCTCCGCTGAGGACCGAGCGAATCCGCCTGCTTGGCTAGCAGATTTGCGGCGGCCGCTCAAACCGCCGCGTGCCCTTGGAGCCGGGTCGTGCGCCGCTTATACGGGGCCGCGATGACGAACGCCCCGTTCCCGCGGCCGACGCGACGCCGTCCCCTCCTCCCGCTCGTTCTCGGCGCGGCCTTCCTGCTCTGGGCCGGCCATGCGCACGCGCAACGGGTCGGCGAGAGCGGCCTGCCGATCCCCCGCTTCGTCTCGCTCGCCGGCGAGGCGATCAACGTCCGCAGCGGCCCGGGCAAGAACTACCCGATCCGCTGGGTCTACACTCGGCTGGGTCTGCCGGTGAAGGTGGTCGAGGAGTTCGACGCCTGGCGCAAGGTCGAAGACCAGGACGGCGAGCAGGGCTGGATCCACGGCAGCTTGTTGTCGCGGCGGCGGACCGTGATGGTCGTGGCCGAGCTCGCGAGCCTGCACCGCACGCCGGCGCGCGAAGCTCGGGTCTTGTTGAAGGCCGAGCGCGGGGTGATCGGCCGGCTGCTCGATTGCAACCCCACCTGGTGCTTTCTCGACGTGGGCGGGACCCGCGGCTGGATGGAGCGCGCCGGGCTGTGGGGCGTGCTCCCCGACGAAATGAACCAGTGAGGCCGACGCGCCTCGGCCGGGCGGGCCGAGCGCGCCGCCCGGCCCGCCGCGGCCGCGCTCAATATCCGGTCAGGATCCGCTCGACGAGCTGGCGCACGGTCGGCACGAAGCCGTTGGCGTAGAACGGGTCCTCGCGGAACTTGTAGGCGTTGTGGCCGGAGAACATGAGCTGGTCGTCGATCGGGTCGCCGCGGCCGTGGGCGATGTCCTGCAGCGTCTTCTGGATGCAGAACGAGCGCGGGTCCGGTAGCCGGCCCGTGGTGTACTGGTCGCGGTCCTTCCAGTTCGAGAAGTTGCAGTGCGACAGGCAGCCCATGCAATCGGCCATGTCGCGCTTGATCTTGCGATGCTCTTCGGCGCTCACGAAGACCAAGGTGCTGTCCGGGGTCCGCATCGGCTGGCCGTAGCCCTCGGCGATCCAGCCGCTCGCCCGCCGCTCGTCCTCGGCACGGACATAGACCGTGTGGCGGCCATAGGCGAGCGGGACGGTGAAGCCCTCGGCCTCGGCGGGGGCTTCGCGGAACTCGATCTGCCGTGCCGAGCGGGCGATCAGCCGCTCGAGGAACCGGTTCTTGACCGCCGAGCTGTAGAACCCGGTCGGGCTGAAGCGGTGCAGGAACACGTCGCCGGGCAACAGCTCCAACAGCCGCTTCTTCCAGCTCTCCGGGATCGGGCTCTCCTTGGTGAGCAAGGGCCGGGTGCCGAACTGGAAGGCGATCGGGCCCAGCTCCTTGGAGCCGATCCAGTCCTTCCAGTCCTTGAGATGCCACACCCCGCCGGCCATCACGATCGGCCGCTCGCCGAGCCCGAAGGCGCGCATCACCTTGCGCAGCTCGAGGACGCGCGGGAAGGGTGGCTCGGGCTTGGCCGGATCCTCGCTGTTGGAGAGGCCGTTGTGGCCGCCGGCGAGCCAGGGATCCTCGTAGACGACCGCCCCCAGCCACTCCTGGAACTTGTGGTAGGCACGCTTCCAGAGCGCGTTGAAGGCGCGGGCGGAGGAGACGATCGGATAATAATAGACCCCGTAGCGGGCGCAGATCTCGGCCAGCCGATAGGGCATCCCGGCGCCGCAGGTGACGCCGTGGATCAGTCCCTTGGCACCCTCGAGCACGCCTTGAAGGACGCGCTCGCAAGCCGCCATCTCCCACAGCACGTTCATGTGGATGCGCCCTTCGCCCTTGCGGGTCTCGTGCGCGATCCGGGCCTGGCTGATGCCGCCCTTGATCGAATAGGCGATCAGCTCCTCGTGCCGCGCCTTGCGGTCGCGGCCTCTGAAGACGAGCGGCACGTACTCGCCGTTGTCGTCGATCAGGTCGGGGTTGACGCCCGAGAAGGTGCCGACTCCGCCGGCGGCGGCCCAGGCCCCGCTCGAGCGGCCGTTGCTCACGGCGACACCCTTGCCTCCCTCGACGAGGGGCCAGACCTCGGCCCCGGAGATCACCATCGGTGCGACGGCGGCGGTCATACTCTGAACTCCACGAGCGGGTTGCGATCGGCCCCGCCCTCCTTCAACGGCGCGCTTTCGGGGCGATGCGAGCGGGCTCGCCGCACCATCCGCCCTCGGGCGCGCTTCTTCTCTGCGATCGGATCCATCCCTGCGGCGGC
>JANWZN010000208.1 GCA_025054575.1 Geminicoccaceae bacterium | reverse complement strand
GGCCTACGAGAAACTCAAACGAAAGGTCGGCGACTACGCGACCGCGGCCGCCGCGGTCGTTCTCGAGGTCGCGGACGGGCAGATCGCCCGCTGCGCGATCGGCCTCACCAACCTCGCCGACACCCCGCTCCTGGCCGAGGCGGCCGCGGCCGCGGTGACCGGCACGGCCCTCGGGCCCGAGGCGCTTTCGAAAGCCGCGGCCGAGGCCGAGGCGATCATGCAGCCGGCGAGCGACGGTCGTGGGCCCGCGCACTATCGTCGCAAGGTGGGCGGGGTGATGGTCCGCCGCGCGCTCGAGAAGGCCTTCGCCCGCGCGGCCGGTCGCGGCTGACCCCGAGGAGTGCCGAGATGAGCAAGATCGCCGTGACGATGACGGTCAACGGCCGGCAGGTCGAACGGCTGGTCGAGCCGCGCCTGCTGCTCGTCCATTTCCTGCGAGAGGAGCTGGGCCTCACCGGCACGCACATCGGCTGCGAGACCAGCCACTGCGGTGCCTGCACCGTCGATCTCGACGGTGTCTCGGTGAAATCCTGCACCGTGCTCGCGGTGCAGGCGCAGGGCAAGGAGGTGCGCACGATCGAGGGCATGGCCGCCCCCGACGGCACGCTCCACGTCCTCCAGGAGATGTTCCGCGAGCATCACGGGCTGCAGTGCGGCTGGTGCACGCCGGGCATGATCCTGCGCGCCTGGCGGCTCCTCCAGGAGAACCCGGATCCGAGCGAAGAGGAGGTCCGCTTCGGCATCGCCGGCAATCTCTGCCGCTGCACCGGCTATCAGAAAATCGTCGAGGCGATCCTGGCGGCCGCCGCCAAGCTGCGCGCCGCCCGGACCGTGGAGGCCGCAGCATGAGCGAGACCACCGAGCTCACCCGGGAAGCCCGCGCCGCCAG
Source organism: Geminicoccaceae bacterium (assembly GCA_025054575.1). GTDB lineage: Bacteria > Pseudomonadota > Alphaproteobacteria > Geminicoccales > Geminicoccaceae > JANXAZ01. The sequence continues at coordinate 3,530 of JANWZN010000208.1, read as the reverse complement.
GCTCGAGGGGCTGGGCTGTCGCCGGAAGCGGGTCGAGGACATTCGCTTCGTCCAGGGCAAGGGCCAGTATGTCGACGACGTGAAGCTACCGGGGATGCTGTTCGGCGACTTCGTCCGCTCGCCCTATGGCCACGCCCGGATCAAGAAGATCGACACGAGCCGCGCCAAGGCCATGCCCGGGGTGGTGGCCGTGCTCACCGCCGAGGACCTGAAGCCCCTGGATCTCGCCTGGATCCCGACGCTCGCGGGCGATGTCCAGATGGTGCTGGCCGACGGCAAGGTCCTCTACCAGAACCAGGAGGTCGCCTTCGTGGTGGCCGAGGACCGCTACCTCGCAGCCGATGCGGTCGAGGCGGTGGAGGTCGAGTACGAGGCCCTGCCCGTGCTCGTCGACCCGTTCAAGGCGATGACCGACGAAGCCCCGGTGCTGCGCGAGGACATCGCGGACAAGAAAGAAGGGGCGCACGGACCGCGCAAGCACCCCAACCACATCTTCACCTGGGAAATCGGCGACGCCGCGGCGACCCGCGAGGCGCTCGCCCGCTCCGAGGTGGTGGTCGAGGAGCTGATCACCTATCCGCGCGTCCACCCCTGCCCGCTCGAGACCTGCGGCTGTGTCGCGAGCTTCGACAAGGTCAAAGGCGAGCTCACGCTCTGGGGCACCTTCCAGGCCCCGCACGTGATCCGCACCGTGGCCTCGATCCTCTCGAAGCTGCCCGAGCACAAGATCCGCGTGATCGCCCCCGACATCGGCGGCGGCTTCGGCAACAAGGTGGGGGCCTATCCGGGCTACATCTGCGCGGTCGTGGCCTCGATCGTCACCGGACGGCCGGTCAAGTGGATCGAGGACCGAATCGAGAACCTCTCGACCACCGCCTTCGCCCGCGACTACCACATGAAGGCCCGGATCGGCGCCACCCGGGAGGGCAAGATCACCGCCCTGCAGGTCGAGGTGATCGCCGACCACGGCGCCTTCGACGCCTGCGCCGATCCCTCGAAATGGCCCGCCGGCTTCTTCAACATCGTCACCGGCTCCTACGACATCCCGACAGCACACGTCACCGTCGACGGGGTGTACACCAACAAGGCCCCGGGCGGGGTCGCCTATCGCTGCTCCTTCCGTGTCACCGAGGCGGCCTACTGCATCGAGCGGATCGTCGACATCCTGGCCCGGGAGGTGGGTATGGACCCGGCCGATCTCCGCCTCGCGAACTTCATCCGGAAAGAACAGTTCCCCTACCGCTCGGCCCTCGGCTGGGAGTACGACTCGGGCGACTATCACACGGCCATGCACAAGGCTCTCGAGGCCGTGAACTATCGAGCGCTGCGCGAAGAACAAAAGAAGCGGCAGGAAGCGTTCCGCCGCGGCGAGACCCGGACCTTGATGGGGATCGGCGTGGCCTCCTTCACCGAGATCGTCGGCGCCGGGCCTTCGCGCAACTGCGATATTCTCGGGATCGCGATGTTCGATTCTTGCGAGATCCGGGTGCACCCGACCGGAGCCGCGATCGCGCGCATGGGCACGAAATCACAAGGCCAAGGCCACGAGACGACCTACGCCCAGATCATCGCCTCCGAGATCGGCATCCCGGCCGACATGATCACCGTCGAGGAGGGCGACACGAGCACCGCCCCCTACGGCCTCGGCACCTACGGCTCCCGCTCGACACCGGTGGCCGGGGCGGCGATCGCTACGGCCGCGCGCAAGATCCGCGCGAAGGCCCAGATGATCGCCGCGCACCTGCTCGAGGTGCACGAGGACGATCTCGAGTGGGACGTCGACGGCTTCCGCGTCAAAGGCGCTCCCGACCGCTTCAAGTCGATGAAGGAGATCGCCTGGGTCGCCTACCACGCCCCGCCCAAGGGGCTCGAGCCCGGGCTCGAGGCGGTGAGCTATTACGATCCGCCGAACATGACCTATCCCTTCGGCACCTATGTCTGCGTGCTCGACATCGACGTCGACACGGGCGTCTACACGGTCCGCCGCTTCTTCGCCGTCGACGACTGCGGCACCCGGATCAACCCCATGATCATCGAGGGCCAGATCCACGGCGGTCTCGCGGAAGCCTTCGGCATCGCGATGGGCCAGGAGATCCGCTACGACGAGATCGGCAACGTCCACAACGCCTCGTTCATGGACTACTTCCTGCCGACCGCGGTCGAGACCCCGCGCTGGGAGACCGACTTCACCGTGACGCCCTCGCCGCACCATCCGATCGGCGCGAAAGGCGTGGGCGAGAGCCCCAATGTCGGCGGCGTGCCGGCCTTCTCGAACGCGGTCAACGACGCCTTCGCGTTCCTGGGCGCCCGCCACATTCCGATGCCGCACGACCATGCGCGCATCTGGCTCGCGGCGGAGAAGCTCGGCCTGCATGGCTGAGGCGGAGCACGCCACCGGCGAGGCGGGGGCGGCTGCGATCGCAGGCGGCCTCGGCGCCGCGCTCGCGGCTGCGGGCTATCTCGCCGATCCCGAGCTTCTGGCCACGCTCGAGATCCAGGAGCTCCTCGGCCGGCCGCTCCTGCTCGAGGGCGAGGCCGGGGTCGGCAAGACCGACCTCGCCCGGGCGCTGGCCGAGGCGCGCGGAACCCGGCTCGTGCGCCTGCAGTGCCACGAGGGCCTGGATCGTTCCCAAGCGGTCTACGAGTGGAACTATCAACGCCAGCTCCTGGCGATCCGCATCCGCGAGGGCCACGAAGCGCCCGAGGCGCTCGAAGAAGAAATCTTCTCCGAGGCCTATCTCCTCGAGCGGCCGCTCTTGGCCGCCATCCGCGCCGAGCGGCCGGTGGTGCTGTTGATCGACGAGATCGACCGCGCCGACGAGGAGTTCGAGGCGTTCCTCCTGGAGCTCTTGGGCGAGTTCCAGATCACCGTGCCCGAGCTCGGCACGATCCGCGCCCGCTCGATCCCCAAGGTGATCGTGACCTCCAACGCCACGCGCGAGCTCTCGGACGCGCTCCGCCGCCGCTGCCTCTACCATTGGCTCGATTTTCCCGACCTCGCCCGCGAGGCGGCGATCTTGCGCGCCCGGCTGCCGGCGGCCGGCGAGGCCTTCGCCCGCGACGTCGCCCGGCTCGTGGCACGGCTGCGGCGAGCCGAACTCCAGAAGGTGCCCGGCATCGCCGAGACGCTCGACTGGGCGGCGGCGCTCTTGGGCCTGGGTGTCGTCCGGCTCGCCGATTCGCCCGAGACGGTGCTGCGCACCCTCTCCTGCCTGCTCAAGACGCGCGAGGACCGGCTGCGCTTCGACCGGCCCGCGGTCGAGCGGCTGTTGGCCGAGGTGGCGTGAGCGCGGGCGCCGCCGCCGACGCGATCGCCGACCGCCTGGCCGAGCGGCTCGCCGCCTTCGCGCGCTTTCTTCGCATGAACGGCCTCGCCGCGGGGCCGGCCGAGCTCGCCGATGCCGCGCGGATCCTTGAGGCGCGCTGGGAGCAGGGGGCCCCGGCGCTGCGGGGCGGCCTGCGCGCGCTCTTCGTGCGCGACCGCGAGGAGTGGCGCCGCTTCGATGCGCTCTTCGATGCCTTCTTTCTGG
>JANWZN010000207.1 GCA_025054575.1 Geminicoccaceae bacterium | reverse complement strand
ATGTACTTGGGCAACGTGGTCGGCCTCGTGATCGTGCTCGTGGCCGTGCCGTGGTTCGCCGCGATCTTGCGCATCCCGTTCCCGATCATCGCCGCCATCATCCTGGTGGTCTGTGCGATCGGCGCCTACACGGTCAACAACGCCGCCTTCGACATCGTCTTGATGCTGATCTTCGGCGTGCTCGGCTACGTGATGAAGAAACTCGACTACCCGCTCGCCCCCCTGGTCCTGGCCCTCGTGCTGGGCGATCGCACCGAGCAGTCGTTCCGTCAGGCACTCCTCCTCTCGGAAGGGAGCTTCGGGATCTTCTTCTCCAACGCCCTGGTCGGCTCGATCATGGCGTTGGGTGTGGTGATGCTGTTCTGGCCGGTTCTGTCCAAGCTCTGGGGCCGGCTGCGCTCGCCCGCCCCCGCCTGAGCGCGACCGCGACCGGCTCGAGCCTCGGGCCGCGCGCAGCGCGTGCCGGTGCCCGGGCGGGGTGTGGGGGATCAGGCGGAGGATGTCTGGATCGAGCCCGCCGCTCGAGCGGCCGGTTCGGCCGGGGCCGTCCAGCCGAAGAACCGCTCCGCGAGATCGATCGCGATGGCACCGAGCCCGCGCTGCAGCGCATCGGCGAGCTCGTGCAGCCCGTGTTCGCGGGCCATCACTTTGTCGAGGGGGCGCGGCTCGAGAAGCGTCGTCAAGCCCTCCACCCGTTCGAGGACTTCGGCCGCGCGGCGCAGGCCGTAGCGACGACGCAGCCGCTCGAGCTCGGCCGCGACGATCCCGAGATTGGCCGCGACCGAACGCGGGAAGGCGGAATCGCACAACAGGAAGGTCGCGACCTGGCGCGGTTCCAGGCCGCGCGGGTGGCGCCGGCGGAAAGCCTGATAGCCGGCCGCTGCGCGCAAGACCGCCATCCAGTAGAACGCGTCGGCCGCCGAGCCCGGCTCCTCGTCCTCGCGCGCGGCGAACGCCAAGAGCTTGGCATCCAACAGCCGCGTCGTCTGATCCGCCCGCTCGATCGCGGCCCCCAGTTGCGCGAACGACCAGGCCTCGTCGCGATAGAGCGTGCCGGCCGCGATGCCGGCGTGCGTCTGGCAGCCCTCCTTGATCATGGCGCACAGGCGCGCGAGCCGATGCTCGCCGACCTCGGCCGCCCCCAGTCCCGCGATGCGGTTGTAGAAGACGTTCAAATGCGTCCAGAGCTCGGTCGAGATCAAGGGCCGCAACTGGCGCGCATTCTCCCGTGCCGCGCGCAGATCGCACAAGATCGAGGTCGGATTGTCGCGGTCGATCAAATAAAAACGCAGGACCGCATCGGCCGTCGGGCCCTGCGGATGGGCGGCCAGGAACCGTTCGGTATCGGCGTTGATGTCGAGTACCACCTTCCAGTCGGCCGCACCCCGCAGATCGCGGGCGAAGACCTCCTGCACCTCGAGGATCCGCGCGAGATTCTCGGCGCGCTCGACGTAGCGGGCGAGCCAGAAGGTGCACTCCGCCCAGCGTGCCAGCAGCCGGCTCACGGCACGCGTCCCGGTGCTGCGGCGCGGCTCGCCGGCGGACGGCGTTCGGCCAGCACCCAGGTGTCCTTGGAGCCGCCGCCTTGCGAGGAATTGACGACGAGGGAGCCCTCGCGCAGCGCCACCCGGGTGAGCCCACCCGGCAGGACCCAGCTAGCCTTGCCGGTGACCACGAAGGGCCGCAGATCGACCCGCCGGGGCCGAATACCGTCCTCGACCAGGGTCGGTGCCTCGGACAGCTCGATCACGGGCTGCGCGATCCACTCCTCCGGCCGCGCGAGCAGCCGTGCCCGGCACGCCTCGAGCTCGGCTCTGCTCGCGCGCGTGCCGATCGTGATGCCGTAGCCACCCGAGGCCCCCACGGGCTTGACGACGAGCTCTTCGAGATGCTCGAGCGTGTAGCGCAGCGCCTCGGGCTCGCGGCAGATGTGCGTTTCGACGTTGGGGAGGATCGGTTCCTCGCCGAGATAGAAGCGCACGAGGCGCGGCATGTAGGCGTAGACGGCCTTGTCGTCGGCGACGCCGGTCCCGATCGCGTTCGCGATCGCCACCGTTCCGGCCTTGAGCGCGCGTACGATCCCGGGAACGCCCAAGAGGCTGTCGGGTCGGAACGCCTCGGGATCGAGGAAGTCGTCGTCGACCCGTCGGTAGACGACGTCGACCCGTTCGAGGCCGGCGATCGTGCGCATGAAGACGCGGTCGTTCTCGACCACGAGATCGCGCCCCTCGACCAGCGGTACCCCCATCTCGCGGGCGAGGAACACGTGCTCGAAGTAGGCGCTGTTGAACACGCCGGGCGAGAGCAGGACGACGTGCGGGTCGAGCACGCCCTCGGGTGCGGTCTCGCACAGCGCCTCGTGCAGCCTGCGACCGTAATCGGAGACCGGCCGGATCGGCAAATCGCGCATGATGTCGGCGAACGAGCGCTGCATCAGATGCCGGTTCTCGACCACGTAGGAGACGCCGGAGGGTGTCCGCGCATTGTCCTCGAGCACGAGAAACCGGCCGTCCGGGCCGCGCACGAGATCGACGCCGCAGATGTTGACCCAGCTCCCGTGCGGCGGCCGGAAGCCCTTCATGAGCGCCCGGAAGTTCGGGTTGGAGTGGACGAGCTCGGCCGGCACGATCCCCTCGGCCAGCGCCCGGCCCGGACCGTAGACATCGGCCAAGAAGAGGTTGAGGGTGCGCACGCGCTGGCGCACGCCGGCTTCGATCACGGCCCACTCGGCGGCCGGGATCACGCGCGGGATGACGTCGAACGGCAAGATCCGGTCGATCGCGGTGCGTTCGCTGTAGACCGTGAAGGTCACACCGAGATCGTAGAGCTGGCTCTCGGCCTCGCGCGCCCGAGCGCGCAGCTCCTCGAGGCTCAGCTTGTCGAGCCGCTCGAAGCAGGCCCGCGCGTCATCACCGTTCGCGAGCGCCGCGTCCCGCATCTCGCAGAACACACCCGGGTCGGCGGCGTAGTCCGCGAACAGCCCCTGCACGCCTCCTCCCGGCGGAGCCCGTCGCTCGAGGAGCGTCGGCTCCGCTCCCAAGGCCTCGATGCATCATCGGTAGCAAAGCCGGTGCCGATTGTGCAGCGGTTTCGCGATTCTGGGCAGCGAGCGAGCGAATGCCCGCCCGGGGCGCAGCCGGTTGCCGCGAGAATGGGCAGGTGGCTTGCCCGTGCCGGCGCGATGCGGCACCGACCGTGGCGAGAGGGCTCACGACCGGGTGCGCCGATGCTCGTTCGTCCCCTGGGCGGGTTCCTGCTCGTCTTGGCCTTGTTGGTGGTCGCGAGCGGTCGGGCCGCCGCCGCGCCCTGGATTCCGAGCCAGAACCTCCGCTTCGACGTGCAGTTCACCGAGCCCTTCGATCTCGACCGGCCGGTGGATCTTTTGGAGCTCGACCTGTTCGACGCCTCCCCGGGAACGATCGACGCGTTGAAGGCGCGCGGCGTCCGGCTCGCCTGCTACATCAACGCCGGTTCATGGGAGAAATGGCGACCCGATGCGGCGCGCTATCCGCGGGCGGTCCTCGGCAAGGCCTATGCCGGCTGGCCGGGCGAGCGCTGGCTCGACATCCGCCGGATCGATCTCTTGGCGCCGATCCTCGAGGCCCGGCTCGATCGCTGCCGCGAGAAGGGGTTCGACACGGTCGAGGCCGACAATGTCGACGGCTACGAGAACGACACCGGCTTCGCGCTCGCCGCCCAGGACCAACTCGCCTTCAATCGCTGGCTCGCCGCGGCCGCGCACGCACGCGGCCTGTCGATCGGCCTCAAGAACACGGGTCCGCTCGCCGACCGACTGGTCGACGCGTTCGACTGGGCGCTCGTCGAATCCTGCTACCGCTACAGCGAGTGCCAGCTCTACGCGCCCTTCCGGCGTGCCGGCAAGGCCGTCTTCGTCATCGAGTACACCCAGAACCGGCGCCAGCAGGCGCGCTGGTGCATGCTGAACCGCAACGAAGGCTACGGGCTGATCTTCAAGAAAAAGAAGCTCGACGGCTGGCTCGCCCGCTGTCCCTGAGCCGGGCGCCGGGCTCGTGCGGGCCCGGGTCCCGGCCGGCTCCGACAGGCTCAGCGGCGGAACAACAGGCCCAAGAGCCCGCCGCTCCCCGAGGAGGACGCGCCCGACCCCGAGCTCCCCGACCCGCCCGTCGACCCGCTCGAGCTCACGCCGCCGGTGGAGCCGGTCGAGCCGATCGCTCCCGTGTCCGAGCCCGAGCTGCCCGCAGCCCCCGCCGTGCCGGCCGACCCGCTCGTCGACCCGCTCGAGCCCGAGCTGCCGGGCCCCGGATCGGGGGCGCCCTCGCTCCCGCCGGAGCCGCTGCCGGCTTCGGTCGTACCCGAGCCGGCCGCCGTCGCGTCCGAGGCACGCGGGGCGGTTGTCGTCGCACCCGCTGCTCCGCCGCCGGACGCCGTGGTCGACGAGCCCG
>JANWZN010000206.1 GCA_025054575.1 Geminicoccaceae bacterium | reverse complement strand
ATCGAGGCCTGGCTCGGCAGGCTCGTCGAGCGCGCCCGCAATCGGCTCGCGACGCAGCGCCCCGAGGAGCCGACCGCCCGCAACAACCACGCCTATCTCGCCGCGAGCGCGATCATGGCCTGGGGCGCGCTCGTCGCCGACGACGCCGCCTTCGGGCTCGGGATCGCGACCTATCGCCGCGCGCTCGAGGACATGCGCGCCGACGGCAGCCTGCCGCTCGAGACCGCGCGCGGTGCGCGGGCCCTCTGGTACCAGCGCCAGGCGATCGCCTCGCTCGTCGTGATCGCCGAGCTCGCCGCCCGTCAGGGTTACGACCTCTGGGGCCTCGAGGTCGAAGGCAAGAGCCTGCACACGGCGATCCGCTTTCTGCTCGATGCGATCGACGACCCGGCGCGGGTGCTGGCTTATGCCGCCGAGAACCGCAATCCGGGGCCGTCCACCGACTGGCGGCGGCAGGATCTCTCGTTCCTCGAGCGCCGCGGCCACGACCGCCACTACATGGCCTGGGCCGAGGCCTATCTCGCCCGCTTCCCGAGCCGGCCCGAAGCTCTGCGCCTAGGCCGCCTGCTCGCGCGCACCGGTGCCGCGCGGCCGCTCGTCGACGAATTCGCGGGCGGCCATGCGAGCTGCCTCTTGGGCCCGATCGAGCTGCCCCTCGTCGGCCGCGAGCCGCTCGACATCCAGCGCGTGGCCCGAGGCCGGTCCGCGGAAGGGCTGGGTCAGCATCCGGTCGAGCCAGAGCTCGCGCCGCTCGCGGAACTGCTCGATGCCGATCGTCATGCCCTCGTGGCCGAGGGCCGGCTGCGCCCGATAAGTGCCGAACAGCCGATCCCAGAGCGAGAGGTTGAAGCCGTAATTGCTGTTGGTCTCCACCGGTCGGATGGAATGGTGGACCCGGTGCATGTCCGGCGTCACCACGACCAGGCGCAGCACTCGGTCGACCGGGTCGGGCAGCTTGACGTTGCTGTGGTTGAACATCGCCATGCCGTTCAAGATCACCTCGAACAGGAGTACGGCCGCTGGCGGCGCGCCCAGGGCGGCCACGGTTCCGAGCTTGAGGACCATCGAGAGCACGATCTCGATCGGGTGGAACCGCAGGCCCGTGGTCACGTCGATCTCGAGGTCGGCGTGATGAACGCGATGCAGCCGCCACAAGCCCGGCACGGCGTGGAACAGCACGTGCTGGAGATAGACGACGAGGTCGAGGATCACGATCGTGGCCAGGATCGCGAGCCAACCCGGGACGGCCAGCATGTTGAACAGGCCGAAACCGTGCTCGCGCGCCAAAAACGCCATCCCGACCGCGAGCACCGGGAACAGCAGGCGTAGGATCGCGGTATCCAGGACGACGAGTGCTAGATTGTTGGTCCAGCGCAGGACACGCGGGATCTCGCGCCGCCGCCGCGGCGACACGACCTCGGCGGCCGCCATCACCGCGAGGACCACGAGGAAAGTGGCGAGCCGCAAGAGAGGCTCGTGCTTCAGCAGAAGCTCGTCCATCGTCTGCCCGTCCGACTCCGATGCTGGAGAGGTCGGGCGGCCGCGGACGTGATCAAGTTGCCAGCGACGCGACCCTGTGCCGCGCGGTGGTCGTGGATCGGGTGCCGGCGATCAGCGCGAATAGAACTCGATGACGAGGTTCGGCTCCATCTGCACCGGATAGGGCACGTCGCCGAGCTTGGGGACGCGCACATAGGTGCCCTTGAGCGCCTTGGCGTCGAGCTGCAGATAATCGGGCACCTCGCGCTCCGGCCGCTGCTGCGTCTCGAGCACCATCGGCATGGTCTTGGCGCGCTCGGAGAGCTCGATCACGTCGCCCTCCTCGACCAGGTAGGAGGGGATGTTGACGCGCTTGCCGTTGACCCGGACATGGCCGTGGTTGACCAGCTGGCGGGCGGCGAAGATGGTCGGCACGAAGTTGAGCCGGTAGCAGACCATGTCGAGGCGCCGTTCGAGCAGGCCGATCAGGTTCTCGGCCGTGTCGCCGCGCATCCGGGTGGCGAGCTCGTACATGCGGCGGAACTGCCGCTCGCCGACGTCGCCGTAATAGCCCTTGAGCTTCTGCTTGGCCGCCAGCTGAAGGGCGTAGCCGGAGAGCTTGCGCCGCTTCTGACCGTGCTGGCCCGGTCCGTAGTTGCGCCGGGCGAGCGGATCCTTGCTCCGGCCCCAGAGGTTGACGCCGAGGCGGCGGCAGATCTTGGTCTTGGCGGCGACGCGCTTGCTCATCGGACCTCGTCGGAGATCGGGACGCGACGACCGTGCACGATCGCGGCACGATCGCAGGAACGGGGCGCTTATAGCGGAGCCGGCCCGGCTGTCAAACGCCCGGATGCCGCCCCCGCACCTCAGCCGCGCCGGCCGCGGGCCAGCTCCTTGACGATCCCGCGCAAGAGATGGACTTCGCTCTTCGACAGTTCTCGACGGGCGAGCATGGTCGCGATCACCGGAGCGAGGCTCGCCCGCCGGTCGGGGCTCTTGAAGAAGTCGACCGCGTCGAGCTCGGCCAGGAGGTGGTCGACGAGGCCTTGCACTTCCGCCCGCGTCGCGGGCGGCTCGGCCGCGCCGGGCTCGATCCGTGGCGGCCGCCGGTCGCGGCCGCGGAACCACTCGTAGGCCAGGATCAAGACCGCCTGGGCGAGGTTCAACGACGCGAAATCGGGCGCGGTCGGGATCGTCACGAGCGCGTCCGCGAGGAGCAGGTCCTCGTTCTCGAGGCCGGTGCGCTCCGGGCCGAACAGGAGCCCGACGGCGCGGCCGGCGGCCACGAGCCGCCCGATCTCGGCCGCGGCCGCCTCGGCGGTCAGCACCGGGATCCGCATTTCCCGAGCGCGCGCGGTCGTGGCGAAGACGTGCTCGAGGTCGGCGATCGCGGCGCCGGTCGACGGGAAGAGCTCGGCCCGGCCGAGCACGTCGTGGGCGCCCGAGGCCGCGACCACCGCCTTGGCGTTGGGCCAGCCGCATTCCGGGGCGGCCAGACGCAGCCGGTCGAGGCCGAAATTGCGCATCGCGCGCGCCACCGTGCCGACGTTCTCGCCGAGCTGCGGGCGGACGAGGACGACGACCGGCTGCGGCGACGACAGGGCCTCGCTCACCGCACGGCACTGCCGCGGGGCGGCGGGCTCGCCCCGTCGACCAGGAGCTTCCAGGTGATCGCATCGTGCAGCGCCATGAACGAGGCGTCGATGATGTTGCCGGAGACGCCCACGGTCTCCCACACCCGGCCCTCGTCGTCCGCACTCTCGATCAAGACGCGGGTGAGCGCGGCGGTCCCGCGCTCGGGGGCGAGGATGCGAACCTTGTAGTCGACGAGCTGCATGTGCTCGAGCGAGGGATAGACCGGGGCGAGCGCTTGGCGCAGCGCCGCATCGAGCGCGTTCACGGGACCGTTGCCCTCGGCCACGGTGAAGAACCGACGCTCGCCGATTCTGACCTTGGTCGTGGCCTCGGAGAGGGTGACGAGCTCGCCTTTGGCGTTGCGCCGGCGCTCGTCGATGACGCGGAAGGAGAGGAGCTCGAAATAATCGGGCACCCGATCCAGGAGCCGGCGGACCAGCAGCTCGAAGGAGGCCGAGGCCCCTTCGTAGGCGAAGCCCTGCGCTTCGCGCTCTTTGAGTTCGGCGAGCAACCGGCCGGTCTGCTCGGCATCGGGTTCGAGGCCGAGGCCCATCGTGCGCAGCCGGGCCAAGAGATTGGCGCGGCCCGCTTGATCCGAGACCAGGATGTCGCGCTCGTTGCCCACGAGGCTCGGATCGATGTGCTCGTAATAGGAGGGGTCGCGCAGCACCGCGGACGCGTGCAGCCCGGCTTTGTGGGCGAAGGCCGCGGCGCCGACATAGGGGCGATGGCGGTTGGGGGTGCGATTCAAGCTCTCGTCGAAGGTCCGCGACAGCTGGGTGAGCCCGCGCAGGGCTTCGGCCGTCACACCGGTCGTGAAGCCGAGCTTCAAGACGAGCGTCGGCAACAGCGTGACCAGGTCGGCGTTGCCGCAGCGCTCGCCGAGGCCATTCAAGGTGCCCTGGATCTGGCGCACGCCGGCCATGACCGCGGCCAGGCTGTTGGCGACCGCGTTGCCGGTATCGTCGTGGGCGTGGATGCCGAGCCGCTCGCCCGGGAAGCGGGCCAAGACCCGCTCGCAGATCCGGCTCACCTGGTGCGGCAAGGTGCCGCCGTTGGTGTCGCACAAGACGAGCCAGCGCGCCCCGGCCGCGGCCGCGGCCTCCAGGCAGGCCAGAGCATAGCCGGGATCCTCCGCGAACCCGTCGAAGAAATGCTCGGCGTCGAACATCACCTCCTCGGTCCGGGCCCGCGCCGCCCGGATCGACTCGGCGATCATCGCCAGATTCTCCTCGCGGGTGACGCCCAAGGCCCCTTCCGCCTGGCGGGCGGAGGATTTGCCGACGAGCGTGACGGTCGGCGCGCCGGCGCCGAGCACGGCCGCGAGGCCCG
>JANWZN010000205.1 GCA_025054575.1 Geminicoccaceae bacterium | reverse complement strand
GACCGCCTCGAGGCAGAGGGCGAAGGCCGGCCAGCCGCCATCGAGCCCGGCGCGCGGGAACACGCCCTGCGTGAGTCCGTCGCGATCGACCGGGACCTCGACGTGACCCAAACCGGCCGCGGCCGCGGCGAGGCCGACCGCGGGCAGCCGTTCCCGCTCGAGCCCACCCGGCGCGCTCGCGGCGGCCAGGATCGGCAGCACGAGCTTCTCGGCCCGCGCCACGGCCTCGATGAGCCGCGCGTCGCCCTCGGGATCGGCCGGATCCGGATCGAGCAGCAGGACGGCGAGACCGATCGCGCGCGGCCCGCCTTCGACGATCCGGTCGAGGAGCTCGGCCAGGAGCCGGCGCGGCCAGGGCCAGCGGCCGTGCACGGAAAGCGCCGCCTCGTCGATCTCGACGAGGACGATGTCGGGCATCGAAGGTGGTGGCGCGCGTGCGGTGGCGGCGTCGCGCAGCGGCAGGTCGAGCCGCTCGAGGAGCCCGCCGAGGCCCGCGAGACCGACGAGTGTGGCGGCGCCGATTCCGGCCGCGAGCGTGCGCCGCACGGGGGCCGCCGAGGCGCGCATCAGAAGAGCGCCAAGAGGCCCAGGAGAAGCGGCAGGACGATCGGCCAGAGGTTGCGCCAGGGGACGTCGATCGCCTGGGCCGGGCTCCACGGCCCCGCGAAGCCGTCGGCCTCGATCGTCCGCGAGCGCACATACCAGCGGCCGGGATCGGGAGAGGGCAGCAACAGCTCGGCGCCGGCGATCGTGCGGTCGAGGATCGGCTCGGCGAAGCCCGGATCGCGGGCGAGCTGGACACGGTAGCCCTCGGCACCTTCCGGCGCCGCCCAGGCGAAGCGCGGCCGCTCCTGCCGCTCGATCGCACCTCGCCGCGGCCGCAGCGGCACGGGCGGCTCCGGCCGGGCGCGGATCGCGAGCAGGCCCTCGAGGTCGCGGCCCTCGATCCCGTCGCGATCGACGTAGCGGGCGCGCAGCCGGTAGTCGCCGTCGGGCAGATCGAAGACGAGCTCGGGGGCGTTCGTGGTGCGGGCGAGCAGGAGCGCTCCCTCCGGGCCGGGCTGCAGGAGCTCGAACCGATAGGCGGCCGCACCCGCGAAGGGCTCGAGCCGCACGCGCTGCGGGACGCTCTCGGCCGAAAGCGGCCCCGCGAGCCTTGGCGGCGGCAGGAGCGCGCGCGGCGCCACGGGCGCCTCGCCGGCCCGCGCGATCGTGCGGGTGCCAGCGCCGACCGTGCGGACGACGCCGGCGGCCTCGACCGCGACCCGGCACTCGAGGCCCACGATCCTGGTCGCGGCCGGATCGGCCGCGATCCGAAAGGCGGTGCCGCGGACCGCGGCCACCGCCGCGGGCGTCTCGATGCCGAAGCCGCCCGTGCCGCGCTGGACCCGTGCGCGCAGCCGGCCGCGCTCGAGCCGCAGCCGCGTGTCGACCATGACGGAGCGACCATAGGCGGCGAGCCGATCGAACACGATCTCGCAATCGGGATGGACCTCGAGCTGCGAGCCGTCGGCGAAGCGGACGAGTGCCGTGGCATCGGGGCCCGTGACGAGCCGGTCGCCCGCCTCGAGCCGCAGGCCGATCGCGGCCGAGCGCTCGCTGCCGTCTCGGACCTGGACGCGAACCGCGCCGCGGACCGCGACCAGGTGCGCCGGGGCGGGCCGGACCTGGAGCCAGGCGATCGGGATCTCGAGGATGGTGCCCGGCTCGAGCCGATCCGGGTCGGAAAGCCCGTTGTAGCGGCCGAGCTCGAGCCAGCGGCTGCGATCCCGCAGGTAACGCTCGGCGATGTTCCAGAGATGATCGCCCGGGCGGACGATGTAGAGCCAATCGGCGGCGCCGGCCGGTGCGCCGAGGAGGCCGATCAGGGCGACCGCGGCTTCCGGCCTCGGCATGCGAGCCTCTTTCCGCGGCACCTCGTCCACCATCGCGTCCTATCGGGGCGAATATGGCGCCGCCGTATGGCGCGTTGTTCACTTTCTGATCAAGTCGGGAGAGGGTAGCGTTCTATCGCCCGTTGGTGGATTTCGTGCCGGTCGTCGGGTAATTCGTTCTCGTTTCGTTCGGAGAGGGGCATGCGCGCGCGAGCGACCCGCGGCCGAGGTGCTACCGCCAACCCCGAAGGCCGGTTCGAACGCGAGCGGCGCGAGCCGTTCGACGACGGCTGGGGCTCGCTCGCCGAGCACGCCCTAGCGCCGCCGCCCGCCACGGAGGTGCGGCCCGATGCCGCCCGCAGCGTGATCACGACCAACGAATCGCCCGACATCGGCTTCGATCGCTCGCTCAACCCCTATCGCGGCTGCGAGCACGGCTGCATCTATTGCTACGCCCGGCCGAGCCACGGCTATCTCGGCCTCTCCGCGGGCCTCGACTTCGAAACCAAGATCTTCGCCAAGCACGATGCGGCCGCACTGTTGCGCCAGGAGCTCGCGCGGCCCGGCTATCGGCCGGACGTCCTCGTGCTCGGCAGCAACACCGACCCCTACCAGCCGGTCGAGCGGCGGCTCGGCATCACGCGCGCGATCCTCGAACTGCTCCTCGAGACCCGGCACCCCTTCGCGATCACGACCAAGGGGGCGGGCATCCTGCGCGACCTCGATCTCTTGGCCGAGGCGGCCCGGCTCGCGCTCGCCCGGGTCGACGTCTCGGTGACCACGCTCGACCCCCTCCTGGCCCGCACGCTCGAGCCGCGAGCAGCGGCACCCTGGCGCCGGCTCGAGGTGATCCGAGCGCTGGCGGGCGCCGGCGTGCCGGTCGGCGCCAACCTCGCGCCCGTGATCCCGGGCCTCAACGACCACGAGATCGAGCGGGTCGCCCGGGCCGTGGCCGAGGCCGGGGCGTGGCGGCTCAACTGGATCCTTCTGCGCCTGCCGCACGAGGTGAAGGATCTCTTCGCGGCCTGGCTCGAGGCGCATGTCCCCGACCGCGCCGGCCGGGTCCTCTCGCTCGTCCGCCAGTGCCGCGAGGGCCGGCTCAACGATCCGCGCTTCGGCCATCGCATGCGCGGCAGCGGGGTCTTGGCCGAGCTCTTGGCGCAGCGGGTCGAGAAGGCGCGGCGGCGCTTCGGGCTCGACCGGCCCCGGCCCGCGCTGCGCTCGGATCTCTTCCGCCCGCCGCGCACGGACGGGCAGCTCGCGCTCTTCTGAACGCGGCCCCGGTTCGAGCGCCCGCGCGGCCGCTCGTGCTCAGGCTGCGGGCGCCACCGGCGGCAGCCGCTCGACCTCGAGGTAGCCGAAACCCTTCATGAGCCGCCGTTCGACGATGGCCTCGATCTCGGTCACCTGCTCGGGCAGGAAGTCCTTGCGCCACCCCCCCGCCTCGCCGCGCCGGGTCTTGTAGGAGGCGGGGTTGGAGCGGTCGGCCGCGCGCATCCGTCCGCCCGAGAGCCAGAACCGGTTCTGCGCCTCCATGGCCCGCATGTTCTCGAAGCTGCCGAAGCGGACGGCTTCCGCGATCTCCTGCTCGCTGCCGGGGGTGCCCATGAACGCGAGGATGCGGGAAAGCGTGCCGGCGGTGTCGGCCTTGAGATCCTCGAAGCGGACGACGAGGCATTGCGAAAGGCGCGGCAGCTCGCGCGCCCAGCCGTTCATCCAGTCGATCACCTTGGCGAGCCCGGCCTCGTGGCGGGCGACGAAGGTGAACAGATCGACCTCGGCTTCGGGATAGGCGTTGATCACCTTCTTGCGCGGCCGCATCCGGTATTTCCACTGGTGGTACTGCGAGACCGCGACGTCGGCCGGGTGACGGACCAGCAGCACCACCTTCTTGTCGTAATAGTCGACCTTGCTGTCGGCGTGGCCGGTATAGTCCTTGAGGTAATTGTCGTGGGTGAAGAAGATCTTGGGGATCCGCCGATCGCGCAGATGAAAATTGTCGAAGCCGATCAGGGCGCGCTCGGAGAAGCCGTGCCGGTAACCGTAGAACCGCGACAGCATCACCCGGAGCCAGGTCCGCCCGCTCTTGCCGAAGGAGACGATAGTGACGTCGGCCTGGCGCAGCTTCTGCCACTGCTCGCGGCCCCTGAGCCGCCGCTCGATGCGGACCTTCTCCTCGACCGGCAGCCAGAAGAGGGGCGTGAGCACCGCGGTGCGAACGAGCTGCTTCCAGACCGCCGAGGCGGCCGGCTTGACGATCGCGAGGGGATGCAACGCAAGGGGCTCCGCGCTGGTCATCGAGGCGGCGGCTTGGTAGGCATGGCCTTGGAGAAGGGCAAGCCCCGCACGGCCGCGGCGCGGGGTGTGCGAAGGGGGAGGGCGCATGCCTCGGCGGTCGGTGATCCGGGTTCTCGTGCTGGCCTGCGCGCTCGCACTCCTGCCGCAACTGGGCGCCGCGCAGCTGCTGCCGCTCCGCCGTGCTCAGCGGCCGGAGCAGCGCCGGGCAGCGGGCGCAGGTGCGCGCCAGCTGCTGCACCGCGGTGTTGAGCGCCTGCAGGCCCGGGGCGGCCTCTGCGGGCGGCAGGGCGCCTA
>JANWZN010000204.1 GCA_025054575.1 Geminicoccaceae bacterium | reverse complement strand
CTGCAGAAGCTCCAGGGCCGCGATCGCGGCGAGGGCCGGCTCGAGGGCACGGGCGAGGTCGCACTCGCCGGGCTCGCCTGGCGCCTGCGCTTGGAGGCCCGGGGCTTCCAGGTCCTCGCCAACGAGCTCGGGAATGCGGTCGTCTCCGGCACCGCCGAGGCCAATGGCCGCGGTGCCGAGGGTGCGCTCTGGGCCCGGCTCGAGGTCGAGCGGGCCGAGATCCGCATCCCCGACCCGCCGCCCGCGGTGCCGGCCACGATCCCGGTCGAGGAGATCGGCCGCGGCGCCCGCCACGAGATCGAACCGGCGGCGCCACCGGCCCCGCCCTTCGCCCTCGACGTCCGGATCCGAGCCGAGAACCAGGTCTTCGTCCGCGGCCGCGGGCTCGAGTCCGAGTGGTTCGGCGACGTCCGTGCCCGCGGCACCCTCGCCGAGCCCGACGTGGTCGGCCGGATCGAGCTGCGCCGCGGCCGCCTCGATCTGTTGGGCAGCCGCTTCGTGCTCAAGGAGGGGCTGATCGAGTTCGACGGCGCGAAGCCGCCCCTGCCGCGGCTCGACGTCGTGGGCGAGGCGCGCAAGGCCGACATCACCGCCCGGGTCGGGCTGCGCGGTCGGGCGCCCAAGTTCGACATCGTCATGGAGAGCGAGCCGCCCCTGCCGCGCGACGAGATCCTGGCACGCGTGCTGTTCGGTCGCGAGATGGCGCGGATCACCCCGATCCAGGCGGCCGTGCTGGCCAATTCGGTGGCCACGCTGCAGGGCGGCGGGATCGACGCCTTGAGCCCCGTGCGCGGTGCGATCGGGCTCGATACGCTCGATGTCGGCGGCGACGACAATGGCGGTGCCGCGATCCGCGCCGGCAAGTACGTGACCGAGCGCGTCTATGTCGAGATGCAGCGCGGCGTCACCCCCGAGAGCAGCCGCGCTCGCGTCGAGGTCGATCTCGGCAACAATCTGCGCGGCACCACCGAGGTCCGCGAGACCGGCCGGACCGGCTTCGGCATCGAGTGGCGCTACGACTACTGAGCCCGCCCGCGGGCCCCGATCCCGCCCGCATCCGGCGAGCGGCGGCCGGCGATCGGCCCTTGCGCAGCTTCGTGGCAGCCGCCACCTTCCCGCTCTCGCGCGCGGTCGGCGGTCGCACCGCGCGGGCCCCGGATCGAACCATGCGCAACGCCGCCGTGCCCACGCTCTTGCCCGTCTACAACCGGATCGACCTCACCTTCGTGCGCGGCGAGGGGTCGTGGCTCATCGACACCCAGGGCCGCCGCTATCTCGACTTCGGCAGCGGGATCGCGGTGACCGGCCTCGGCCACTGCCACCCGCATCTGGTCCGCACCCTGCAGGAGCAGGCCGGCAAGCTGTGGCACACTTCCAACCTCTACCGCATCGCCGAGCAGGAGCGGCTGGCCGAGGCGCTGGTCGCCAACAGCTTCGCCGAGACGGTGTTCGTCTGCAATTCCGGTGCGGAGGCGATCGAGGGCTGCATCAAGCTCGTCCGCCGCTATTGGTGGGCGAAAGGTCGGCCCGAGCGGGTCGAGATCGTGACCTTCGAGGGTGCCTTCCACGGCCGGACCATGGCCGCGATCTCGGCCGCCGGCTCGAAGAAGCTCACCGAGGGCTGCGGGCCGCTCCTGCCGGGCTTTCGGATCCTGCCCTTCGGCGATCACGACGCCCTCGAACGGGCGATCGGGCCCGACACCGCCGCAGTGCTGGTCGAGCCGATCCAGGGCGAGGGCGGGATCAACATCGCGCACATGGACTACCTGCGGGGTCTGAAGGAGATCTGCGACGCGAACGAGTGGCTGTTCATGTCCGACGAGGTGCAGTGCGGCGTCGCGCGCACCGGCCGGTGGTTCGTGTACCAGCACGCGGGTTTCACGCCCGACGTGGTGCCGATCGCGAAGGGGCTGGCGGGCGGCGTCCCGGTCGGCGCCTGCGTCGCCGGCGGCCGGGCGAAGGGTCTTTTCGAGCCGGGCAATCACGGCTCGACCTTCGGCGGCAATCCCTTGGCCTGCGCGGTCGCCAACGCGGTCCTCGACGTGATGCTGGCCGAGGGGTTCCTCGACCGGGTGAAGGCGGTCGGCGCCTATGCCGAGCGCCGGATCCGCGAAACCGCCGCCGCCCTGCCGGAGGCGATCGCGGAGGTGCGCGGGACGGGGCTCATGCTCGGCATCAAGACCGTGCGGCCCAACACCGAGGTCGCGACCCTCTTGCGCGAAGCCGGCCTCTTGACCGTGCCGGCGGCCGACAACGTCTTGCGCCTGTTGCCGCCCTTGACCGTGAGCGAGGAGGAGATCGAGCGCGCCTGTGCGATCATCGGCGAAACGCTGCGGGCGAGGGCCGCATGAGCCGGCACTTCCTCGATCTCGACCGGATCGACGGCAGCGAGTTGCGGGCGATCCTCGAGCGGGCCAAGGCGTTCAAGGCGGGCGATCCGGCCAAGCCCATGGCCGGCCGCTCGCTCGCCTTGATCTTCGACAAGCCCAGCACGCGCACCCGCGTCTCCTTCGAGATCGCGGCGACCCAGTTGGGCGGCCACGCCGTCGTGCTCTCCTCGCGCGACATGCAGCTCGGCCGCGGCGAGACGATCGCCGACACCGCGCGCGTGCTCTCGCGCTACGTCGATGCGATCATGATCCGCACCGATGCCCACGGCAAACTGCTCGAGATGGCCGAGCACGCGACCGTGCCGGTGATCAACGGCCTCACCGACAGCTCGCATCCCTGCCAGATCATGGCGGACGTGATGACGATCGAGGAGCACAAGGGCCCGATCCGCGATCTCGTGCTCGCCTGGTCGGGCGACGCCAACAACGTCGCCACCTCGCTGATCCACGCCGCGGTCCGCTTCGGCTTCGAGCTCAGGATCGCCTGCCCCGCGGCGATGGCCCCCAAGCCCGAGCTCCTCGAATGGGTGCGCGCGCATCAGGGCCGGGTGCGGGTCACGAGCGACCCCGAGGAGGCGGTCCGCGGTGCCGACGTCGTCTTGACCGACACCTGGGTGTCGATGGGCGATGTCGAGGTCGAGCGCCGCCATCGCTTGCTCGAGCCCTATCGGATCGACGGCCGGCTGATGGGCCTCGCCAAGCCCGATGCGATCTTCCTCCACTGCCTGCCGGCACACCGGGGCGAAGAGGTGACGGCCGAGGTGATCGACGGGCCGCGCTCGGTCGTGTTCGACGAGGCCGAGAACCGGCTGCACGCGCAAAAGGCGATCCTCGCCTGGTGCCTCGAGGGCTGAGCCGGCCGCAAGTCGGGCGCGCCCGGCCGGGAGGCTTGGCGGAGCGGTTGCGATCGGCCATGCTGCGGGCCGGACCGCCGCCCGTCGGATGCGCCCAGCCCATGGCCAAGCCGGCCCTCGAACCCGAGCGAAGCGACCTCTTGCGACCGTTCCAGCTCGAGCGCTCGCGCCTGCGCGGCCGCTTCGTGCGGCTCGGCCGCACCCTCGATCGGGTCCTGGAAGCGCATGCTTATCCCGAGCCCGTGAGCCGGCTGTTGGGCGAGCTCCTCGTGCTCGCGGGCGGTCTCGCGGGCGGGCTCAAGTTCGACGGCATGTTCAGCCTGCAGGTCCGCAGCGACGGCCCGGTCGGCTTCATGGTCGCGGATTGCACCAACCACGGCCGGATGCGCGGCTATGCGAGCTTCGATGCGGCGGCGATCGCGCCGGGCCGGGCCGAGCGCGAGCTTCTCGGCCGCGGGCTCGTGGCGCTGACCGTCGACCAGACCAAGATCGGCGGCGAGCTGCAGCAGGGCATCGTCTCGCTCGACGGCCGCACGCTCACCGAGGCGATGCTCGGCTATTTCCACAAATCCGAGCAGATCCGCACCGGCATCAAGCTCGCCGTGACCCGTGATGCGCACTCGGGAGCCTGGCGCGGCGGCGCGATCATCCTCCAGGCCCTGCCGCCTGCGGGCGGTGCCGAGGAAGAGGAGGCGGCGCGCGAGAACTGGCAGGAGGCCATGCTCCTGCTCGAGACCGCGACCGAGCGCGAGCTCACCGGTCCCGAACTCGACCCCGACAGCGTGCTCTATCGGCTCTTTCACGAGACCGGCGTGCGCGTCTACACGGCCCTGCCGCTCGAGGCCGGCTGTTCCTGCGACGAGGGTCGGGTGCGGGCGATGCTCGCGCGCTTCCCGGCCAGCACGCTCGCCGAGATGCGCCTGCCCGACGGGCGGATCGAGGTGACCTGCCAGTTCTGCAACCGGGTCTACGATTTCGACGAGCAGGCGGTAGCACGGCTCCTGGCGGCGCGCGGTCACTGATGGGCGCGAAGCTCGATCGTCGCACGGTCTTGGGGGCGGCCCTCCTGCTCGTCGGCTGCGGCGGCGCGCCCGGGGGCCAGCGCGCGCCCGGCGCGCCGGAAAGCCCGCTGCGCCTCGCGGTCGGCGAGATCGTGCCGGGCGACGGCCCACCGCCCTTGCCGGCCGCCAACTTCATCGACGAGCGCCGCTCGCGCGAGCTCGCCGAGCAGCTGCGGGCGCGCCTC
>JANWZN010000203.1 GCA_025054575.1 Geminicoccaceae bacterium | reverse complement strand
CGGCGAGACGAGCCTGGCCGGAGCCTTTCGCCGGCTGACCGGAGGCTCGGCATGAGCAGCGAGCGGCTCGTCGTGCTCGATCGGTCGCCCGATGCCACGGCCGCCGCGCCGCGACCGGGGCGCCTCGCGCATGCGCTGCGGGCGCTCGAGGTCGTGAGCGCGCGCGAGCTCTTGCGGTTTCTCGGTCAGCGCGAGCGCTTCTTCTCCGCCCTCGTGCGACCGCTCGTCTGGTTGTTCATCTTCGCCGCGGGCTTTCGCAACGTCCTCGGCGTCTCGATCCAGGAGCCCTATACCACCTACGTGCTCTACGAGCTCTACATCACCCCGGGGCTCGTGGGCATGATCCTGCTCTTCAGCGGCATGCAAGGGGCCCTCTCGATGGTCTACGATCAAGAGATGGGCTCGATGCGGGTCCTGCTCGTGAGCCCGCTGCCGCGCTGGTTCCTGCTTTCGGCCAAGCTGCTCGGGATCGTTCTCGTGGCCACGCTGCAGGCCTATCTGTTCCTCCTGATCGCACGGCTCTACGGGATCGATCCGCCGCCGATCGGCTATCTCTATGCGCTGCCGGCGATCGTCCTGGGCGGCTTGATGCTGGGGGCACTCGGCCTGCTTCTGTCGTCGCTGATCCGCCAGCTCGAGAACTTCGCGGGCGTCATGAACTTCGTGATTTTTCCGATGTTCTTCGCGAGCTCCGCCCTCTACCCGCTCTGGCAGGTGCGGGAAAGCTCCGAGCTGCTCTACCAGATCTGCGCCTTCAACCCGTTCACCCACGCGGTCGAGCTGATCCGCTTCGCGCTGCACGGCAAGTTCGCAGCCGCGGCTTGTGCGTGGACGCTGCTCTGGACCGCCCTCTTTCTCGCCGCGGCGTTCCGCGGCTACGACCCGCTTCGCGGCTTCACCGCGCGCACCGGCAAGGCCGAGTGAGCCTCGCACGCGGCGCGCGCCGGAGCCGCCCTCGACAGGGACGGTTGCCGCGGTCGGCGAGCGAAATCGTGACATCGGCGAAAAGAGCAGGCGGGCGCCACGATCGGGCCACGCTCGATGTCGGCGGGTCTAGCATTCGGGCTCGCCGTCGCAGCGGCCGGCACCGGGTCGGCCATGGACAAAGAGTGGCCCACTTACAGCGGCAGCGACGCGCGCTGGCAGTATAGCACCCTCGCCCGGATCAATCGGGACAATGTCAAGAAACTCTCCTTCGCCTGGGCCCGCTCGCTCGGCAACGCACACTCGCAGGAGAGCAATCCGATCGTCGTCGGCGACACCCTCTATGTCACCAGCGCCAACGGTCCTGCGCACGTCATGGCACTCGACGCGGCGACCGGCGCCATCCGTTGGAAGGTCGCGCTCGAGATGCCGGCAGGCGTCGCGCAATATGCCTGCTGTGGCGTGGTCGATCGCGGGGTCGCCTACAGCGACGGCATGATCTACGTGGGACGGCTCGACGGCGCACTGTCCGCCTTCGATGCCAAGACCAGCGAAGAGAAGTGGACGGTCGACGTCGTCGACTACAAGCAGGGCTCGGTGATCACCTCGCCGCCGCTCGTCGTCAACGACCTCGTGATCACCGGCTTCGGCGGCGACGAATACGGGGCGCACGGCTGGATCGCCGCGTTCGACAAAAAAACCGGCGAGCCGCGCTGAAAGACCTGGACCGTGCCCGGGCCGGGCGAGCCCGGCAACGAGACTTGGAAGGCCGATTCCTGGAAGCTCGGCGGCGGGACCGCCTGGCTCGTCGCCTCCTACGACGCCGAGCGGGACCTCGCCTACTTCGGCACGTCCAACCCGGCGCCCTGGAATGCGCTGGTGCGCGGTCCCGACAGCTCCGACTTCGGCCCGTACGCGAATCCGTGAACCTCGGCGACGATCGGCGTCGACCCCGACGACGGCGAGATCGTCCGGGGCTTCCCGAGCACGTAACACGATGCCCGGGACTGTGACGGGGTCGACGAGCTCGTTCTGGTCGACATCGACGTCACCGGCGAGAGCGAGCCGGATCCGGTCGGGCTCGAGGCCGACCGCAACGGCTTCTTCTTCGTGCTCGATCGCACCACCGGCAAGGCGCTGTCGGCCGATCTGTTCGTCCACGCGAACCGAGCCGAGGGCTTCGATCTGGCCGCCCAGCAGCCGATCGAGGATCCCGCGAAACGGCCCGGCCTCGGCGAGAACGTCGTCGACATTTGCCCGAACCCGGTCGGCGGCAAGAACTGGCAGCCGATGGCCTGGAGCCCGGACACCAAGCTCGTCTACATCCCGGCCAACAATCTCTGCATGGACATGGAGGATGCCGAGGTCGAATACAAACGTGGTTCCTTCTACCTCGGCAAGGACTTCGCGACGCGGCCGGGCCGTGGCGATCATTACGGCGAGTCGATCGCTCGGGATCCGATCGCCAGGAAGAAGGCCTGGAGCATCCAGGAGAAATGGTTCTTCAACGGTGGCGTGCTCGCGACCGCGGGCGGTCTCGTCTTCGCCGGCCAGTACGAGGGCGACTTCCGCGCCATCGACGCCCGGACGGGCGACGTTCTCTGGAAGAAGCAGCTCGGCTCCGGGATCCACGCGGCCGCCGCGACCTGTGAGGTCGGCGGCGAGCAGGATGTGGTCGTCGTGGTCGGTCGTTCGGACGGGATGCCCCAGCATTTCGGCGAGATCGGGCGGCAGATGATCGAGGCGCAACCGACCGGCGGGATGCTGTTCGCCTTCACCCTCGAGTGACTGCGCAGCGGGTGGTCGGGCCGACGGCCACCCGCCCCCGCGATCGTGGAGAGCCCGACCGTGCGCCGATCGTTGCTCTCGCTGGCCGTGGTGATGACCGTGGCCGCGCTCGCTGCCTTCCCGGCATCCGCTTCCGAACCGCTCCGGGTCTGCCTCGATCCCGATCTGCCGCCCCTGAGCAGCGCCGCGGGCGAGCGGCACGGCATCTATTGGGAGGTCGGGAAGAGACTCGCCGATGCCCTCGGCCGTCCGTTCCAGCCTCACGGGTGGCCGACCGATCTCGGCAAACGGGCGATCCGGACGACGCTGCTGGCCGACCGGTGCGACGTCGCGTTGGGCGTACCGCACGTGAAGGGTCTCGTGGGGCCGCGCGTGCTGGTCGCCGGCCCGCTGCTCGACCTCGGTTACGTGCTGGCTTTTTCCGAAGGCGGACGGATCGCACGCATCGACGAGCTGGTCGGCAAGCGGGTGGCCGTCGCATTCAATTCCGAGCCGCAGACCGCACTCGCGACGCTCGACGGGGTGGTCACCGTCACCTTCCGCGAGCCGGAAGAAGCGGTCCGCGCGATGCTGCGCGGCGAGGCCGATGCCGCTTTCGTCTGGGAGCCCGCGGCCGTTCGCATCGAACAAGAAACCGGACGCCGGCTCACCATCGTCCGCGTCGACGGGCCACGCCTGAGGTGGCAGGCGGCCGCCGGTGTCGCGCGCGAGAAACGCGCCCTGCACGAACGGCTCGACGAGTTGATCGACGCGATGCGCCCCGAGATCGCCGCCATCGCGCGGTCCTACGGCCTCCGCTACGACGCCGCCATCGGCTGGGACTGGCTGGCAACGCCGCCCGAGCGGCGGGGTGCCCTTCCGGCGCCGATCGTGCGCGTCGCCGCCGACCAGCCGACAACGGAAGCTGCCCTCGGCGAGCGCGGCCGGACCCTGTTCAACGCCGTGCTCGGATGCGCCCACTGCCACGGGCGCGACGCGGTCGGCCCGGAGCGTGCCCGAGACCTGCGCCGGATGCAGATCCGCTACCGCGGCGACTGGATCGATACCTACTGGCAGACCGTGCTCGAGGGCCGGCTGCAGACCCGCTCCGGCTATGCCATGCCGGCTTGGAAGGATACGGCCTCCCGCGAGGATCTCGAGGCGATCCTGGTCTGGTTGTCGGGCCTGCAGCTCGCTCGCTGAAACCCGATCGCCCCGACCGTCGGGGGACCACCGTCCCCGCGCGAGGCCCACGGTCCGACCGCCGACCGCGCGGCGGGGCGCGGTCGCACGGTGCCGTCGCATCCCGGGCCATCGACGCGGCCCGTGCTGCTCGTTCCCGCGCCCGGCGATCGCGCCTTCGGCGCCGTCCCGCAGGCGCTCGCACCCTAGGATCGACCGCGCGGCCCGATCCGCGCCGCTCGCTCGCCACGGGCCGGTGGCGACGGCCGGTTCGGGTCGGTCCCCACCTCGCGCACAGGCTCGCGCCCGGTCACCGACCCGCCCAGCGCCCGGGCCCATCGCGGATCTTCGCGTCGAGCTTGACATTTTTCCTAGGTTCTGGGAAGGGATGGCGGCATCGCCGAGCAACGGGAGAAGGCGATGGCCGCTCCGCCCCCCCTCCGCCGCGGGCCGCGAACACCAGAAGGCAAAGCGCGCTCCGCCCTCAACGCGCTGCGCCACGGCCTGCGCGCCCGACGGTTCTGCCTTCTGCCGCACGAGGATCCGGCCGAGTTCGAAGCCCTCGCCCGCGCCGCCCGGACCGTCTACCGACCACGCGACCCCATCGAGCGCGAGCTCGTCGAGGCGATCGCGGTGGCGCTGTGGCGCGAGATC
>JANWZN010000202.1 GCA_025054575.1 Geminicoccaceae bacterium | reverse complement strand
CCGCGCGTGCTCGGCGGTGGGTGCCCGTGTCCGCGCGGCAGCCGGCCGAGCCCGCCGCGCCTCGCGCCACGCTGCGATGGCCGGAAGCTTCGGATCAAGGCTCACGGAGCAGCCCCTGTTCGCGGTACCATCGCCGGGCGCCGGCATGGAGCGGCACGACCAGCCCGGCGGCGGCCTCTTCGAGTGCCAGCTCGCGGCCCTGGGGATGGCCGGCGCGCAGCCGCGCCAGGCTCTCCGGGCGCCAGAGTGCTGCCGCGAGCGCGTAGGCGAGCTCTTCCTCGAGCTCGTCGCGGACCAGCCAGAGGAGCGGTACGGCCACGGTCTCGACCGCCGGCTGGCCGGGGTAGCTCGCGAACGGGATCAGGTGATAGCCGAGCCAGGCGTGGCGGCGGACCAGGCGATCGATCGCCGGCCCGCGCAACGGCAGAAGGCGGGCGTCGGCGGCCGGGATCGCTTCCTCGGCGGTCGGCACCGGCCAGGGGCCGACCAGCAGGAGGGCGTCGAGGCTGCCGGCGGCGAGCGCCGTCACCGCCGCACCACGACCCAGGAAGGCGAGCTCGACCGATCGCTCCTCGACCCCGAACGCGGCGAGCAGCAGCCGGGCGAGCGCGAGCGTGCCCGAGCCCGCTTCCTCGAGGCCCAGCCGCCGCCCGGCGAGATCGGCCGGGCCGCCGATCGGCGCGTCGCCGCGGACGAGGAGATGGAGCGCGGCCTCGACCAGGCGCGCGAGCGTTCGCAACCGCCCGGCGAGCGGGGCGAGCGACGGCTCGCCGTCGCCGCGCTGGGCGGCCTCGGCGAGATCGGCGCGGACGAGCGCGCTCTCCACGCGAGCGAGGGCGAGCTGCTCGAGATTGGCGAGCGAGCCGGCCGAGGACTGGGCGAGGGCCACGAGCCCGGGCACCCCGCAGGAGCCGCCGAGCTCGCAGGGCGGGGCGCCGGGCGGGCTCGAGACGGCCTCGGCCAAGAGGCCGCCCAGCGTGTAGACGCTGCCGCCGACCGGCCCGGTCGCGATGCGGAAGAACCGACCCTCCTGGGCGCGCGCAGCGGCGGTGGCGCCGGCGAGGAGGAGGCCGGCGGTACGGCGCGCGAGCTCGCGCCGGCTGAACGCCCGGCCCCCGCGCATCAACCGGCCCGGACCATCCGACCGCGCGCCCGACGGACCACGCGCCCGTCGACGATCCGCAAGAAGTCGAGCTCGAGCCCCTCGGCCGTCGGGCGGCGATGGGCGACCTGCAGCTCGTATCGGCCGTCCTCGAGCAGCACGAAGGCGTAGACGTGGAGGCCGTCGGTATCGACCACCGCCCAACGGACCGGGTCGCCCGCCATCGGCTGCAGCTCCTCGCGTTGGCGGAACAGGCCCGGCTCGCGGTCCTCGACCAGGTAAGGCCGGCCGCTCGCCGGCAGAAAGCGGGTCTCGCTCTCGCGCCGAACGACACCCGGCCGGTCGCGCCGACCGTCGACCAGGCTCACGCTGATCGTTCGCAGCCGCAGGCCGGTCCGCCGGAAGGGCTCGATCGAGAGGTCGAGATCGCGCTCCTCGACCACCTGCCCGGACTCGTCGAGCACCGAAGCGGTCCCGACATATGCGCCGAACAGCGGGTCGGCCGGGACGACCCGGGCGATCGCCGATCGCAGCGCCAAAGGCGCCTGTAGCGCGAGCGCGAGCCACGCTCGCCGGTTCATCTCAGCCGCCGCGCCGCGCGAGCTCGGCTTCGAGCTCGATGGTGGTCGTCGCTTCCTCGAACCGATCGAGCAGGAGGCGCAGCCGGTCGTCGCGGCGCTCGAGCCGGGCGCGCTCGACGAGCGGGCGACCGCGCTCGATCGTCAGCCGCGCCAAGACGAGCCCGTGGGCGACCTCCCGCGCCCAGACCAGCTGCTCGCCCTCGAGCGGATTGGCGGGAGCCTGCCGCCTGCCGAGGACCGCGAACAGACCGCTCGCCACCGCCTCGAACACGGCCGGCCGCTCGGTCGCGGCGAAGGTCCCCGAAAAAAGGGGGCGGCCGTCGCGGACCAGCCGCACCTCGAAGCCGGCCCCTCGGGCCTCGAGGTCGAGCTCGATCCGGGCACCACCCTCGAGCGTCGCGGCCCAGCGTCCGGCCACGTCCTGGGCCGCGGCCAGTGCCGCTGGCGGCGGCGCGAGCCCGGCGAGCAGAACAGCGAACAGAGCCGCGCGCGGGGAAGACATGAACGCTCCGGAACGAGGCGACGCCCGCGGCGTCGAGCATAGGCCTCGCCGGTCGCTCCCGGCAATCGCCTGCGCGGCCCTGGTCCGCACGCGGCCGAGCGAGTAGCGTGGCGCGCGTCCCAACGGCACAGGAGTGGGCGATGCTCGTGGGCGTTCCCAAGGAGATCAAGACGCACGAGTACCGCGTGGGGCTGGTCCCGTCGAGCGTGCGCGAGCTCGTCCATCACGGCCATCGCGTGCTCGTGGAGAGCGGCGCCGGCATCGGCGTCGGCTGCGACGACACCGCCTACCGGACAGCCGGCGCCGAGATCGTGGCCACGGCCGAGGAGGTCTTCGCCCGGGCCGAGCTGATCGTGAAGGTCAAGGAGCCGCAGCCCCGCGAATGGCAGCGGCTGCGCCCCGGCCAGGTGCTCTTCACCTATCTCCACCTCGCGGCCGACAAACCGCAGGCCGAGGGGCTCTTGGCCTCGGGCTGTGTCGCGATCGCCTACGAGACCGTCACCGACCGCCGCGGCCGGCTGCCGCTGCTCGCCCCCATGTCGGAGGTAGCCGGCCGGATGAGCGTCCAGGTGGGCGCCCACCATCTCGAGAAGATGCAGGGCGGGGCCGGCATCCTCCTGGGGGGTGTGCCGGGCGTCCACGCCGCCAAGGTCGTGGTGCTCGGTGGCGGGGTGGCCGGGACCAACGCCATTCGCATGGCGATGGGCCTCGAGGCCCAGGTCTACGTGATCGACCGCTCGCTCGATCGGCTCTACGAACTCGACCTCCAGTTCGGCCCGATGCTCAACACCGAATATTCGACGGTGGACGCGATCGAGCGCCACGTCACGACCGCCGATCTCGTCATCGGTGCGGTCCTGATCCCCGGCGCCGCCGCCCCCAAGCTCGTGAGCCGCGAGATGATCCGGGCGATGCGGCGGGGCTCGGTGTTCGTCGACATCGCGATCGACCAGGGCGGCTGCGCCGAAACCTCGCGCCCGACCACGCACGCCGATCCGGTCTACGTCGAGGAAGGCGTGATCCACTATTGCGTCACCAACATGCCGGGTGCGGTGCCGCGCACCTCGACCTTCGCCCTCAACAACGCCACCTTGCCCTTCGTGCTGGCGCTCGCGGAGAAGGGGTGGAAGCGTGCCTGCGAAGCGGATCCGCACCTGGCCGACGGGCTCAACATCGTCGACGGGCACTGCGTCTACGAGGCGGTCGCCCGCGATCTCGCCCTGCCCTACACGCCGCGCACGCGCTTTCTCGCCGGCTGAACCCGTGACGGGACGAGGAGCGGGCGCATGAGCGCGCGATGCTTCGCGGTCGACGCCCTGCGCGGGCTCGCCCGCGATCTGTTGCGGGCCGCCGGGATGGACGAGGAGAAGGCGGCCGTCACCGCCGAACTCCTCCTCGAGGCCGATCTGATGGGCCACACCACCCACGGGCTCGCCCTGCTCCCGGCTTATCGGCGCGAACTCGAGGCCGGCCGGCTGCTCGGCACGGGCGAGCCCGCGACCCTCGCCGATGGTGCCGCGGTCGCGGTCTGGGACGGCGGCTGGCGGCCGGGGCTGTGGCTCGCGGCGCGCGCGGTCGACGAGGCCTGCGATCGGGCGAGCCGGTTCGGCACCGCCGCGATCGCGATCGCGCGCTCGGGCCATATCGGCTGCCTCGCCGCGTTCCTGCCGCGGGCGACCCGGCGGGGGCGGGTGGTGCTGGTGGCCTCCTCCGATCCCTCGACCGCGACCGTCGCCCCCTTCGGCGGCCGGCGGGCGCTCTTCACCCCCGATCCGATCGCGGTCGGGATCCCGAGCCCGGGCGATCCGATCCTGGTCGACATCAGCGCTTCGATCACGACCAACGCCATGAGTGCGCGGCTCGCTCGCGAAGGAAAGCGGGGGCCGGGAGCGTGGTGGCTCGATGCCGAGGGCCGAGCGAGCGACGATCCGGCGGTTCTCGAGGCCGATCCGCCGGGCACGATCCTGCCCGTGGGCGGGCTCGATCACGGCCACAAGGGAACCGGCCTCGCCTTCGTGATCGAGGCCTTGACCCAGGGCCTCGCCGGCTTCGGCCGCGCCGAGGCGCCCACGACCTGGGGCGCCGCGGTCCTCGTCCAGGCCTGGGATCCGGCCCTGTTCGCCGGGCTCGAGGCGTTCGTGCGCGAGACCGGCTGGCTCGCCGAGCGGGCGCGGGCGAACCCGCCGCGCCCCGGCGTCGAGCGGGTGCGGGTCCCGGGCGATCGGGCGATGGCCCTGCGCCGCGACGCCCTCGCCCGCGGGGTGCCGCTCGCACCCGGGATCGAGGAGGCGCTCGCCGCCGAAGCCGCGCGGGTCGGGCTCGCGATGCCGGGGCCGATCGCGGGTGGTGCCTGATCGCAG
>JANWZN010000201.1 GCA_025054575.1 Geminicoccaceae bacterium | reverse complement strand
AAGGCCTCGTGCGTCGATTCGATCTGCTCGTCGACGGTGATCGGAACCGCCGGATTGTCTTTCTTGCGCGGCAGCGATCCGGTGATCGCGACCGTGATGATGCAGGGCGCGGGTTCAGGCATCGAAGAACACCGTCTCGTTCGGTCCTTGCAAATAGACGTCGAAGCGATAGACGACGGCCCCGTCGCGCAGGCCGCGGCGGGCGAGAAGCGTGCGGCGCCGCGATTCCTGCTCGACGAGCGCGAGCACCGGATCCTCGGCGTTGGCCGCGGCCTCGTCGTCGAAATAGATCCGGGTGTGCAGGTGGATGTTGATGCCGCGGGCGAAGATCAAGAGCGTGCCATGCGGCGCCTGCAGCCGGCCGTCGGCGGTCGGCACGCGGCCGGGCTTGATCGTCTCGAAGGCGAAGAGGCCGGTTGCGAAGTCGCTCGCGACCCGAGCGAAGCCCTTGAAGGCCGGATCGGCCCCCGGATCGCGGCCGGGAAAGCGGCCGGCCGCGTCCGGCTGCCAGAGCTCGAGCACGGCGTCCTTCACGGGCGAACCCGTGCCGTCGTAGACGATGCCCTCGATCCGGATCCGCTCGCCGCGCGCGCCGGGCCCGAGCATCGCACCCCAGTCGCGCTCGGGCTCGAAGGGAATGCCGGCCGCCGACGGCAACAGGCCGATATGGACGTAGGGGCCGGCGGTCTGGGACGGGATCTCGCGCAGCATCTCAAGCACCCTCCCGCTTGTTCTCGAAGAAGGTCTGGCGCGGGCCGCGCAGCACGATGTCGAACCGCCAGGCGAGCGTGTCGTGCGGCAGGCTCTCGCCCATGTCGAGCTTGGCCAAAAGCCGCGCGCGGGCGGCCGGATCGGGGATGCTGTTGTAGATCGGGCAGAGCGGCAAGAGCGGATCACCCTCGAAATAGATCTGGCTCACGAGGCGCTGGCACAAGGAAGCGCCCCAGAGCGAGATGTGGATGTGGGCGGGCCGCCAGTCGTTGACCCGGTTGCGCCAGGGATAGGGGCCGGGGCGGATCGTGCGGAAGCGATAGGAGCCGTCCGGCTCGCTCAAGGTCCGCCCCACACCCCAGAAATTCGGATCGAGCGGGGCCAAGTAGGAATCGTTGACGTGGCGGTAGCGGCCGGCGGCGTTGGCCTGCCAGAGCTCGATCAGCACGTTGCGGACCGGCCGTCCCTCCTCGTCGAGCACCTTGCCGAAGAGGACGATGCGCGGGCCGATCGGATCGCCGTCGACCCGGCCGTTGACGAGGAGATCGTTGTCGCTCGCCCGGATCAGGTCGTGGCCGAAGACCGGGGCGGTGAGCTCGCTCCTGGTCGCGGTCAAGGAGACCAGGGGCAGCCGCGGCGAGCGGTAGACCGAGGTCTTGTAGTCCGGGAACCAGGCGGCCGGATGCCAGGCCCGATCGCGCGGGCGAAAGGCCCGAGGCGCGTTCTCCATCCTTCTCACTCCCCCCTTCGGGCGTCCTGCGGCCGCGGCCGGGCTGCGGCCGCCGCCTCGGCGCCGAGCACCTCCTTGGCGATGCGGAAGGCCCTGTTCGCCGCCGGCACGCCGGCATAGACCGCGACCATCAGAAGCGTTTCGGCCACGTCCGCCGGGCTCGCCCCGGTGTTCCGCGTGGCCCGCAGATGCATGGCGAGTTCCTCCTCGTGCCCGAGTGCCGCCATGAGTGCCACCACCAGCATCGAGCGCTCGCGCCGGCTGAGACCGGGCCGGCTCCACACGCTACCCCAGGCCCCTTCGGTGATGAAGCGCTGGAAGTCGGCATCGAGCGGGCCGATCCGCGCGGTCGCCCGGTCGACATGCGCATCGCCCAGAACCGCTCGGCGGACCTTCATGCCGCGCTCGTAGGCGCTCTCGACCACGGTTCCCTCCGCTGTCCTCGCCGCGCCGCCTCACCCCTAATCGGCGCGGGCGCGACCGGCTATTGAGGAGCGCGACCGTCTCGATAACCAATCGTTCATATCGGGAGGCCGGCGCGTGGCGACACTCGATCCGCGGATCAAGATCCGGCACCTGCAGTGTTTCCTAGAGGTCGCGCGGTTCGGCCAAGTGGGCCGCGCCGCCGAGCAGCTGCACGTCACCCAGCCGGCCGTTTCCAAGACCCTCAAGGAGCTGGAACAGGCGCTCAAGACGCGGCTTTTCGCGCGCACCCCGCGCGGCCTCGTCCTCACCCCGGCGGGCGAGCGCTTCCACGACCACGCCGCGACCGGCATCGTGGCGCTGCAGCAGGCGGTCGAGAGCGTGCGCCAAGAGCGTGCCCTGCCCGAGACGAGCCTCAGGATCGGTGCGCTGCCGACGGTCGCGGCCCGGCTGTTGCCCGCGGCCGTGGAGGAGCTCGTGGCGACGCGTTCGGATGCCGTCGTCGATCTCGTGAGCGGTCCCAACCGGTTCCTGCTCGAGCGGCTCAAGAGCCGCGAGCTCGACCTCGTGGTCGGCCGGCTCGCCGACCCCGACTCGATGGTCGGGCTCGCCTTCGAGCAGCTCTATTCGGAATGCATGAGCGTGGTCGTGCGGCCGGGGCACCCGCTGCTCGTCGAGCCGGTGCCGGAGCCCGCGGCGATCGCCCGCTTCCCCCTCTTGCTCCCGGGCGAGCGGGACATCACGCGCCCCCTGGTCGACCGCTGGCTTCTCGCCAACCGGGTGCCGCCGCCCGTCCGCCGGATCGAGACCGTCTCCTCCGATTTCGCCCGCGCCTTCCTCGCCCGGACGGACGCGGTCTGGATCATCTCGCAGGGTGTGGTGGCGCGCGAGCTGGCCGCCGGCGGGCTCGTGGCCCTGCCGTTCGATACCGCGATCACGGCGGGACCGGTCGGCATGACGATGCGCGCCGGCGAGCGGCCGGCGCCGATCCTCGCACTCTTCACGGCCATCGTGCGGCGGCGCGCGGCGGCACTGCGCGAGCCCGATCCGGCGCGCGGCGCGGACACATAACGAAACGGTTATTCGGTTCGGCCCGAAGCTCACTTCCGCCCGCCCGAGGGAGCGTCTAGCAAGGGGCCGTTCGATCGGCGGGGAGGCGCTGCGAGGATGAGCCGAAGCGAGCACGCACGGGGCGGTCCGAGCCGGCTCGCCGGGCTCGTGGGCAGCGGAATCGGCCCCTCGCGCACGCCCTTCATGCACGAGGCCGAAGGGGCCGCGCAGGGGTTCGCGTACGTCTATCGGCGGATCGACCTGGACGTCCTCGGGCTCGGCCCGGCCGACCTGGGCGACATCCTGCGCTGGGCGGAACGGCTCGGCTTCGACGGCCTCAACGTCACCCATCCCTGCAAGCAGGCGGTGATCGCGCAGCTCGACGATCTCGCGCCGGCGGCCGAGGCGATCGGCGCGGTCAACACGGTGGTGCTCGCGAACGGCCGGCGGATCGGCCACAACACCGACGGCACGGGCTTCCTCGAAGCCTTCCGCCGCGGCCTGCCCGAGGTCGCCCGCGATCGGGTCGTCCTGCTCGGGGCAGGCGGTGCCGGTGCCGCCGTCGCCTGGGCGCTGCTCCGGGCGGGCGTGCGCGAGCTCTTGCTGTTCGATCTCGATCGGATGCGGGCGGAGGCGCTCGCGGCGCGCATGGCGGGCCGGTTTGCGGCCGCGCGCGTCGCCCTCGCCCAAGATCTCGCCTCTGCCCTCGCCCGCGCCGACGGGCTCGTCAACGCGACGCCCGTGGGCATGGCCGCCTACCCCGGCAGCCCCGTCCCGGTCGAGCTGTTGCGGCCCGCCCTCTGGGTCGCCGAGATCGTCTATTTCCCGCTCGAGACCGAGCTTCTGCGCGCCGCCCGGGCGGCCGGCTGCCGCACGCTCGACGGCTCGGGCATGGCCGTGTTCCAGGCGGTCGAGGCGTTCCGCCTGTTCACCGGACACGAACCCGACATCGCCCGCATGCACCGCCACTTCGCGGCGGCCGCGGAAAGTTTCGATGCGAACCGAGGAGAAGGCTCATGAGGCTGAACCGACGTACCCTCCTGGCCGGCGCCGGCGCGCTCGGCGCCCTGCCGCTCGCCCGCACGGGCTTCGCCCAGGAGTTCCCGGCCCGCCCGATCCAGGGCACGATCCAGTGGGGTGCCGGCGGCTCGACCGATGCCGTCACCCGCGCCGTGGCCCCGATCGTCGAAGAAAAGCTCGGCCAGAAGATCGTGCTCACCAACCGGCCGGGTGGCACCGGCGTGATCGGCATGCAGTACGTCCATTCCCAGCGCGCCGACGGCTACAACATCCTCTTCGGGGCGGAGAACCCGCAGCTCTACGGCGTGCTCGGGCTCGCCGAGCTTTCTTACGACGATTTCTACCCGCTCGTCCTCCTGGCCCGCGGCACGCCCGTTCTCGTGGCCCGCAAGGACGCCCCCTGGGCCGATGCCAAGGCGCTGATCGAGCACGTCAAGGCCAACCCGGACACGGTCAAGATGGGGGCCACGGGCGTGGGCGGGCTGCCCTTCGTCGTGCACGCCATGCTCGCAGCCGAGGTGCCGGGCTTCAAGGTCACGCAAGTGCCCTTCGACGGCGACGGTCCGGCCCTGACCGCGCTCGAGGGCGGCCATGTCGACTTCATGGCGGCGGTCTGGGGGGCGGCGCGCGAGCGCATCCGGGCCGGGCGGATCA
>JANWZN010000200.1 GCA_025054575.1 Geminicoccaceae bacterium | reverse complement strand
GCTCGCCCTTCAGGACCCAGAGCGTACGCTCGGGCCCGGTCTCCTCCGGCCGGCTCGCCTGGCGGAAACGCGGCATCATCGGCATCAGCGCACGCAACAGGCCCGGCCGCTCGGCCGCCTCCTCGGCCGGCGGAGTGAACCGCAGCGCCGCGTTCGGCACCAACACCGCGTCCTCGACCCGCTGCACCGCGATCTCGGCCGTGGCGGTCATGCCCGGGCGCAACAGGAGCTCGCGATTGTCGACATCGAGAATGGCCTTGTAGGTGACCACCCCGGCCTGGATCTCGGACGCGAAGCGGACGTCGCGGATCGTGGCCGGGAATTTCCGATCGGGCCAGGCGTCGACCGTGAAGGTGGCGGCCTGGCCGGGTCGGACCTGGCCGACATCCGCCTCGTCGACGTCGACCTGCACCTCCATCTGGGTCAAGTCCTCGGCGATCGTGAACAGTTTCGGGGCCTGGAGCGTGGCGGCCACGGTCTGCCCCGGGTCGACGTTGCGCTGCAGCACGACCCCGTCGATCGGCGAGAGGATCGAGGCCTTCTCGAGGTTGATCTCGGCCAGGCGCAACTCGGCTTCGGCGACCGCGACATCGGCCTTGGCGCTCGCGCGCGCCGCCACGGCCCGGTTGTGCGCCGCCTCGGCGAGATCGAGCTCGGAGGGCGGCGCCACCCGACGCGCGACGAGCTCGCGCTTGCGC
This sequence comes from Geminicoccaceae bacterium, assembly GCA_025054575.1. Taxonomy (GTDB): domain Bacteria; phylum Pseudomonadota; class Alphaproteobacteria; order Geminicoccales; family Geminicoccaceae; genus JANXAZ01. Next base: position 3,908 of record JANWZN010000200.1, on the reverse strand, counting down.
TCGAGATCGCGCGCCTTCTCCGAAAGCGTGGCCTCGGCTTCGATCACGCGCGCGCGCGTGGCCTCGCGTCGGGCCATGGCGCTCGCGACCGCGGCCTCGAGCCTCGCGGTGTCGAGCCGCGCCAGCACCTGGCCCTTGCGGACCCGGCTGTTGAAGTCGACCAGCACCTCGCGAACGATCCCGGACAGCTCGCTCGAGACTTCGACCACGCGCCGCGGCTGCACCGTGCCGGTCGCGGTCACGATCACCGTGAGCGTGCCTTTCGTGGCCGGTGCCGCGACCCAGCGGATCCCGCCGTCGGCCGGGCGGGCGAGCCACCAGGCTCCAGCCGCCGCGAGCGCGAGCAGCAACAGGGCCGCGAGAAGCCGCCCGAGCCAGCGCCGGCGGCGCAGCCGGGCCAAGGCCCGCTCGCCGAGTACGGCCTCGATCCTGCCCTCGAGTTCCTCGGCCGTCGCGACCGCCATCGCCCCTCGCCCGCGAGGCGCCCGCCCGGCGGCCGCCTCTCCTTCTTTCGGACGGTTCTGAAGTAAGCCCCGGCGCGTCCCCCGTCGACCGGCGCGTTGCCGCGGTCGGGTGTGCGCTCGCGCGGCGCTCCGCGGCCGAACAAAGGGCCGCGCCGGCCGACGCGGCCCTTCGCCTCGACGATCGCGCGACGGCTCAGATCGAGCGCTTGAAGAGATCGAGCCAGGTGGGGTTCATCGCCACCTGGTGCAGGACCTCGACCGAGCGCTGGGCCGGCTCGGCGAAGCTCACCCGATGGACGAGCGCTTTGCCGTTCGCCGCGTCGACCGTGACCGTATAGATGTTTTCCTTGGCTGCCAGATACTTGCCGATCACCGGATCTTCCAGCGCCGCCTTCTCGGCGAACTTGGGGACCCACACCCGCAGGTGCAGGAAAAGGGCACCCCGATAGTTCGCATCCGCGAGCGCGCGGAGCGCCGCCTTGGTGAGCGCGTAGTTCTCTTCGGCCGGGACCTGCCCACCGAAGATCAGTGCCACCGCGTCGCGGCCGTTGAAGGCTTCGACCGCCGCCGCTGCATCTTCGGGCTTGCTCAGCGCCGCCACCTGGAAGGCGTCCGCGGCCTTGCTGGTCGCCACGACCTGGCCGCCGATCGCCCCCACGAGGCTCGCGCAGATGGAGGACGGGTTGGTGAGCACGCCCACCCGCTCGGCTTTGACGACACCCGTCAGGACCTGGCCCATCGCCGCGCCGGTGTAGCCCCTGAGCGCGAACTGCTCGCCCAGCGTGAGCGGCTGGGCGGACGCACCGCCGGCGATGCCGAGCAGGAGCGCACCCCCGAGCGCCAGAGCGTGCATCGTATCGGAAAGACTCATCGCATTCCTCCCGTGCGGTTCGATCGCGACGCGGGCGGGCGACCGCCCGGTCCATCAGCAACCTCACATATAAGGAAAACGTGACATATCCAGGACGCCCGCCGTCGCCGCGACCGCCGGTCGCGCGCTCGAACGGACGCCGCTTCCCGCGGTGCGCTGCCGAGGGTAACCAGGCGCAGGATCGGCCGAGGCGAAGGGCGACGGAGCGATGGCGCGCAGCGACCTGTTGGTGTCCCTGGTCCGTGCCGCGGTGGCCGGTGATCGGGCCCGCGTCCGCGCGACCGCCGAGGCGCTGGCCGCCGACGAGCGGGCGAAGAACCACCACCTCCTCGCCGATCGCCTGCAGCAGGCCCTCGCGGCCGTTTCGCTGAGCAACGCCGCTTTCGGGAACACGGCAACAGCGGCGTCCGGTAAGGAGGCGATCCTCGAGATCACGCCTCGTACCCGGCTCGACGAGCTTCTGCTCACCCTGCCGGTCCGCGAGGCTGCGCGCCAGCTCGTCGAGGAGCATGCGCGGGCGGACGTGCTGCGCGCCCACGGGCTCGAGCCGCGTCATCGCGTGTTGCTTTCGGGCCCACCCGGCAACGGCAAGACCTCCTTCGCGGAAGCCATTGCCGAAGCGCTGGCATTGCCGATGTTCGTCGTGCGTTACGACGTGCTGGTCGGCAGCTATTTGGGCGAGACGAACGCCCGGCTGCGCCGGCTCTTCGACTACGCCCGCACCACGCCCTGTATCCTCTTCTTCGACGAGTTCGATGCGCTAGGGAAAGAACGCGGCGACATCCACGAGACCGGCGAGATCAAGCGCGTCGTCTCGTTCTTGCTCGTGCAAATCGACCAGTTGCCGAGCTGGACGATCGTCGTCGCCGCCACCAACCACGCCGAGCTTCTCGATCGCGCCGTCTGGCGGCGGTTCCAGCTCCGCCTCGCCTTCCCCGCCCCGGGGCCGGCGGAGATCGCGGCTTTCCTCGCCAAGCAAATGGAGAGGTGGCCGCAGCGGCCGAGTCTGTCGCCCGAGCGCATCGCCCAGCGGTTGGGCGCCCCGAGCTATGCCGAGGCGCGCGATTTTTGCCTCGACGTCCGCCGCCGGGTCGTCCTCGGCCTCGGCGAGGTCGGCGTGGACGCGGCGCTCGAGGCGGAACTACGGACCTGGGAGGCCAGGGTCCGGCCGGAGAGCGGCGATGGCGGAGGAACCGTCGTTTCCACCCCTGCGCGTCGAGCCCGGAGAAGCCACGGAAAGAAGGAGAGCGAGGCAGCGCCCGATACCGGGGCCTGAGCGGTTCGGCCCCGCTCGCCAAGGCGAGAGGTTCGGCGCGACGTTCGCCCGCTTGCAGGAGATCCTCACCCGCGACCCATCGGGCCTGGAGCTGAAAAGCGATGCCGCAGGCCTCGCACCCGAGCGCCTGCTCGTCCTGGAGGTCCGCGGCGCGATCGCACGGTTCGCCGAGGCCGTTAGAAAAATCCCTGGCCTCGAACTGGTCGATGAGGAAGAGCTCGCGGCCGACGAGCTCGATAGAGCCCCGGCATTGTATCTCCTGTTCCCCGACGTGCGGGCGCTTCGCGAGCTCTGCTCCCTCTGGCAACGCTGGGGCCGAGGAGAAAGGCTCGGCCGCGGCTTCAAGCCTTGGGAGGACGTGTTCGCCCTCTTGCGCGCTCTCCGACCCTGGGGCCCGAAGGATCGGCTCTCCGAGGCCGAGCGCGCTCGCATCTCGGAGCAGATCGAGGGACGCGGCGAGGACGACCGGATCCGCCTCGAGATCGAGCTCGTGTTCCGGCCCGCGCCCGAAGCGTCGAAAGCGCGGGAGGAGATCGGGGAACTGGTTCGCCGGACAGACGGCCGAGTGGTTGCGAAAGCCCGCATCGAAGAAATCGCTTACGATGCGCTCCTAGTCGAGCTACCGGCCCGCGCGGTCCGCGACCTGCTCCAGCACGAGAAGGTCCGCGACACGATCGCCTGGGCCGATCCGGTCATGCACATCCGCCCCCAGGCCACGGTCGACGTGGTCGAGCCCGAGCCCGAGGGCCAGGAGACAGTCGCCCCCGAGGTCACCGAACCGGTCCCCGAGCCGGTCCTTGTGCTCTTGGATGGTGTGCCGGTTGCAGCCCATCCCCTTCTGCAGCGGCACCTGATCGTGGACGATCTTTTCGGTCTCGAGCCGCGCGTGCCGGTCGACGAGCGAAAGCACGGCACCGCCATGGCATCGCTTCTCGTGTGGGGCGATCTGAACCGCGGCGAGCCGCCCCTCCCCCACAGGATCGTCCACCTTCCCATCCTGGAGAGCGACGATCGTGCTCCGAACGACCGGTTGATCGTCGATCTCGTGTATCGAGCCGTACGACACATCGCCTCGGAGCCGACGCTGCGCGACGTCCTGATCGTCAACCTCTCGATCGGCAACCAGAACCTCGTCTTTCAGGGTCACCTTTCTCCTTGGGCGCGGTTGCTCGATCGCCTGGCCTGGGAGCACGGCCTCCTGTTCGTCGTGAGCGCCGGCAATCACGAAGGACCCTTCGAGATCGACGGCTGTGCAACGTGGACCGAACTCGAGAACAAAGAGAACAGGGAGCGAGCG